>JAFTXE010000013.1 GCA_017461745.1 Clostridia bacterium | reverse complement strand
GGGTGTAAAGATTGCCGTCATAGTAACGCCGATACCCAGCTTGTGAAGCTCCATGGTCGCCTTTAAGCATTCCTCTCCTATCGGTATCTTTACGTAGAACTCGCCACCAAGCTCTTTTTTCAGAAGCTTTGCTTCTTCTACTATCTTTTCAGCCTTTGTCTGCGTGGTCTGAACGTGGAGCATCTTGTCCTCGCCAATGATGGCTCTTATGTCCTTAACAAGCTTCCAAAAGTCCGTCTTTGCCTTAGCGATTATAGAGGGGTTTGTGGTTACTCCCGCGAGGGGGTAAAATTCGTTACAGTGCTTTATTGCCGCAAGGTCGGCGGTGTCAAGAATATATATCATTTTGTTTTCTCCTTTACCTATTACAGATACTTGACTTCAATTCCAAGTATTGAGCAGAGATTTGCTATTATCTCTCTGTTGTCGCCATAGGATATAATATAGTGTTGGCAAGCGACGTTATCCGCAAAGTTCTCTACGCTGGGCATCTCAATCTCAAGAGCTGAGAGCTGAGGTGCGGGCTGATCCCAGCCACATTCTTCCCACTTGGGCGGGTTCTTTCCGCTGCCGAGGATTACGTGCATGATATACTTGCCGTCCTTGTAAACAAGACGTGACATAGTAAGAGTGCCTGTCTTGACCTTAGATACGTTGAGTATTCCCTGACTGAGCATACCGAATGCCGCAGGGAGTACCGTGTATGTATCTCCGTCGATCATATCACTTGCTATAAAGTCGGGAACTCCCGCAAGCACGCTGTTCTCAAAGAACTCATAGAATTCAAGATAGCCGCCAAGCTGTCCCGTGAGTCTGTTTATCATAAGCTGGGTTACAGCTCCGAGGGAGTCGTTCTCGGGAACGGTGGTATATCCGTCCTCGGAGAGAAGCATGAAGATAGGTGCGGGGGGAAATCCGCAAAGCTTCTTCATTCCGTCCACGTCCTTTAAGGATATGGACTTATAGCTTCTCTCGTCTGCTATTGCCTTAACAGCAAGATAATATCCCGCAGCCTTCATCATAGCGTCGTCATTAGCGGGCTTTAAGAAGTTCCACTTAAGTATTCTGTTATTTACTATATCTCTCTTTTCTTCCTCTGAGAGCTTTTCATATCTCTGCTGTATCTCAAGCATCTCAAAGGTCTCTATTTCAACACCCGTGGTCTTCTTAAGCGACATACCGTCATAGAGAGTACCGTAGAGGTTCATATCACGGTAGCCCGCCATACCTACCTTATCAACAAGCAGCTGCTTTGCTACAATAGCCGCCTTACAGTAGTTTGCTACAACGTCGCTTCTGGTCTTCTTTCCGATTATATCGTAAACATACTTAAACTTGTAGCCAAGTCCCTCGAACGTTCCACGAAGTCCCGTTGTTCCTGCTTGGTCGGCAGTTGTTACAAGTCTGTCTCCCTCATACCAGCCGCAAAGTCCCCAAAGCACCATGGGAAGATGTCTGTAATGCTCGGTTACCTTAAGCACTGCGTGCGTGGGTATCCAACCTGCGATACATACGACAAGAGCGTCAAAGCTATCCTTGGAAAGTGCCTCAACAGCTCCCTTTACCTGTATCTCCTCATAGTCGTCCGCTACGGGATATACGGATACAAGGTCAAGTCCTTCTGCTTTGAGGGCTTCCTCTGCCGCTTTACATTTTCTGATTATCACGTCAACGGGAGTATTTACCTCTCCAAATCCTACGAATCCTATCTTTGCCATAATCTTTAATCCTTTCGGGTATTAAGTATATTGTCGTAATATTTATATCTTTCATAACACTCGGTATAGTCCGTGCCAAGCGCTTCGAATGCTCTGTCAAGCTCTATTGCCTTTGCCGCTTTCTTTACAGACTCAAATGCGCCTATGCCTACTCCAGCGAGTATGGCAGTACCGAGGCAGGCGGTTTCCTTATTCTTAAGAGTTACGAGCCTCTTATCTGTCATATCCGCCATCATCTGACACCAAAGGGGACTGTTCGCTCCACCGCCCATGGCTCTTATCTCGTCCACGTCAAGTCCGAGGTATTCAAGATTTGCCTTAAGCATACAAGCCACCGACTCCATAACGCTTCTTACGAAGTGACCTCTTGTGTGTTCAGCAGTTAGTCCGGTAAAGCTTCCTCTTGCATCGGGATTGTATTTAGGCATAGTAGAGCCACAGAGATATGGCAAAAATGTAAGACCGTCGCTTCCCGCGTTTACGTTCTCGGCAAGAGTATCTAATTTTGCGAAGGAAAAGCTCTCGCAAAGTGCGTTTCTGAACCATTTGAGAGCCATTCCCGCAGTTGGTGTCCAAGACAGTAAGCAATACTTATCGTCGTAATTGTAGTGGCAAGGCACTATACTCTTTTCATCGTATTCGGGGACTGTTTCCGAGGGCAAGAATATGACCATTGTCGTACCCGTCATAACGCTGACTATTCCTTGCTTTACAACACCCGCTCCGATAGCGCCTGCTATCTGATCGATAGCTCCCGTGACAACCTTTATGCCGTTGTATTCTCCAACCTCTTTAGCACTTGAATGGAGTGCGGGGAGCATATCTTCTTTTACACCGATGAAGTCAAGCATCTCGCTCCACCACTGACCTTTGTGTATGTCAAAGTAGATGGTAGAGGATTGCAGAGTTTTTTCGCTTATGAACTTGCCTGTTAATTTAAAGAGTATCCAATCTTCAAGGAGAAAGACTCTTTCTGTTCTCTCCCATATCTCGGGCTTGTTTCTCTTTACCCACAAGAGCTTACAGGCGGGCCACGTTGCCGTTATCTCGGGCTGTCCCGTTACCTCATACACTCTTTTGTGTCCGAAATGCTGTGCTATTATATCCGCTTCCTTTGTTGCTCTGTTGTCAAGCCAAACGATAGCGGGACAAAGAGGATTTCCCTCTTTGTCCGTAAGTATAAGCGTTTCGCACTGTGTATCCACGGCAAGGGCGTCTATCTTGCAGACCGCCTTTGCTTTTTCTATCTCGGCTTTGACTATGCGCCAATAGCTCTCGGCGTCAAACTCAACGATGTCTCCGTGTGTATCAAGCGTATAGTCTGCCGTACTGCTATGAAGGCATTTGAGAGCTTCGTCAAATACCGCCGACTTTACAGACGTCGTGCCGATGTCGATTCCAAGAAAATTCATACAGCACCTCACTCGAATAGGTCGTTTATCATATCAAGCGTTGCGCTTACCAAAAGCTCTCCGCTTTCATATCCAACATACCCTGATGATACGTATGCGCTGTAATGCCCGCCCTTTTGCGCTTTTTCAGTAGGTAAGTAGCCAAGATCACCGTTAGAGAGCTGTGCAATAAACGTTTGTTCGGCAACACTTCGAGCTCTTATCTGATTTCCATAATCGTGGAATAACTCAAAAGAATTTGTAACGAAAGCAATATTCCCAAGCCTAATTGCGTGTATTTCAGCATCGACGGTGTTACATACTTGTTGTAACTCATATCTCTGAATAGTACCGGCATGAACAAACATCTCGGCAGAATCCATATAGTCAAGCGTTTTTCTTCCTTTTAAAAATTCTCGCATTCTATTTTCTGATTTCACCTTTTCTGAATCAGTAACCTTACGCAATGGAAGAGAAAGCACTTTTGAGCAATGTCTAAATTCAGCATCTTGATTTATCTCGTATATTTCCTCTATTGCCATCTCTATTTCATTGAAAATTCTTCTACCAATTTTCCAAGTTCCCTTTATGTCGAACATCGAAGGGTCAGCTTTTCTGAATTTAGGCTCATTACGGACAATATTGGGGTCCTTTATAGATGTTTCAGGCTCAACCCAACGCACCATATCTCGCGGACACAGATCTCCAGCAGCAGAACAGATAGGAAGAAGCATAAGATCTTGTCCATATTTTTCTCTCAATAATATCTTTACCTTTCCCCAATAATCCGAGGATATAACGCTTCTCTGCTCCATAACCTGCGCAGGGCAAGCTACGTTTGCTACAATACCTGTCATTTTTTTGTTCTCGTCATAAACAAACACCAGTTCTATTCCACTGTCGGTCCCTGCTTCAAGCGTGGTGAAGGTCGCCGTGTCAACATCGCCCCACATCTTTGCAGTTCCGTCAGAATAGCAAACACGTCTATTTAGACCAATTGCCGCACGTCCAAATCCCGTCGCGTATCCACCGGTGGATCGCTTTTTCCAAGCGACCTCTACCGTTTTTGCAATAACCTCGGCAAGATATTCAAATGCGTCGTCGGGATTCATACAATCATTAGATTTTACCTGAGGAACGTATTCACAATCTTCAGGCATATACTTTTTCATTATATCTAACGACTGTGAAAACTCTTTTTTGAGCGGACTCTTTCTTCTGTAGGTATAGGAGTTATGAATATGGACGCTCGTCAATATAATTTTGCTTTTATTTATATCGGCAGTATTTATTCTTTCTCTCACATTCTCCACAAGCTCCTCAGTAACACAAACAAGATCGCAAGAACAGATTATAATCTGCTCGCCACCAGCCTCTATCGCTAAAGCCGTTACTGTAATAGGAGTTTCCACATCATCCGTTACTCTCTCAAAAAATTCCCCCTCAAGAGATATTTTTTGTTTTGGAGTTATGTCAGTTTCTGCCCATCCAAACTTAATCATAGCTTTGCCTCTCCCATATATTATTTTACAGGTGATTGTTGCGTTGGTCCTTTATCATTTGGACCTCTGTATTCAATATCAGACGGCAACGGATAGTATTTCGTCATCTTGTTATCTCTCTGATAAAGTCTTACGTGCTCGCCTCTGGGAAGAATATCTATCATATCGCCGCCGCGCCAATATTCCGTATATTCTCTGCCTGCGAAAAATTCTTTCTTCTCAACGGTAGCTATCGGGAACACGATTTCAAGAACGTCTCCCGCTTTTAGTTGTGCATATGCTACCTCTCCGTTCTCAGAGAAGAGCGCGTCTATCTGTTCTCCGTTCTTGACGAGCTTCCATTCCTCGCTCATCCAAGGATAAAGTCTAAATCCTGCCTTACCGTCCTTCTTTACGGTAAGAGCTATTCTTCCGTCGTCGGGCATAAAGTGGGTAAGCTTATAACTGTCAGTTTCCTTATCCGTATGTATATTTACCGTCAGTACACCGTCAATATCGATTGCCACATTGTTCCAAAGGATCCCGAGAGCGATAGGTCCTGTTCCTACGCAACAGCCCGCGATAGAACGGAAACGAGTGAGGGATATAGAGTTAGGCTCAGAGCCACCCGTGTAACCGCCCACAAGTCTCTTATCAAGGTTCTTGTATGTCTTTCCATCTGCATCCTCTTTGGTGTTGTCCACCTCAACGTAGCCCGTATATCTTACCTGATTTTCCGAGAGCTGATTTCTGCCGTAGCGGTTCATCTCGTCCCAATACTCATTCTTACTCGAAAGTATAAGCTCGTAGGTACAAAGAACGAGATCCTTGATACAGCAGGTCTCACAATGCTCATCCTCGGGTCTATGCCACTGAGCATACTCGGGAACCCAACCGGCTGAGGACGTCATAGAACGGATATACAGATATATCTTCTCTCCGGCATTAGAATATTTTTCAATTCCCGTAACTCTGCCGAGGTATATAAGTCCTGCCGCTACCCAAGCTGCCGAATGAACGTGACCGAAAAACTCAAATTTGTAATTAAAATATCTCGATACGCCAAGCAGATAGTTTGACATACCGATAGCAAGGTCAAGAGCAACCTCGTCGTTTGCGATAACGTATCTGTCAACAAGCGCATGGAGAGATACCGCGTTTCTTATGGACTGCTCTCCCCTTCCCGTGTGTCTCGTCAGGTCAAAGCCACCGTCCTCGAGATACACGTCGTTGGGAAATTCGTAAACGGGATTTTTTTCAATGCTGTCACCCGACCAAAAGGTTTTTACCTCTCGGGAAATAACGAGCGAACGCATACCTCTGACAAGTCCTGCAGCTCTCATTTCCGCTTCCTCGTCATTGGGATTATTCCTTATCATTCTGTTAAGCGCGGGAAGAATATATCCCATCTCGTGAAACGAAGAATGAATTGTGTGCGTCCAAGGGTATTTCTTATGAAAGCGCAATCCGTGCTCACCCCAATTGGAAAGAACCTGACGTCGGAACCCCTCGTAAAGCTTTACGCTCTCCTCGCGCTCGCCAAGTATGGAGTGGATACTGTCCACCGCCTCAAACCAAGAGCCAACGAGCTCCGCGTCATCCACCTTGCAATGCTCTGCCTGAGCGGGCTTTTTGTGCGGCTCAACGAGCCAAAAGGGTAAATAATCGTAAGCTCTATCGGTCATTCCATCAATGTAGTTGAGAGCTAACTCTGCTTCGTTCTTCAAATCGTATTTTGTATATCTCATATCAGTCTCCTTACTTTATTTCAATTCTTATGCTGTCTTGCTTACAGTAGGGATGAACATATCTCTCACCGTTTAACACTATCGTGTTTTCAGGTGTGATATAATTGCTTTCAATATATCTGTCATTCAGTATAAGCTCACGAAATCCCCACATAGAATCCGTTAATACCTTGCTGTTTAGCTCGCCGTACTGACCTGTAAATATGGTCTTTTTTGAGCCGTACTCCTCTTCCATGTACCAAATCTCGGATTTATGGGTATGTCCGGCAAAAAGACAGATTATTCTATCGTCACGAAGCAATGCCTTAAATTCCTCGACGTCGCGCCACGGCTCGATATAATGAGAACAAATTATCACTTTTTTATCGGGATATATGTCCATCTGCTTATTTATAAACTCCATATCGGCACCCGTATAAACACCGTCGTGATGCTCCGTAGGGTCAAGACCGCCCTTGTAGGTATCCATAAGAATAAACAGCCAATCTCCCGTAACGTACACGTCCTCGCGGTGATATCCCGTCAGCTTGTAATAAAGTTCTTCTCCGTACTGCTCGTGGTTTCCCGCGATCATTCGTATCTCGATGGGAAGCTCCGCAAGCTGTGACAGATACTCGTCCACAAAGCGTTTGGTATAGCTTATTCCCTTTTCTATGTATGAGCCCTTTACCTGCCATTTCCAATGGTCGAGAGAATAGTCTCCAAGCAAAAGCAATGCTTCAAACGGTTGCTTTTCGTATTCAGCTTTAATGTCATCAATAAATTTTTGTAATCTATCCTCTGCCTTGACACCATACCAATCGGCATGACACAGATGTATATCAGACGCAAGAATAATTCTTTTACTTTCCATAAAATCTCCTTTCTTTTATGAAAATCGGTCTTTGTCTATCATCGATAGGCAAACAGCGATGCTCGTAAAGTCGGGGAGCAATCCCTAAAGATTGCTCCCCTCGGGAAAAATTACTGATTATTAGCCGCGTTAAGCATAGTAACAACTGCTCCGGGAAGAATACCGTTTACAGCAGCATTACCGTCGCCAGCAATAAATTCGTAGGTAACGTAACCTATGCTTTCATAGGTTGATTTTTGACTACTATTCACATTCCAGCTATTAAAGCCCAATCCGTTATATCCGTCAGAAGCCCAGTTATCTGCAACTTCATTTGAGAACAACGCATATCCAATAAGAGAAAGGTTTGTATTGTTATTATTATCACGTTTGAGTATATCCGTCGTATACGTTATTGTAGCCTTAACAGTATCTCTCAAATATTTTCCATTGCACCAACCAATAAATGCAACGTTATTTATGGTAGCCGTAACATTCTTATTTACCGCATATCCTATAACGTTTCCAAGATACATTCTGTTTGAGCCCTCAGAACCTGTTATATTCCATTTTCCATCAACAATTCGTCCGCAAGAACCTGCATAAACTATATTTTCTATGGTACCAGCGTAATTATTGTTGCTATCTGCAGTTTCAATAGAACAAATAAAGCCACCCATTGAGAAATGCTTATCAAAACACAGCCATGCATCCATATCAGCATAAATAACACTAATATCGGAATCAACCACACGGGAGATAAAACCGCCTATACGCAATCTTGATGTTCCCGATGTATTAGGAGCAGGTGTGAATACCGCCATACTATTATCCACAATAAGATTCTTCACAGCTCCGTCTACAAGCTCGGTAATGAATCCACCGACATATTTCTGACCGTCGGAGGGTGCTCCCTCAAAGGTAACTGCGCTGTAAATACCGCTGATGCGGAATCCCTGTCCGTCAAGAGTTCCCTTAAATAAGGGGATAGGCGTCCATGCGTTGTATGCTGCCGCCGCAAGAGTTACGTTTCCTGCGGTAGATATGGCGGTAGTTGCATCCCATGTAGGATTGAGATTAATGTTTGCCGTCAGCTTTATGGTCTTGCCTTCAAAGTTATTTGTCTGACCGAGAACGGAAAGTCCGAGAAGCTGTTCGGGAGTAGATATCTCAAAGGTCGTATCCGTATCGTTATACCAAGAGGTATCGGGAGTGAGCTTCAAGAAGCGAAGCAGCTCTGTTATAGTCTTGGGAGCGGTAGCCTCAAGATATGCGGAGTAACTCCAATCAGCATACTCGGTATTGCCCTCAAGGAATGCCGCATCCTTCTTCTCTGCGAGCACGCAAGTACCCGTAGCTGCCGTAGTTGCGCCCGTACCGATTGCAAGTACGTTCTTGTAGGTAGCCGTTCCGTTTGCGATAAGATCTGCGGTCTTACCGTTTGCGGAAACAACGCCTGCAAATACTACGTTCTCAAAAGTAGAAGCACCCTCAGTCTTGCCTGCTATACCGCCAACGGTTGCATCGGCAGTTCCCGTATAGTAGACCTTTGCCTCGGAATATACATCAACAACCTTACCGCCATTGACCGTTCCGATGAAGCCCACGCTTGCGTCGTCACTTGATACGAACGCGCTGTTGAGCAAGAGGAAGTTCTTTACCGTACCGCCGTTAAGTGTTCCGATAAAGCTCTCTCCATAGAGACCGCTTATGATCTTGCCGTTTCCGTCAAGCTCACCCTTAAACTCAGCAATACCTGCCCATACATCTGTGGGAGCAGTCTCGCTTGCTGTCCAATCGGTATTGAGAAGAATATCTCTCATAAGCTTTACGGTCTTGCCTGCAAAATCACTTTCGAGCGTTGCAAGAGTCTTGAATTCCTCAGCCGTGTATATCTCAACGATCTGATTTACAACACCGCCGCCCTCAGGAGCAGTCTCGGTGCAATCAGTCTTTGTGAGCTTAGAAGCACCCTTTCCGCAAAATGCATCCTTAGTAGCGCCATCGTTAGAAAGGATAGCACCGTTTGCCTTACAGCCGCTCATTGCGATAGTCTTGTCGCCTCCGTCAGCGATCATCTGACCGAGGATCGCCGCAGTAGAGGGAGATTCGATCTTAAGATCAGAGCCTACATTGCCTACGCGTCCGCCGAAGGTAACGTCCTTAACTGTAAGATTTTCAGCCTCGACCTTACCTACAACGCCTGCAACGGTTGCAGCAGAATCGGATGCCGCATATACGTTAGCGTTAACGGTTACGTTCTCAATAACTGCATTATCACCGTTTACAGTTCCAACAAGTCCGCTGACAACAGCGCCCTTTGCGCCGTCATCATAGATAAACGCAGTGTTTACGGTAAGATTCTTTATAGTACCGCCGTTGAGCTTCTTGAATATAGCAACGTTCGCGCCTGCCTCAGCTGTATCAGCCATATAAACGCCCGAAATAGTCTTACCGTTTCCGTCGAATACTCCGTAAAACTCGGTGATACCCGCAAACTCGGTGATTGCGTCGGGAGCGACGAATTTTCCGAGCTTCTCGGAGGGAGACGCGTCCCAACCTGCATAGAGGTCTATATCGGAAATCAGCTTATATGTTTTGCCTTTACTTGCGTTCGGATCTTGATTCAGCTGATCCACAAGTATAAGAAATTGATCTTTATTTGTGATCTTGATGACGTCTTTATCATCAGTGGGAGTGGTTATAGGATCGTCAGATCCCGTATCTTCTGTGTTTGCCTGTGTATCCGTAGCTTCAGTATCACTCGTATTTCCTTTATCACCGCAAGCAGCGAAGGTAGCTACGAGCATTGCCAATACCATAAGCATTGACAGTATTCTTAAAAATTTTTTCATTTCATCCTCCTGAAAAATTTGAGGTTTGTGTGGAGCAGAAGAGAGCCGCCGGTCGCTTTCTTCCGCTGTTTTGCTTTAGGACTCTAACCAACCTGCTCTGCCGTCAACAATGTCGCCAAAGGACCAGGATTGCATAGTTCCGCCTTCACCTGCGCTCAGCGTAATAACGTCAACGGTCTGAACGCAGATCATGTTCAATTCGGGAGTGTTATATACTTTTTTCATTTTCATATCCTCCTTCATATCAGTTTGCGGAATAGGTGTACTCACCGCTGCCGAAAACATTAGTCGTAGTTTCACCTGCGTGAATCGTAATTCCGTCAACGTTAAATACTACGTCGCCCGCTGTTGCCGCGTCAAGACCTGTGATCTCTACTGCGTAGAAGTAGGTTCCGCCGTACTCACTTGCCAAAACGGGAGTTCCGTTTGCTATAAGGCTTGTATAAACGGTCGTAGTTGTGTAGGTATTTGTAAAGGTCCTGCCATTGTAGGTCATAGTAATATCAAATCCGAGCTTGGAGAAATTCTCAAACTCTTCCTCAGAGATATTTACAACACCTATGAAACGAATCTTACTCTCGTCAAGGCTCTCCTGAAGATAGAGATTAGATGTGTTTGCCGTAAGCATATCAACGACAGCACCGGGAAGAACACCCGTCACCTCGCTTCCGTTACCTGCGATAAAGGTGTGGAGCTTAAAGCCCATTTCGCGATATGTACTATCGCTTTCATAGTCAGGTTCTCCATTTGCACCGTCAACATAACACCATGCTTTTGCATCC
>JAFTXE010000094.1 GCA_017461745.1 Clostridia bacterium | reverse complement strand
TGGAACGGTAAAGGCACTTACAGTTAAGCAAGTGGCAGATTTACTTGGACATTCTACAACACAGGTCACTGAGATGTACTATGTAAAAAAGGACACTTCAATGCTCAACGGCATAACAAATGATTTCTGCCTATAACACATCAAAAATTGCGTCGGTGTAAACAAATAAAATAGCGACCGCAAAAAACTAAACTCTGCGGTCGCTGTTGCTTTTTTGATGCTGTACCAAACGGAACGGTTGGAACAGTTGGAATTATTGGAACGCGTACTCACCTTTTCACTCTTCACTATTACTTATTACTTGCCAAAAATCCTGCCGTTTTAGTGAAAAGTGAAGAGTTAAGAGATAAAAAGTAAAAATCCCGCACTTTCGTGCAGGATTTTTGGCAGGGGCAGGAGGATAGGTCGAACACGTTTGGCTTCGCCAAACTGCGACCCACGGTTTTGGAGTGGGGCTGAAGGTTTAAAATTATTTGATTTTCCTTGCTTTTTGAGCGCTTTTGCTCACCTTTTCGGCAGTTTTAAACTGTCGATTTTTTCTTTTGATGCACTATTGATGCTATGAGAAATTCTCGCCTTTTATTGTTGCCGGCACATTGATCATTTCTGAAGGTAACATCGGCAAAGTATCAATATTTATGGTTATTAAAAGTTATTAACTTTATCTTCTTGTTTTCCGACTTTACGGTAAAATCCTTGCCAAGTATGCCTTGGGTTACTTTTATGCCATAATCAAATCCGTTCATTTTGAATGTAACATCTCTTTTTTGCGCCTCTGCTTTTTCTATATAGCTTAACGATGTTTTAGAGTTATTTTTATTTGCAAATTTATCTTCCTCATTCTTTTTTCCAAACACATTTTCGGTATCATATACGGGAACGAGAGCTAAGTCCTCAAAATCCGCTGATATTTCTATGAAGGTCTCATTAAGAAGCACTACAAGCGTTCTTTTGTCTGAAATCAGCTTTATTTTGGCAACGTTGTTTGAAATCTCTTCATAAATCATATCATCCCATATGATGTTTTGACCGTTTTCTGTAAAGTAAATTCCGGCGGTAATGCGTTTACTTGGATTTGAATATATTGCTCCGTCCATTACGGGAAGATTTCTGAATTCACAAGCGTGTGTGTCGCATCTTTTATTAATATAATGCTCACGGTACAGTTCGTCAAAAAGATACATATCTCTCAATCTGACAACACCGTTATCCATTATCAAATTGATCCTATAGGCACGGCTGCAATACCAGATCGATCTCAAATCAGGGCGTTTCCATGCTCCCATTGAAACCACTGTCGCAGGCGGAGTCATATCAAAATTTTCCTTAAACCATCTTCCGCTTTCTCCTAAAGTCATCACACAAACCTTTTCCTCGTTAGCCATTTTTGCTATAAAAGGAAGCTGATATTCAAGACCTGCTTTCATTTTAGCCCATCCAAAGCTGTTTTCCTGACCTGCTTGCGTGTATTGAAAGCAAAGCCCGTGTGAATGAGTAAACAACGTGTCCATAAACCAATCCGTCCAGTCGCTAAACCGCGCAAGCTGTGCAGGCTCTAACGTAGGGCAGTACGGATAACCGTAACCAAACACCTGATAGTCGTATGCTAAAACGGGGTCCGAACCCAACATACGAAAAACGGGTATGTTTATCTGATTTTCTTTTGTAGATGCGGGACAAAACATGTTATTTACGCTTGGATAGTACGCCTGATTATAGTATCCGCCTTGCATTGTATATCCGTCCGTTCCCACTTGGTCACGGCAGTTACACGATGCGCTTATATGATATTTTTCATCAAGATATTTCAACGACACCGCATCTATATGCCAGCTTCCGACAGAGTCGGGATATTTTCCAAAACGTTCTTTGAAACGTTCCATAGCAACGTCAATAAGCTTAAACCTTTGATCCGGCTCATATCCTATAAGAAAACCGACGTCGTTATACCAATCCCAAGGGTATCTCCCCTTCCATTCAAGACCTGCCGCCTCGACCTGCGGCTGTACGATCTCCAACCACAAGCCTATTTCGCAAAAGGTAGCGGCATCGTCAATAAGCTCGTCAAAGGATGGGTCTGTGAGTGTATCGTATTGAAGCAAAAACGTTCCTCTAAGGTTGTTTTCGCGCAGGAGCCTTATCTGCTCCCTCATTGGCAACTGCATATCTATGTTTCTACCCGGACGGGGTTCTACAGCTCTGATAAAATTAATTATGTTAATTATATTCTTCATATGTCATTTACCTTCTTAGGATACGGTTTAGTAAGGCAATGCCTTTTCAGAAAGTATTATCAGCGGTGCTGTCGCCCAAGGGTGAAACAGGCTCGTATTCCATTTCTGATCTTTGCCCCACGCCTCAAAGGTAGCGGTTGCGTCCTCGGATAGCATATTCAGCCAGCAATCAGGATCAGCTATCAGTTGCTTTGCAAGCTCATACTCCCCATGATTTTTCAAAGCGGCAAGTGTAAAATACGCCATATAAACTCCCATTGAGGAAAGTTTTTTTCTTTTTATAAATTCGATTATATTTTTATGACATTCATCAGTGCCGATATTAAATAACAACGGCAGTACGTTTGAGTGTATCGACGAGTGTGTATGCTCGGGAGTATCACAGAAAAGCCCCTTTTCTTCGCAGTAAAAAGCACTTATGTAAGCTTTTATTGCCTTGTCGGTCTTTCCTGTTTTTTTCTTTCCGAGTATAACGTATATTTTATCAAGCGATTGTAAAAATCCACACCAAAATGCATTGATTACATTGTGTAATCCTTCTCCTATCGGACGAGTAAGCGGGAAGTCGTATCCGTCACGTAGATTTTTAGGCCAATCCACCATATTCCATTTATCAAGTAAGTTGTCAATTAGACAGTCTGCGCGCTCATATTGTGAGAAATATTTATACATATCAGTCACATATGGCTCTGCATATCTAAGAAAATCTATATCTCCGTCAGTTTTATATACCCACAGAACTTGTGCGGGAAATTGCAACGAGTAGTCGGCAATTTCTTGCATAAGAGATGATGTAGAAACCGCCATCATCCCGGGGCAAACGAAGCAAGAGTTGCAGAAGTCCGTAATCGCCTTTTTCATCATATTGGTATCACCCGTAAGTATCGCGTGAGCGCGCGCGGCGATAGAGACGTCTCCAAGATACTGCCCTTTTTCTCTTGTTGGGCAGTCAACGAAATTTTCTTGCATGCCGTACTTTATAGTGTTGGCACAAAGCTTTACAATAGCGGAAAGCTCGGAGGTGTCAGCGTCAAAGCGTGCTTTGGACTCAAACGGATAGTGACGGACAAGCATTGTAATATTCGACACATCTACGCCTTGTGGTAAAATGATCTCCGCATATCTAAAAGCCTTATAATCAAACTGGTTCAGCGTGTCCTCTCCACCCGATAAAATCCACTTCTCCTCATACACGCAGTTGCAACGCATATCGTATCTGACAGAGCCGTCACCGTTCAATTCCTCGCCATAACGAAGTATGACGGTATCTCCCTTAGCGCCTTTTGCGTTTGCGCACAGGTAACCAACCATTTCCTGACCAAAATCAAGCCACACTGTATTACCTTTTTCAAGGCATGTCTTTGGTTCGACGGAATAAAACTGTAATTGCTTGGTTTGCTGTTTTACGAGAGAGTAATCGGCATTTTTAAAAATCTGAGCGTTTTCCCAATCACTATCATCAAAATCTCTCAAATAGAAAAAAGCCTCGTCCGCACCGCTGTCGTAAATCTCCATAAACTGGGTCTCATAACCAATCTTACCGCAATTGCTGTATCCCGTATGCTCGTGACATTTCCATGACGTATCACTTATCAAGATTTGCTCACCGTCGACAGACATATCAACCCATAGCATCTGACGGCGGTCACCCGATACCCATACTCGATTGATAAGTCCTTGGTAATATGTGTGAACGGCAATCACATTTTCACCCAAATGAAGATAGTCGGAAACATCTATGTAGTTATAGTTGTAACAATTTGGGTACGACGCAGCGGGTCCCATAGTTACAAATTTCCCGTTTATATAGAGCTTATAGTAATCGTCCGCCGTTATTTTGAGCATGGCGTTTTTTGTTTTGTCTACATTAAATTTCTTGCGAAAAAGAATATGTCTGTTAAGATACATATCATCTTTTTCATCAAGCTCTTTCTTTTCACATTCCTTGTGAAAAACGTTTATCGGTTGTACCGTGGAAAAATCCTTGTGGCATATAAACTCAGCCTTCATAGGAGCACCTCGCTTGTTTAAATTACAATATATTTTAGCATTTTTTAAAAGACATGTCAATATCAAAACTGCCGCTTTTGCAAAAAAGTGGTGAATAGTTAGGTATTTAGTGTGATTTGTGCATTGAATATGGTTTTACGATGTTGTAAAATAAGAATGGAACAAACTTACCATTCGGAGGAAAATAAACACTGATATGTGGACAACCGAGATAGAAAATGGAATAAAGATAAGAGACGTAGTAATAGAAACTCAAAAGGGCGGCAAGGACGTAGAAATTGTCCAGCTCACCGATCTGCATATAGCTTGGATGAATGACGCGGACATGGCAGACAGCACGCTTTGCAAGACCTACGAGCAAAGAAAATGGGCGCATATTTATGAGAATAGAACCGACCATCTTGATTTGACAAAACGGGTTCTTGAGCATTTCAAGGATGCAGACAAGATAGTTATAACGGGTGATATTTACGACTTTTTGACGAGCGAGACTGCCATACAGGCAAACAAGCATATTTTTTCTGCCTACGGTAATTTAATGGCGTGTCTTGGAAATCACGAGGTTGCCACGAAGATGGGTGACGAACATGATTATAGCAAAGAGGAATGGCAGGCTCTTGCTATAAAGAGGATAGCATCGTTTGATAAATGCTGGAATACGCGCGTAGCTTATAACAGTAATGAAAGCATTTATTATTCGTCCGAGGTCATTGAAAACAAGGTAATGCTTATACAGATGGATAACGCAACTGCGGGAGAATTCTGGGATTGTCAGATAGAACCGTTCAAGAATGATTTGGCACGCGCGAGAGAAGAAGGATATGCCGTTTTGATTTTCTATCATATTCCCATAGCGACGGGAAACCCCAAATACCAATATACCGAAACACTTGACCGAGGCGACGTAGCGTACAAGAACTTTTACAATTCTTACAGCGATACAGTATCAAATCAGTCCACGGGCGCGTCAAAGGAAATTTACGAGCTTATAGTCAGAAACGGCGACATAATCAAAGGAGCATTCTGCGGACATCTTCATAGCGATTTTTATATGGAGATAAACGCAACGACGGAAAACGGCACACATACCGTCATTCCGCAGTATGTTCTTAAAGGCTCTATTTATGACAAAGGAAATGCGGTGAGAATTACCGTTAAATAACAGTAATTTATATTGTGTGACATATACAAATTAGCGATTGTGGATTTATGCAAGGTGAAGATAAAAATATCTTTTGTGTTGAATAATTCGGAAATTGTGGTGAAGAGTGTGTTGAATGTATCTGCTTGATATTGTATAATTAACGTATACAATATGCTAAAATTGCCCTAAGTATACCTTGGAATAATTAGACAAATGCAAAAAAATATTGTAAGGAGTGATAAACGAAAGAACCGTAAAGCTTTTCAATACCTTTCGGTTTTGGTGTTGAATAGTTAGGACTTTACAAAACCGAGAAAAATTATATTTTAGGAGGAATTTTTAAAAATGAGAAAGAAAATTTTATCTTTGGCATTGGCGTGTCTCATGATAATGACCGCTTTTGCTACAGCGATTCCCGTGTTTGCTGTCACTAGTAACTTTACAGTTACAAAAACCTCGAATCCCCTCGAAAGTACGGGATGTGCTACATTATCTGCGGCGATAACGCAAGCATATACATATGGCGGTGCAACTATAACCCTTAAAGAAGGCTTGGGGACGCAAGATAACCCTTACAAAATGACAACAGCCATTGTGGAAGAGACCAGTAGTGATACCCGAACAACTATAACTATTGAAGGAAATGGCAACTATATAACAGGTTCGACCACTCCGTTTAAGTTTAATACTAATGATGATATAACCGTAAATAATTTGCACGTAAAAGATTTGACGGCGCGTGCGGCAGAAGTATATTATGGCACTACACTTAAATTTAGCGGTTGTACGTTTACACTCGGCGCTATTTCAAATGCTTCCAATGATGCTGGTGGATATTTTAGGACACCTAATAAAAATTCAAGCGGTACAGATGAAACAGCAAACTCCAGCGTAAATACTATGATTTTCGAAAATTGTGATATTGAAGTTACAGCAAATTATAGTTCTTACGTGGTTGTATTTGGAAATTCCTCATCAAAAAATGCAATGAATCTTGTTTTAAATAATACGGATGTGACGGCAACAGGAAACAATATGAGATTCATGTGGGTAGGCGGTGCGAGTAGTAAGACTGCTCCCGAAATAAGCATTCACTCTTCAAATATTGACATATGCAATCATATTTTGTGTACCCCTTATGGTTATACGGCTGTTATAACGGGAACTGCGGAAGATCCTACGGTGATAAAGTCTAATAATAATAAAACCGTATTTGAATTGCACGCTAATACTACTCGTCCGGCAAATATATATATTGGCGATAATGTAAGTATCAAGAGTAGCACTCTTTACAATGCCAATAGTAAAGAACTTAATATTTATGCAGCGAACGATAAATTTTGGTATAAGAGTGACGGAACAGATCTTAATAATAATTATGTTGCTCCCACTCTTGAAGAAGGCGCGTCCGTTCGCACGACTGATGGCTCGCAGGGATTGCGCTTCAAGGCAACCGTTGCGGGTGAACCTGCTACCTACGGCATGCTCGTAACGCGTACCGATAAGCTTACCGGTGAATTTACTGCAAAGGCGCTTGCTGATGCCGAAGTAAGCTATAAGATGGCTGAAGCTGACAAGAATAATACCGTTGACGGAGTTTACACGGTAGCACTCACAGGCATTTCAGATGAAAATGTAAACACGCAGTATTCAGCAAGAACGTATGCGACATATAATCCCGCAACAAACGTTAGCGTCACCGTATACGGCACATATAACGCAGATAAGAATGCTCGTAGCATAGCTTACGTTGCCAACGAAGCTTATAATGATACAAAGACGGAAGCAGAGATGGCTGCTGACGATGCTCTTGCAGAGATATACATGTGCAAGGTAACTGTTGAGGGTGAGACTGTATACAGCCGTTATGGTACAACTCAGAGAATAGCTCTTAAAAAGTATTCAGATATGTATGACGGTGAAGGTAAATAAGAGGAGGTAAAAAATCATGAAAAAGAATTACATTGTTCCCGAGGTATCGGTGATTTACGTTAACACTGCTGATTGCATCACCTCTTCGGGTATCGGTGACAACGATTTGGACAACTGCGTTGACGTCAGCGCTCTTTAATTGAGAATCTTAAAAAATATATAAGAGAGGTAAAAATCATGAAAAAGAAAATTCTATCTATAGCTCTCGCGTGTCTTATGATGATATCCGTGTTTGCTATGGCAATCCCCACCGCCGCCGAGACAGCCGTTTTCTCGGTAGCTAAGAAGGACGGAACGGCAGTTGGTAATTATGCAACGTATAACGAGGCTCTCGAGGCTGCGTTCACCGCAGGCGGCGGAACTATCAATATGCTCGCTGATTACAGCCTTACCGTAAACGGCTATACCGATACAGACAAGACAACCTGTACGGATATAGTTATCAACGGTAACGGACACACGCTTACCACTACGAAGCAACCCTTTACCTTTACGGCAGGCGATAACCTTACCGTAAATAATCTTAAGGTTGATATGACCGCTTCTCAGCGTTTCGTTGATATTCTCGGTGGATCAACGCTTACCTTCAATCAGGTTACCTTTACGAGTAAAGCTTCCCTTGACGACCAGTACGGTCATTTCAGAACCCCCAATGCTAACGACGTAAGCGCTGAAACAGTAAATACTCTTAATTTTAAGGATTGCTCCATAACCCTTACGGGTAAGGGTACCGTTATCGGTATCAGAAAGGGCGCTCATATCCTTGACGTAAACATGGACGGCTGTACCGTTACGGGTGCGCTTGAGACCGAAGGACAGAACCAGGGCGGATTTGTTTACGGCGTCAGAAACGTTAATCTTAACAATACTAACGTTAAGGTTCAGCACAGAGTTTTCTGGGATCTCAAGGGCGGAGATACCGTTCGCATAACGGGTAACTCAACCGTTCAGAATACTTCCTCCAGCAAGTACCTTATTTCCGTTCAGGACGATTACGATTTTATTCTCGGTGAAAACGTAAAGCTTATCGGCGCGAATTTCGCTGAAGCAAAGGGAACTACCGAATTCCTTAATATCTATGCGTACAATCCCAATTTCTACTATACCGATGCTGAGACGGCTTACCCATATTTTAACGCTCCCGTTATGAATGACGGCGCAACTCTCAGAGTAAGCGCTGAGGAGCCTAACTACGGTCTGCGCTTTACCGCAACCTGCGCTCCCGCAACGCTTGACAATGCTGAAACGACAGACGTTAAGGAATCTCTCGTTGACCATGCAAAGTACGGAACTGTTATCACCAAGGACACCTATCTTGAAAAGGGTCTTTGGGCAGAAGGCGTTATGGGCAAGGCGACAGATGCTGCTAAGGGTATATTCCTCGCCGTTGAGGCTAAGAACGGTATTTCTGCCGCTGAGGACGGAACTCTTACCATGAACACCGCTCTCGCTAACATCAAGGACGCAAACCTTGACTCCACCTTCTACGCAAGAAGCTATGCTGTGTATAGCCTTGATAAATACGAGCTTATAAACGTATACGTATTCTCCGCGCTCGATACCACCAAGCACGGCGCAAGCTACACCGACACTATCAACAAGACGCTCGCTGAGAACGTTAAGGACGCTGCCGAGGAAGGCTATACCACAGAGGTTGATTCCTACGTAGCTCTTGGCAACAGCGGATATGCTTGGACTGAGGGCAAGAAGTATACCTGCTACTCCAAGGAGCAGTATGACGCGCTTAAGGCTATTGCCACGAAATAAGTAAGGAGGACTTTATAATGAAGAATTTTAAAATTGTACTTATTACTTGCTTGATAATATCTATGTTCGCTATGCTCGTCGCTTGCGGCGGCAACGAGGCGGAGACTGTTACCGATACTGATACCTCTGCGGCAACCACCACGGAGGAAACCACCGCCGAAGAAACCACCACGGAGGCTCCAGATCCTTCTGTAAAATACGACGGCAAGGGTGACGACATCATTAACGATAACTTCTGATCTATTTATCCACGGTTGCAAAGAGAGGTAATCAAATGAAAAAATTAAAGCTTTTAACTCGCGCTTTGGCTTTGCTTCTGTCATTGCTTATGACGGTAAGTATAGTTGCTTGCGCAAACGATGAAGAGACCGAAGAAACGGACGACGTTTCCGTTACCGTTGATACGGCTGAGGGTGATGAAAAGCTGGAGCTACCCGACGTAAACTACGGGGGTGCGCCCTTTACCATACTCGGCAGAAGCGGAAGCAACAGCGAGTATATGAAGGATCTTGACATTTCCGAGCTTACCGCCGAGTCTGACTCGGTTGACAAAGCTGTATATCAGAGAAACAGAACCGTTGAGGAGGCTTACGGTGTAGAGATAATCCTCATTGCAGAGGAAGAGACTAAACTCAATAGCACCGTAATGAATTCCGTAAGCTCAGGTGACGACACCTACGACCTCATAGCTACGCAGGGAAGATACGTCTTCCAGCTTATAGTCGGAAACAACGCCTCCGAGATACACGATTTCGAGTATATTGATCTTGAGAAATCATGGTGGCTCGACAACCTTGAGGATGTATGGACGACCCCCGGTGGAAAGCTGTTTGCCATTAACGGAGATATCTCGTATCTTTCCGTTGGAAGCACGAACGGTATTTATTTCAATAAGACTGTACTGAATAACGCTAAAATTACTCTTCCTTACGAGTACGTAAGAAACGATACCTGGTATTTCTCAACCTTCAAGCAGATGATAATTGACGCTGATAGCTCCGTAGACGGAGACGGAAGCGGAATCATTGGTCAGGATACCTTCGCTTACGTTACCGAGAAATACAGAGGTCCGGGTATGGTAATCAACAGCACGGGCATTGAAACCCTCGTGCGCGGCGGAGACGGTACTTATTCTATCGGTATCAAGACTCAGACGGTTTACGACGCCGCAGACGAATATTCACTCATGCTGAATCAGCCCTATTCCTACATGGCAGAGCTCAACGAAATGCGTAAAGCTTTCGGTAAGGGTAAAGCTATATTTATCGAGGATACCGTAAAGTGCGCGCCGACCTTTAAGAGTGAAGGCGTTAATTTCGGTCTCGTTCCTGGCTACAAATACGACGAAAACGTTGAAAGCATCGAGGTAAAAATAGGAAGTGGAACCAATACCTTTATGATTCCGATTACAGTTCCCGAAGAGGACAGAGAGATGGTCGGCGTGGTAGTCGAGGCTATGGCGTACTACGGACAGAAAATAATCATTCCCGTATACTACGATAAGGTTCTCTCCTATCAGTCCATGCAGAGTCCGGACGATCTGGAGATGCTTCAGCGTATTCACGACGCCGCGTGTGTGGCTTTGGCTGAATATTTGAACCCCGGTAATATCATGGGTACTTTGAATACGGCTATTGACAGCAACACAAGCTATTCTACCGTTGTCGCGGGCCTTGGCAAGGCAGTGCTGTTACAGCTTGACAGCTGGTATGCGCTTGATAATCAGTAAATCAACTGAAAGTTCCCCCAAATTATAACTTTTGGTTGTACAGCGAAGCCAATACAATTGTATAGGCTTCGCTGCTTTTAATAATAGAAAGGTTTAATATGAATAAAATATTTTCAAGAATATTGATTTGTGTTCTTGCTCCACATTGATAGGCGCGGATAAGGAAATATACGACCTTATCACCACGAACGGTGATATAATCAAGGGTTGCTTTACGGGACATCACCACAGTGATTTTTATACCGAGATAGTTGCAACCGATCCTTCGGGTAATAAGGCATATATTCCGCAATATACCATTATGTCAACGGCATATACAGGCGGTCACGCCTTGAGAATTACGGTAAAATAAGGAGATAAAATGAAAAAGAAAATTTTATCTTTGGCGCTGGCGTGTCTGTGGTATGCGCTTGACAATGAATAATTGAACTGTTTGGACTACCTCGGGTTGCCGCACATAGCGTATGTGGCAACTCGAGGAGAGGTTGTTTTAACGAATAATACACTTAAGGATGAATTAAAATTGAAAAATCAGAATTGGATAAGGGCAGAGGGATTCGGAGAAAGCGATTGTCCTGTGTTTTTTAAAAAAATTTTTATAAAAAGCAAATTGAAAAGGGCAACTGTTTTGGCAAGTGCTGTCGGTATATACGAGCTTTACATAAACGGCAAAAAAGCGTCAGATGCGTATTTTGCACCGGGCTGGACCAGCTATCACAATAGAATACAGTATCAAAGCTATGATGTTGCGGAGCTTTTGCGTGAGGGAGAAAATGAAATTTCCATAATCGCGGCTCCAGGTTGGGCAGTGGGATATCTCGGCAGAGGCAATACCAACCATATGTTTTTCGACCATATAAGCGTTACTGCCGCGATTACAGTAGAATACGTTGACGGTAACTTGGACAGATATGTTACGGACAAAAGTTGGCGCGTTGGTAGTGGAGAAATTGTCTGCTCTGAGTTTTATCACGGTGAGCAGCAGATACTTGGAAAGCCCCTTGAGTTAAAGGGATTTGCCGTTGAGGATACCGCTCCAGATACCACGCTCATTCCCGACGAGGGCTGTCCTGTAAAGGAACAGGAAAGAGTGACGGCAGTCAAACTCATAATAACTCCAAAAGGCGAAAGGGTCATAGACTTCGGTCAGAATCTTGCGGGCTTTACAGAGATAAGGATAAAGGGAACGAAGGGTGACAGAGTGGTAATCTCTCACGCCGAGGTGCTTGATAGAAAGGGTAATTTCTACACCAAGAACCTTGAACTCGCAAGAAACGTAAACGTTTATGTTCTCAGCGGAGAAGAGGATATTTTAAAACCACATTTCTCATTTCAGGGATACAGATACATAAGACTTGACGAATATCCGTTTGATGAGGTGGATCTGTCAGCGTTTACTTCTGTTGCAATTTATTCCGAAATGCAGCGTACTGGAGATTTTATATGTGGGAACGCAAAGCTTAATAAGCTTTACGGTAATACGCTGTGGGGTCAGAGAAGTAACTTTATAGATATTCCTACCGATTGTCCCCAGCGTGACGAGCGTACGGGCTGGACGGGAGACGTGCAGGTTTTCTGCCGTACGTCAGCTATCAACTATGACGTCGACCGTTTCATGAGAAAGTGGCTAAGAGACGTTATAATAGAGCAACGTTCCGACGGAGCTGTGACGAGTGTCGTTCCGGGTGTGAGCAACAGAGGCGAAAGAATATCAACGGCTTGGGGCGACGTGTGTACCGTGGCTCCGTGGGAGTTGTATCTTGCATATGGAGATGAGGATATTCTTCGTGAGTGCTTTCCGATGATGGTAAAATGGGTGAACTATATGCGAAAGCAAGGAGAAGAAGAGTATCTGTGGCTCGGCGGAGATCATTACGGTGATTGGCTGGCATCAGATGCTATACTTTGCCCCGAGGTGCGTGAGGGCGCAACTCAGACCGATCTTATTGCGAGTGCATTCTTCGCTTATTCTACCTCTATTTTGATAAAAGTCGGGAAAATACTCGGAGAGGATATGAGAGAGTATGAGGATCTTTATGATAATATAAAAAAGACCTTCCGCAAATTTTTTATCAAGGACGGGCTACCGACACTGTATCCCAAATACGATGCTTTCTCTACTACCCGCCCCGTAAAGGGTTTGACACAGACGGCAATCACGCTTGTACTTCGATTTGGTCTTTATGACGGAGAAGAGGAAAGACAAGGACTCGTGGATAAGCTCGTGTCAATGATAGAGGAAAATGGCGGGAAGATGAGCTCGGGATTTGTGGGTACCCCGCACATATTACACGCTCTTTCGGAAAATGGCAGAGTGGATAAGGCGTATGACCTGTTGCTTTGTGAGGAAAATCCATCGTGGCTGTTTTCGGTTAATCACGGAGCTACTACCATATGGGAGCATTGGGATAGTATCGGAGACGACGGACGCTTTTGGAACGATAATAAAAATTCTTTTAATCACTATGCCTACGGATCGGTATTTGATTGGGTATTTGGGTGCGCATTGGGAATAAATGTTTCTCCGAAAGGAGCGGGATATCGTAAAATAATTATAACTCCGCATCCCGACAAACGTTTAGGCTTTGCTGCGGGAAGTATACTTACAAGGCAGGGACGTCTGCGTGTCAGATGGACTTATGAAGGGGATAGAATACGGTATGAGATAAGAATACCTAAGGGTACTGAGGCTACAGTGCGGCTTGATGACGGAATAAGCCGTGTATGTACTACGGGAAATTATTGCTTTGAAATTGAGGTGTAATCATGTTACAAAAATGCATAGTGGAGACATTTGGGAACTTAGCAAAGCAGAGAAAATGCTTTAGCAATAGGACGGAATACTACGTCGAGTATCCAATAAGCGGACAGCTTGAGTGTTTTATAACGAATATGGAGACATACGGATACAAGCTGTTTTCAAGCAGAACGGTCGCAAAGAATAAATATTTTGTATATACGTCAGAGCAGGAAACGGTGTACGTATGCTATGCCTTTAAGCTGGGAGCTATACGTATTTTCGTACAAGATGGGGCTCCATATGTTGGATATAAGGATCTTTGCACGGTAAGAACCGCAGGACTTACGTTAATGAATATGAAATATGACGATCCTTGCCAAGTATCTCACGATAACGGACTTGGACTTATAGTTTCTCTTGCGGATGGAAGCTTTATTGTATACGACGGCGGCTACGAAGTTGACGCTGAGGGACTGCTTCGATTTCTTGAGGACAACTCGCACTGCGGCGAAAAGCCGGTAATCCGCGCTTGGGTGCTGACTCATACTCATAGGGATCATTACAGTTGTTTTGATTTTTTTGTAAGAAATTACTTTGATAAGGCAGATATACAAAATGTGATTGCTTGTATAGTTCCCGATGAAGCGTATGTAAACGGCAAGGTAGAGGACAGATATTTTAACGACGTGCTTCCCGAGCTTGCTCACAGTAAAGGGATACCTATCGTTTTTCCCATAAGTGGTCAAATATACGAATTTTCGGGAGTTCGCATGGAGGTGCTCCATACGGCAGAGGACTTATATCCCTTGCATGTTGCTACTGAAAACCATTCGTCCACAATGACGAGACTGTACTTTGAGGCTCAGGATAAAACGGTTCTCATTCCCGGGGACCTGGGCAGATCGTCGGTAACGTTTGCGGTAAGCACGTGGGGAGACTATCTTAAGAGTGATATTATGCAGGTACCGCACCACGGTCATAGCGGAGCTACTAAGGAGTTTTACTATACAGTTAATCCGCAAAGCGTTTTATTTGCTACGACTAATGAGCATTATAAGTGCCGTATTCAAAGCAATGAAGCTTGGAATCACTATTTGATGAATAATCTTAATGTGAGCGAGGCAATCGTGGCTGACTGCGGATATCAGAAAATACTGTGATGATATAGAAAGGTTTAATATGAATAAAATATTTTCAAGAATATTGATTTGTGCTCTTGCGCTTTCTCTTTTCCTTGGCGGTTGCGCAGATAATTCGGGTGTTACGGAATTGACGAACGTTATCTCCGACACCTCGGAAACCTCCGCACCCGAGACGACGGACACCGATGCGCCAACCAAGCCAAAGACGGAGGATGACGGAGATATAAATATGTGGAAATATAGCCAACAGAACGGTATAACCATAAGAGATATAGTAATTGAAACAGGCAAGGGCGGAGAGGATATCGAGATAGTTCAGCTTACCGATATGCACCTTGCTTACGCCAATGCGACCGACCTTGCTGATCCCGTGATAAAGGCGACATACGATAGTAGGGATTGGGGAAAAAACGGTCAGTTTTTGGGAAATGCCGTTAAGTGTCTTGAGTGGGCAAAGGATGCCGACCAGATAGTTATTACGGGAGATATATACGACTATCTGACGAGTGAAGTTATAACGCAGGTCAATAAGCATATATTCAACGCTTACGACAACATCATGGCGTGTCTTGGCAACCACGAGGCTGCAAAGAAGATGGGCGAGGAGTCTACGGGCGCAGACTGGAAGGCCACCGTTCTTGAGCGTATGCCAACGCTTGCGGCAGGCTGGGTGAATGACGTATATTATTCCTCAAAGGTGCTTGGAAACAAGGTAATGCTCATACAGATGGATAACGGAACGACGGGAAGCTTCTGGGACGTTCAGATTCCGCTGCTTACAGCGGACTTGGCAACGGCAAGAGCTGAGGGCTATACCGTTCTGCTGTTCTTCCATATCCCTTTAGCGACATACAATATAAAGTACAGCAACGCACAAGCAATCATGGCTGGAAAGGGCGCTATAACGTCCTATAACTACGCCACAAGAGGCTCTTGCTCCACATTGATAGGCGCGGATAAGGAAATATACGACCTTATCACCACGAACGGTGATATAATCAAGGGTTGCTTTACGGGACATCATCACAGCGATTTCTATACCGAGATAGTTGCAACCGATCCTTCGGGTAATAAGGCATATATTCCGCAATATACCATTATGTCAACGGCATATACAGGTGGTCACGCCTTGAGAATTACGGTAAAATAAGGAGATAAAATGAAAAAGAAAATATTATCTTTAGCATTGGCGTGTCTAATGATAATGACCGCTTTTGCTACAATGGTTTCTGCGGAAGGCACAGCTCCGTTTACCGTTACGGGAAATGACGTAGGCGAGACTGCATCTGACTGCTCTACGTGGGCGGCGGCTCTTGCAAAAGTGTATGAATACGGCGGAGGAACGATTGATTTTAACAGTGATTACACAATGGTGTCTACAGATACAAATGCTGGTACAGCTGCTATTGAAATTACAATAAACGGCAATGGATATACACTTACAGACACGAACGCGGCAGATGTTTTCAAATTTGTAAACGGAGAGACTGTCACTGTAAATAAACTGACGATTACGTCAACTTGGAAACGAATAGAGGTGGCTGGCGGCACACAGCTTACTATAAATGGTTGTACTTGGGTAGGAAAAAATATAAACGATGAGAAGGGATATATTAGAACCAATTCAGGTACGAGCTTTGATACTACTGTAAATGTGAGCGACTGTACTTTATGGTTATACGGTGGGGGTACTGTGTTTGGAAATACTTCCCCATCAACACGCGGATTAACCGTTAATTTGATTTCTACGTCAATTAATGATCCTGATGCTGAGGGATATAGTGAACATTCGGGAGCTACTATATATGGCTTAACGTATCAGGTCAGAAATGTGAGCATTTCTAATTCCACTATTTGTTCTGGTAAGCGAATGCTCAGAGGATTGTCAAATGCTAATATTAACATAGCGGGAAGTTCTAAACTTATACAGACTAATAACACTGTTGAATTTTTCAACGTTACCGGTACGGGCACAACCAACGTGACTATAGGAAAAGACGCTTGCATAATAAATAACGGAACAAAGTGGTATGGAATAAGCGGTTCTGCAACTGAAAGGCTTAACTTCAATGTAACGGATCTTGACTTTTTGAAAACAAGTAGCGACAAGGGTGAAACTACTGACGAAGTTGATTTGAATTATGCTATTCCCACTCTTGAAGACGGCGCGTCCGTTCGTACGACGCTTTCGGATAACGGTATGCGTTTTACGGCAGCTATAGCGAGCGATAATCAAGCTGATGAATACGGTATTATCATAACGCCTACGACTAAAACACTTACGGAAATTAGCTTTACACATTCGGCACTCACTGCCGCAAGTGTAAAGTACGCTCAGGTTGCAAGCATGGATAATGGCTTTAAAAAGGATGACGACGGCGAAAAAATTACGTATAATGCGGTCATTCAGGGAATGAAAGACCCGACTAAAGAATACTCCGCAAGAGCATACGCAAAATATACTCCCGAAGATAACGTAAATGTAACTATGTATTCCGACTATAGTGCTGAAAACAATGCGCGCAGTATAGTTTACGTTGCTTATAAGGCAGTTAACGATACGTCTGCTACCTACGACGCAGATACGTACAATTGCAAGATAGCTGACGGTAAATACAGCCCCTACAGCGCTACGCAGTATTCCGTTCTTGAAAATAAGTACGCTTACAGATACGACGAAGCTACCGAGAGCTATACGGCGAAGAAAGAACCTAACAGATGGTCGGATAATACTACAGAGAACGGCATCAGCGTAAGAGAAATAATCATAGACACGGGCAAGGGCGGCGAGGATATTGAGATAGTACATATCAGCGACCTGCATCTTGCATGGTTGAACGATATAGACATAGCGGACAAAACCATATATTACGATAAAACACTTAAAGAAACATATGAAAAAAGGTCTATGGATTTTTCTAAGAATTCAGAAAATGCTAAAAAAGCACTCAATACTTTTAGCAACGCTGACCAGATAGTTATAACGGGAGATATATACGATTTCCTTACGAATGAAACCGTAGCGCAATCGTTTAACTATATATTCGACGGTAGAGAGAATATTATGGCATGTCTCGGAAACCACGACGTCGTAAAGGCAATTGGTGAGGAAAATACTTATACTGCTGAAGAGTGGCAAAATATTGTTGACGGGCGCATAGGAGAAATAGAGACAACGGAGAAGGACTATTGGACAGAAGGCGGAGAGGGCGATATCTTTTATTCTAAGAAGGTGCTTGGAAACAAGGTAATGCTCATACAGTTGGATAACGGAACGACGGGCGAGTTCAGAGAGGCGCAGGTCAATTTGTTAAGTGCCGATCTTGAATTGGCAAGAAGTGAAGGCTATTCCGTTCTGCTTTTCTACCACATTCCGATAGCTACGGGCAATCCCGAATATAAGGATATTGCCTGTGACGATAAGGGACAGCTTGATACAAAGAATTTCTACAATTCCAAGGCTGATACCATTGGTAGCTATTCAAGCGGAGCATCAAAGGATGTATACGACCTGATAGTAACTCACGGCGACGTGATAAAGGGTTGCTTCTCAGGACACGTACACAGCGGATTTTATACTGAAATAGACGCTGTTGACGCAGAAGGAATGTATACCGTTATTCCTCAGTACGTTCTTAACGCAATGTTCTATGACGGCGGTTACGCATTGAGGATCACTGTAAAATAACACGGTTAAATAAAAAGCGAATGGAGCTGATTCATTAACACTGAATCAGCTCCGTTCGCTTTTTAGGTTTTTCCAAAATGGAAAGCTATCTATTATTTTCTTCTCAGCCAAGCGGCGCACATTGAGGTCTTATCCCACGTTTTACCCGCTGAGGAGTAGTCTATAAGACGTACCTTTTCGCCGTTCTCCTTTGTAAGCTCGATGCATTCAAGTGCCTCGGGAATTTCGGGACAGAATTTCTTTTCTCCCTTTGCAGATCCGTTTTTGTCGCACTTGACGTCAATAACGGCTCTTGGGTCGGTAATTCTCGCGTCTGCTGCCAGAATTATAGGTCCGCGGCGGTATCCCGCAAAAATATCCGCGTTCTGCGCGTTTTCGGGAGGCAGAATTCTCTCAACCGTCATATCCATGCAAAGCTCGATAACGTCTCCAGAGCTCCACGTTCTCGTCACCGTGGTATATCCTTCCGTTACCTCAACGTCCTCGCCGTTTACCTTTACCGTCGCATTTTTACACCATGCGGGAATACGCAGGCCTATACCAAAGCTCTCCACCTTTTCTACGTATATTGTAAGAGCTATATTACCGTCCGTGGGATACTTTGTCTGCTGACGTACCGTAAGGGGAGTGCCGTTGGGAGTCAGCGTGCAAAGGCTTCCCTCGTGATAGAAGTTGAAGATTATTGTCTCGTCGTTTCTCATTACCGCAGTTCTCGGAATAACGCCCGCTCCCGCACCGCCGATACAAGCGCAACAGCCGTAGAAGGTCGTGTCGTGGAAGGAGCAGTAGCCGCCGATAAATTTACCGCGCGTATCTGCTACGAGAGGACTGTAGCTGTCAAAGGGCATGACCTGAGGGGCGTGCTTTTCGGGAAAGATGGTGTATGCCACGCGTTTTGTGTTCAGTGAGCCGAGATATGCGTTATAGAACGTTGTTTCGATGCAATCCGCAAATACGGGGTCTCCCGTGAGCTCAAGGAGCGCCGACGCGAGCTTCATCCATGTAACTGCAACGCAGGTCTCCTGCATAACGAAGTCATATCCCGTTTTGGTCTGATTTACTGCCGTGTGGTCGAACAGCTCGTGTGTGCAGCCGCTGTTTCCGATTATGCTCATTTCCATCTCTATTATCTTTTTACCGAAATTAATAGCGGCGGTCTTGTACTTTTCAATTCCCGTAACGTAGTAGTATTGAATAAGTCCCTCAAAGCAGGACATCATTTCATAAGCCTTGTTCACGGGATATTCGCAAGGCATAAGCTTATCCTCAATTGCAAGCTCCCAAAGATTTCCGTCCGCGCAAAAGCCCGTTGAAATTATGTATTCGGCGAAGTCAAGGTAGCGCTTCTCACCCGTGAGTCTGTAAAGACGTACGTAGGGCTCAAGGATAGAGCAAGAGTTTACGCCCTTCCAATCCCTCGTCGTGTTATATATTTCTATCTTTCCGTCCTGCTCGTGTCCGACCTTTGACATAATGTAGTCAGCGTGACGGCACATAGCCGCTATGACGTCCTTTTTCAAATCATCATTCTGACATATTTCAAGAAAATACTGCATACCGAGAAGCACGTATTTGCGACACCACATATCCCAACCGTCAAACTCCTTGTCAACGGAATATGTGGAAAAGCGTCCGTGCTCGTCCTCGGCGCTCAGCATATCCTTGACGGTGTTTTCAAGCACCCTGTACATACCCTTGTCCTTGGTGTAGCCGACTATCATAGAAGCGCCGCGCATCATTTTGCCCCAATATTCGCCTCTCCAGCGTCTGTCGGGACCGTCCACGAACTCCTTATATTGCTTTACGAATTTATTCCAGAGGTTGACCTCGCATATCTGATTGCGCTGAATAAAATTTGCGACCTCGGTAAAAAGACCGTCGAATTTTATTTCCGAAAAGGGCTCTCGCCACATCTTGCGTCCGTTTTCCATTTCACTCACCTTGTTTGATATCATGATCTTTCTCCATTTTGTTATTTTATATTTACTATCATTACGTGCCCCTGATCGTATGCTGTGCCGGTGGTTATATACTGCGGTATCTTTTTGTCCTTGCCATCAGCGGTCTTTGCGTATATTTCGGTATAATAATCGCTGTGCATATGGGCGCAGAATACGGCTTGAATAATATCCGCATTGTTTATTATCAGCTCGTAGCCCTCAAGTGAAGCTCCCTTTGACTTCGGTCCGATAAGATACGAAATATTGTTAAAATTAGCTACTCCACCGTCATTTCTTCTTATAGGCATAGTGACAGTTGTGGCGGGATTGTTTATAGATATAGGATTGTGGAAGAAGAGCAGCACCGCAAGTCCTTGCTTTCTCGCAAGAGAAAGATCCGTCTTAAGATTTTTTATCTGATCTTTCACAAACCCCTCTCTGCTCGCATTATCCATTTGTATAAGCATAACCCGACCGTCAAGAATTTTTGAGTAATAATCTATATCATGTACCCAAAAGCTTTTGAGAACGTTTCTGCGTTCTTCAAGAGAATCTATCTCATCAACCGTCCCCTCCATTTTTCTGACCGCGTCGTGATTTCCTACGCAGGCTATAATATTGGGATATTTGTCAAAAATATTTTTCTTTGCAAGCTCAATAGCTCCGTGAGTAAGATAGTCTAAAATATCACCCAGCACCACCATTTGGTCACAATCGGATATATATTTAAGACACTTAGCTGTCTTTTTAACGTTTTTTCCGTTTGCAAGCCATTTGCGGTGGGCGTAGGAGCTCATAACAGTTGGGTGATTTTCCTCGAAATCACGATTGTTACAGTAGTTAAAATGCGTGTCCGAAATGATACCGATTTTAAGCATAGGTCCATCGTGACCTGTGTAAATATCCGCCTCTCTTACCATTATACCCGAGGTTTCCTCACGGTATATCCAATCTATCTTATTTGTTTTTGAACCGTTCACGTTGGATATGACCATATTATTGTGAGTTTTTTTATAGTGCTTACGGTAGTACGAGGGAGTACATTCCATTAACTTAGCAAAAACACGTCCGAAGTAATCTCCGCTGGAAAATCCCACCCTTTCCGCTACGTGGGCTATTGGAAGCGCGGTATCTACCAGCAATGACTTAGAGCGTTCTACCCTGTATTTGTTTATATAATAGTTGGGAGTCATATCCATATCCTGACAAAACAGCCTATGCATATAATTGACAGAAACGTGCAAATTCTCGGCAAGTATTTTTTCTGTTATAGGCTGTGAATAATGGGAGTTGATATACTCTATGGTTTTTATAACGTAGGGATTTACGTCCTTCGGTGAGTTGCTTTTATGCATGGATCTTCTGTGCAGTGTACAAAGATTTAAAAAACCTTGAAGCATAAAATATCTGTCATCTATATCTACGTAGTTTGCCTCGGTGGTAAGCTCTGTAAATATTTGTTTTGCTTTCTTCACATAGGTAAAGAAACACAGGGAAGAAACAGTAGGGAAACCTGCTTCTGCCAAAAATGACTTGGTCTCCTTTCCCTCAAGTTTTATCCAGAAATGTTCAACAGATTCCGATTCAGAGTCGATGGAGTATGACAGCTGATCGTTGGGAGCAAACACAAATATACAAGGCGCAGTGAACCGTTGTCCCCGAAATACTCCTTTTCCGCTTAACAAATAGTGAATGATATAAAAATTTCCATTGTTGATGTCCTTGTAATATCCGTTGCAGGACGATATCGTACCAATTTCTGTTACACTTATGTTTTCAAGGACTTTTCTATCAGGGTAGAATAGTCTGGATCTGTCATGGGGATGATCGATCTTGTACATAATATACTCCTTAAAATACGATAATAACTACAAATTATACGTTAGTTTTATAATAGCATTTTTTAAATAAAATGTCAATATACTACACAAAAGAGGCTTTTTTTATTAGAAAACAGTGTGTAATAGTTCGGAAATATGTTAATATACTCTGTTGAATCGACATGTTTTATGTGATATAATTTTAGCATATACACATAAAATTATTTGAATGAAAGGATAAAAAATGAAAAACTTTGATACCTTTGGCGTAATGATAGATATGTCAAGAAATGCCGTAATGAGTATGGACGGACTTAAACGCTTTTTAACCCTATTGAAAAAAATGGGGTATAATTGTGTGTTACTTTATACCGAGGACACCTATGAGGTAGACGGAGAGCCTTACTTTGGTTATATGAGGGGACGTTATTCCAAGGCTGAAATGAAGGAGATAGATGCGTTTGCTACGTCTATCGGAATGAGCGTTATCCCCTGTATTCAAACGCTCGCGCATCTTAACGCAATATTCCATTGGAATAAGTTCCCAAAGGACTGCGACGATATTCTACTCACTGACGACGAAAGAACGTATGAGCTTATAGACCGTATGTTTGCAACTCTTTCCGAGTGCTTCGTGTCAAGAAAAATACATATCGGTATGGACGAAGCCCACAACCTCGGCAGAGGAAGGCATCTTGATATACACGGATATGAGTCAGTAAATACCATAATGAAACGTCATCTTGAAAAAATATGCAAGATAGCCGAGAAGTACGGTTACGAGTTAATGATTTGGTCGGATATGTTTTTCAGACCTTGGAACAGTGGAGAATATTATATACCAAAATGTAAAATTCCCCAAGAAGTAGTCGACGCGATACCGCCTTCGGTGATTCCTATTTATTGGGATTATTACCAGACTAAAGAAGAAAATTACAGCAATATGATGTATAATCATAAGCAACTCACAAATCAAACGTGGTTTGCGGGCGGTATTTGGGGATGGAGTGGAATGATACCGTTTAACAAATTCACGCTTGATTCCATGATTCCTGCGCTTAACGCTTGCAAAAAGAACAAAATTCGCAACGTATTTATGACTATGTGGGGAGATAACGGCGCGGAATGCTCTCATTTTTCTCAACTCCCATCTTTGTTTTACCTTGCAGAATATGCCAAAGGCAACTCCGACGAGCAAAAGATAAAAGCAAAGTTTAAAAGACTCGTGGGGATAGATTTTGATGAGTTTATGAATATTGATTGCCCCAACGAGGTATTGGGATATCAAGGCGAAGCTCATAATCCATCGAAATATATGCTTTACTCCGATTACTTTAATGATTTCTTTGATTATACCATAAAGGAAGGTGAGGGAAAAAAGTACGTTGAGTATGCCCGTCAGCTTCACGCTACTGCCAAAAAGAGCCGAAAATACGGTTACGTATTTGATTCAGCGGCAAAGCTTTGCGACGTAATGGCAATAAAATACGAGCTTGGACTTCGTACCCGCAAGGCTTATGAAAGAAAAGATAAAACAGAGCTTGAACGTCTCGCGAAAAACGAGTACGTAAAGGTTGAGAAGCTTATAGATATATATGCCAGAGCCTTTGAAAAGCAATGGTTTACCGATAATAAGCCTCACGGCTTTGACATTCAGGATCAGCGCTTGGGCGCACTTTTGAGACGCACCGATGCTTGCCGTCGCAGAATACTCGCGTATACCGCCGGCAAAATAGACCGTATCGACGAGCTTGAAGAAGAGCTGCTGCCGTATAAATATAAGGAAAGAAGCATCAATTATAACAACGCCCAGTTAGGTTCAACAGCAAATGCTTTGCTTTAAAGGTTGTGGGAAGACACATTTAATTCTAAAAGGAGTCAAAAAATGAAATCCCAAATTTGGATCAAAAGTCCTGAAGATATCGAAGGAGCGGTACTAACCTTTAAAAAGGATTTTGAAATAAAATCTTCGGTTAAGAAGGCTACGCTGTATGCATCGTGTTTAGGAATCTATAAGGCTACTCTCAATGGAGAAAGGTTAGGAGAGCAAGTGCTTACACCGGGACTTACGTGTTACGGTGACCGTATTCAATATAACAGCTATGACGTAACCGACATACTTGACGAAAATAACAAGCTTGAAATATCCGTCGGTCCAGGCTGGGCTGTTGGTTATTTCGGGCCTCGCGGCAAATATCACCCGTGGGGGAACAGTGTCCAAGCCGTTGCGGAGCTTGAATTGTTGTCAGCAGACGGAAGCATAAGCTACATTACAACCGACTGTACGTGGCAGGTATATACCGACGAAGTAACCCATTCCGAAATCTACTTTGGAGAAACCGTTGATAAAACGGCTGATATAAAATATCTTGGAAACGCTATACCCGCAAAGTCTTTTCCCCTCGTTCCACAGATTGGCGCAGATATCGTAGAAAATGAAATTCTTTCGCCCATAGAGCTTATCGTCACTCCCAAAGGTGAAAAGGTTATTGACTTTGGACAAAATATAACGGGATACGTATCTTTGAATATAAAAGGCAACAGAGGAGACAGAGTAGTTCTTTCTTTCGGAGAGGTACTTGACAAGGACGGCAATTTCTATAACGAAAACTACCGTAAAGCCGCCAAGCCCGTTATATACGTTTTAAGCGGTGATGCGGACAGCTTTAAGCCCACATATTCATTCCAAGGATTTCGATACGTAAGAATTGACGAATATCCTTTTGATGACGTTGACCTTGACGGTTTCAGAGCCATCGTTGTTCACTCGAAAATGGAGCGCACGGGCTATTTCACATGTGGAGATAAACGCATTAATCAGCTTTACAGCAACATAATTTGGGGGCAAAAGGGTAACTATCTCGATATTCCCACAGATTGCCCTCAGCGCGATGAGAGACTTGGTTGGACGGGTGACGCGCAAGTGTTTTGCAGAACTGCCGCAACCAATTTTGACGTTTGCCAATTTTTTAAAAAATGGCTTGGAGACCTTCGTGCAGAGCAAAGAAGCAACGGAGCTGTTCTTGGAGTATGTCCCGAAAACTATAACGATGCTTATTGCACGCGCATATCCGCAGGGTGGGGAGATGCGGTAACAATAATACCTTGGACACTTTATGAAATATATAATGATAAGTCATTTCTTACCGAAAACTTTGAAATGATGAAGAAATGGGTAGACTACGTAAGAGGCGTTGGAGATGAAGAATATCTGTGGCTTACAGGTTATCATTACGGAGATTGGCTCGCTATGGACGCAGGGGAGAATTCCTACGTCGGAGCTACATCCGTAGATCTTGTTGCAACCGCGTTTTACGCATATTCTACCGAGCTTTTAGTCAAAGCAGGATACGTTCTCGGTCAAGATATGTCCGAATATGAACAGCTTTACAAAAACATAGTAAAACGCTTCCGTGAATACTTTATGGAAAACGGTATGCCGAAAGAAAAATTGCCTTATACGGAAATAATTACCAAGGGAAATAATACTGTAGTTGACAAAGAGCGCAGAGGAATAACGCAAACCGCTATTACTCTTATACTCCACTTTAATCTGTGTTTGCCCGAAGAACGCGAGCCTCTTGTCGAAAAGCTAAGTGAGCTTATCCGTAATTTTGACGGAAGAATGTCAACAGGCTTTCTTGGCACTCCTTACATTCTTCACGCGTTGTCAGAGTGTGGCAAACACGACGTAGCGTATAACTTATTCTTCCAAAATAAAAATCCCTCATGGCTTTATTCCGTTGACCATGGTGCAACAACCATTTGGGAGCATTGGAACGGAATAAAAGAAGACGGTAGCTTTTGGAGCGTAGGTATGAATTCCTTTAACCATTACGCTTACGGCTGTGTTGCCGAGTGGATGTACGAAACCGTGTGCGGAATTCAAATCCTTGATGCTGGATATAAGCGTATTCGTTTAGCTCCCGTACCCGACAAACGACTCGGCTTTGCCAAGTGCGCGATTGAAACCGTATCGGGACGTATTGAAAGCTATTGGATTTATGAAAACGATTGCGTAACCTATGAATTCACAGTTCCCCAAGGAGTAATTGCAGACATTACTCTGCCAAACGGTTTTTGTCAAACTGTTACCCAAGGTAAGCATACATATCGCATGCATCTGACAAATGAAAACTCAAATGACTTCTGCCTATAACACCTCAAAAATTGCGTCGCTGTAATCAAATAAAAACGATTTTTATTGACAAAAGCCATGTTATAATAGCATCACAATTAAATAACCTTTGTTTCATAAACTTCGCAAAGCATAGAAAAACCAGCACAAGCCGTAGTTATGCCCATTTAAAAATTTAATAAACACAACTCATCTATGAGTGCCGAGAAAGATTTCTATCTCGGCATTCTTTTGTTTTTCTCGGGGCTTGCCCCGAACCCCACTTGAAACTTTCTTAGAAGAAAGTTTCAAGACTTCAAAGAATTTAAAACATGGAGGTTTATATTGAAATACTACACTAAAAAAAGAGATATACCAATCATGCACAAGTCCGTTTTTAACGGACTTGTGCACCCATTGAGGAAAGCTTTTTTCTATGGCTTCGATTATATTATTGTGATATTTATCTTGACAACTACTATTTTGTCTCTAAGAATAGGCAAATAGTGATATGCAATTGACTAATTATGACATTGACGCGGTTTGCGCACCTATGGTAAAATAAATCAAAAGAATGTATTTATAGGAGGAGCTGAAATGTACTCATCAATACGACCCGGAAAGGTCTGGTACGATACTGAGGGAAAACGAATACAAGCTCACGGCGGTTCTGTACTCTACGCTGAAAATAAATTTTGGTGGTACGGCGAAAACAAAGAAGGTATTACGGGCACTGCCACGGGTGAGCGATGCAAATTTTGGCATCGCGGCGTCAGATGCTATTCCTCTGACGACCTTTACAATTGGAAAGACGAGGGAATGATAGTGCCCGCAAGCGACGACGAGGCAAATCCCTTTTTCCCCGCGCATATCATGGACAGACCACATATACTTTACAACGAGAAAACGCGGAAATACGTTCTTTGGGCAAAGACAACTAAGGGCGGCTTTAAGAACGCCAAGTTTTCCGTATGCGTCGGAGACTCGCTGAGTAGCCTCGTCTATTCTCATGACATCGAGACCTATCCGCATTTTGCGGGGGACTTTGATTTGTTTGCGGAAAACGGACGGGCATACGTAATTTTTGAGCATCCACATTCCGAAATGATAGTGCGCGAGCTCAACGAGGACTTTACGGACCTTGGTGAAAAGTGGTCAAGCCATATTCCGCTTGAAAGTCCGCCCGAGGTAAGAGAAGCGCCCGCCTATTTTGAGCGTGAAGGCAGAAGATTTATACTGACCTCAGGCACAACGGGCTATTATCCCAATCCGACTATAGCGTACGATATTACGGATATTCACGGCGAATGGAAGGACTTGGGAAGGACCTGCAAGGGCGACGTCAGAAATAATTCATTTCACGCGCAGTTCTCATCCGTATTCCATCATCCGCATATTCCCGATTTATATATAGCACTCGGCGACAGATGGCTGACGGACTTGACTGAGGACTTGCCCGACATGGAGGCGGTATTCTACGACAAATATTCGCCCAACGGCAAAAGGGAATTCGAGTGGAAGCAATGCAGACTATTTTCCGACGAAAACACCTCGGAGGCGGATTACGTTTGGTTACCGATACGCTTTGATGAAAACGGTAACCCATATATCGTCTGGCGCAGAGCGTGGACGACGGAGGAATTTAAATCATAGAGCAATAGCGTATAAATTGTGATTTGTCTGGGAGTTGGATATCTATGTTCGCACTCCCTATGTGTCATTCTGAGCAGATGAGACTTAAGTGGGTGAACTAAGGAAACATTGCGAAGAATCTTTGCGACGAAGGAGCAACTAACGATATAGTTATTGGGAGAATTATTGAAGCACAGAAATTCCCCCTCTAAGATAGTTGTTGCCGCAAGCGGCAAAGATCCTTCGAATTTAGCTTTAGTGCTCCCAATTTTATGCATACGCTCAGGATGACACGGAGAGAGTGTGCATACATAGCAAACAGCCCGATAACTCCAAATTTTGAGCGGTTTGTTTGCTTTTGCCATGTGTTATGCGGTAACGTCTCATAAGGTGATGTGGCAAGCCTAAGATTTCGGGTAAAAACATAGGCATAACATGATATAAACTGAGAACAATTTGACATTGAATTTGACGTTATGATATGATACAATTAATGTGTAATGTTACGACAATTAAAGGCTGAATAAGTGAGTTTTAATTGTCTAAACTGTACTAATGCTACATGGCTTTATGCTAAGGTTACCGTCAGGTGACGTCTGAAAAACACTTCTTACAATAGGAAAGGGGGAGAGAAGAAGCGCGCAGTCCGTTAGTGCGCGGATTTATTGGAAACGCTACTTTTTTAACAAAAACTCTGACGGAGAGTTAAAAACAAAAATCCAATAATAAAAAGGAGATTATTATGAACAACAAAAAGAAAATTTTATCATTTGCGCTGGCGTGCCTCATGATAGTCATGACGTTCAGCGCGGCAATTCCCGCGTTTGCGGAAATTTATATCTGCCAAATTGGTGAAACACCATATACTGATTTGGACGCTGCTTTTGAGGCCGCGACTGCTGGACAAACAGTTGAGATTTTGACTGATATAACGGTTGAAAAAATAAACACCGCAAATAAGAACGCATTTACTGTTAAGCCTGCTGAGTCGGTAACGGGAGGACGTGTAAAATTAACGCTTACATCTGATTCTATCGTTTCGAGCGGTTCAACTACTGCTAACAATATTACTTTTGAAAACATTGATTTTGTTCAGCCATCAACCAGTACAAATGCCATCGTTCATACAAGAGGCGGAAGTGTTTATACATTTGACAACTGTACTTTTGAGGTGGGTGGCTATTCCCAAAGTATGGGCGCTCATTTCGTTGCTGGTCAAAACGGTGGAACTCTTGCTATGAATGATTGTGAGATTGAATATAATGGAGCGGATACTACCAATGTAATGTTTGCAAGTCAGAATGATGCTTGGAGTTATATTGTTAATATTAACAATGTTTCGGTTTCTGCCGCTTCTGTGGCAAAAGTCATGTTTCGTTTGTGTACTAAGATGACTGTTAACGTATACGGCATCACGTCTTTTGACAGTAATGGCGGTGATATGTTTATCGAAGCAACTTTCCAAAATAACCTTGGTCGTCATGGTGGAACCGTAAATGTTTTCAACGGAATGACCTACGGCGTATACGGTGCTCCCGTTCTCGCTGACGGCGCGGCTATTAGAACGGTGGCTCCTGCGGGCTTGAGATTTACCGCTAAGAGAGTCAATGCTAACGCTTCTTGCGGATTCTTGTTGGCGAAGTATGGCAACGAATTTGATGCAAATGTAATTAGCGGTTATCATAAAGAAGAAATTACAAATTTCGCTGATGATGGCACGTATATGCTTTCTCTCGTAGGAATCCCCGACAATACCCAGCAATTTGCAGTTAGAGCTTACGCTGAGTATACGGCGTGGAGCGTAGATAATAACGGTACGCCTGTTGAGGCGAAGATTAACGTTTATTCCGCGTTTGATGCCGATAAGAACGTCAGAAGCATTAATCAGGTAGCTGATCTTATCGTAGAGGAAGCAAAGGCTCATACGACTGCCGAAGGTGTATATAAGTACGAGGTTGGCGAGAATATGTACAGCAGATACACTAAGACTCAGTACGATTACATAGTAGCAAACTTTGCGACCAAGGAGAATGCTGCCCTTGGCTGAAGGGTGAGCGCTGACGGTGACGTAACGGTCAGAGAGATTAGCATTGATAATCCCAATACCGATACAGCCGTAACTATAGCGCAACTCACTGACCTGCACCTCAGTGGTACTCTTACTTCGGAGGATAGGGCAGATGATGTCATTAAGTTTACGTATGAAAATCATGCGTGGGGAAGAGACGGACAATACACGTACAGAACAGAACAAGCATTATCCGTTGCGGCAAAAAATTCCGATAAAATAATAATAACGGGCGACGTTATAGACTATCAATCGCAAGGCTCGATAAATCTCGTGAAAACGGTTATTTGGGAAAAATATTCAAACGTTACGTTGCTGATGGGTAACCACGAGCCGTTGAGGACTTTGTATGAAGAAATACCCGACACGACGCCGCTTGCTGATAGACTTGCTGTTCTTGAAGGCTGGGGTACTTACTCCTGTGAGATGATAGGTACGCACGTTATGGCAATAAGCCTTGATAACGGCGCTCTTTACGACGAGGGAACGACGGGGTCAAAATTCAATCTCTCTCCTTTGCAGATAGAACAGTTTGAAAACGACCTCAATACTGCGAGAGAAAATGGATATACTGTTCTTCTGTTCTATCACGTTCCGTTGAACACGGGTAATCCCAATTACAACAAGGTAAAGCCCATTGAGCTGGAATTGAATGGAGAGAAAGTCACTGCGGGTGATTTAAATAGCGCTAACGTGGCTGGAAGAAACTTTTATAACGCTTCCGAGCTTGTAGGCAGAAATAGCGCAGACGAAGCGTCGAAACAGGTGTATGATATTATCACGTCTAACGCCGACGTTATTGCCGCTACATTCTGCGGACATCGCCACTGTGATTTCTATACCGAGATAAATGCGTATACGGCAGACGGAGATTTTAAGACTATTCCTCAGTACACGCTCGCGGCGACTGCCTATACTCCAAGCGTATTAAAAATTACCGTTAACTGATTAAGGAGGAAAAGATAATGAAAAATTATTATTCAACACCCGATATGAAAATAATTTTCGTATCGTCGCTTGATTGCATAGCAAACTCAGGCGAGGGAGCAGAAATGGGAGAAAAGACCATTGCATATGCTGACATCTGGGGCGCATAATTTTATTTAAAATGAGGTAAGAACATGAAAAAGAAAATTTTATCGTTTATTATGGCGACAGTCATGGTAATATCCATGATTGCGGCTACGTCTGTTTCAATTTTTGCGGCTACTGCTGAATGTACTTATAGCGTAGACGGCGGAACTGCCGTAAGCGGAAATCTTTCCGATGCGGTTGCGGCTTGCACTGCGGGAAAAAACGTTGTGGTTACTCTCAACAGCGCTACGGCAGATAAGGGTACTCTGTATACCGTTAACGGTACACTTACTGTCAACGGCGGTACTACCACCAATATAGGATTCAAGGTAAGTGCGGCGGCAACAGTTACTCTCAATAACGTTACCCTGACGAGAAACGCAACGGGCACTGAGCCTTTCCTTAACACCAACTACGATAGCACCAACGGCGCTACCTTCTATGCAAACGGCTGTACCTTTAATACGGTTGGTGACTCTGTTTCTAAATTTCAGTTCATGATAGCTCGCGGAGCAAAAGTATATTTCGATAACTGCACGATAAACGCTGACGGAAAAATATCCAACGCCGTAGTTGACCCCAATCACGTCGTTAACGACGGTCAGCCTATAAACGCAGGTGCGTGCTTCAGCGCTTGGGGCTCTATCAAGAACAGATGCGGATATCTGTATCTTACCAACGTTACTATCAATACTCCCAACGATACCTACGGTTTCCTCAATACTCAGTATATAGACGGAACTCTTAAGGCTGACAAGCTTCGTATTTACATGACTGACGTAAAGTATGACGCTGCGGGAACTGAGATGGATTTTGATACCAACAAGGTTATAGCTCAGGCTGACGGTGCGTCCGTCAGAACGGTTAAGGATTCTGAGGGTCTTCGCTTTACGTCAACCGTTTCCAAGGGAGCGGCTGAATATGCTGACAATATCGTATGGAAGGCTGAGTTCAGACATACGTTCTACAATGGGTTCACAATTCCTTCCAGCCCTGATGACGATACGGGTCTTGTTGGTGAATCCAAGGCGACGGATATGGGCAAGACTGTAAACGCTGACGGAAGCGTGAGCTACAATACTGCTCTCGTTAATATCCCCGACTATACTCAGGTATACTCGGTTCGTTCAACCATCGTATACGAGGTCCTTGGCGGAAATACCAAGATCTACATTTACTCCAACTTTAATTCCGAGAAAAACAGCCGCTCTATAGAGCAGGTAGCGGAGGCGGCGCTTGACGACGTGAAGACCGTCGCAACTCCCGCCGAAAAGTTCCCCTACGGATTTGAGGTTACCGTTAACGGAGCTAAGTATTTCAGCCGTTATACCGCTGAGCAGTACGAGGTTCTTAAGAAATACGCAGGAGCTGATTATACCTTCACTGCTCCCGCTGCTGACTGAGGAGGTACGCCATGAAAAAAATTATTGCTATTTTACTTTGTCTTTTGCTTTGCACCGTAGCGTTCATAAGCTGCAATAACGGTGAGGACGAAAACGTAACCGACAGCGTTGCAAGCGAGTCCGAATCTGCATCCGAAACTGAAACCGAGACTGAGACGGAAACCGAAACTGATGCGGAGACGATTGACGTATCGGGACTTAACGGTATGGGAGATCAGAAGGATGATATTCTGGATGCAAATCCTGCTCCTGCACAGTAATAGACGAGGTGTTCGATGAAAACAATGAACAAAAAGTATTTTGTTCGCGCATTGGCTATGGCTCTGAGCATTTTGATGCTTTTGAGCTTTGCCGCTTGCGCGGGTGATAAGAATGAAGATGCGGGGAATAATACTCCTACTCTCGATATATCAACCGAGACCGATGAGCTTAAGCCCGTATTTTCGGGTAATACCTACGACGGAAGAGATTTTATAATTCTTTGCCGCCGCGATACCGATGAGGGAACTTATAAGAGTGATATTATAATAAATGAGATCACTCAAAGCTCGTCTCAGGTTGATAAGGCTATATATGACCGAAACATAACTATTGAAGAGCTGATGGACGTTAAGTTTACTTACGTTGAGGTAGCTAATGAGACGAAATTCACGCAGAGCATCAACGCGGCGACTATGTCTGACGCGGATACATACGATCTCATAGCAGGACACGGAAGATACGTATTCAAGGGCGTTTTGAACGGATTTTATATGGATTGGAATCAGCTTGAGTATGTTAATCTTGATGCTCCTTGGTGGAGTCAGAGCGCACGCGAGGAATGGACTACCACGAGCAAGCGCTTGTATATGATGAACGGAGATCTGTCGTATATGAGCGTTGGAAGCGCTAACGTTATGTATTTCAACAGAGACGTTTTCTCCAACGCTAAGATTACGACACCTTACGAGCACGTCAAAAACGATAATTGGACTCTTGAAACCTTTGAAAAGTCCGTAAGAGACGCTGACGCCGCAATGGTTGGAGACGGTAGCGGTTTACCTGAGACTGATACGTTCGGATACGGCACGGAGGCATGGAGAGGTCCTATACAGGCGGTTTACAGCGCGGGTGTTTCCACCTTTGCAAAGGGCGGAGACGGTAAATTCAGCATAGCGATTGATTCAAACAGAGTTACCGACGCGTTTGGCGATTATCAGGATCTGGTAAACAACAGTGGCGCGGTATACTATGCAGGTATAGGTATCGGAGCGGCAAGAGATCATTTTATGAATGAGGTATACGCTTACTTCGACGATAACGTAAAGAGCGCAGTGGAATTTAACGGAAGCGGACTGAACTTTGGTATAGTTCCATGGCCTAAGTATGACAAGGATACCGAGGATTACAATTCTTTGGTTGGTTCGGGAACTAATACGTTTGCAGTTCTCAAAAACACAAGTGAGGACAACAGAATAAGAATTTCCGACGTGCTTGAGGCAATGTCATATTATGGATATAAGGACGTTATTCCTTATTACTTCGATACTGTAATCTCATATCAGGCATCTCAGGACGAATATACTTATGAAATGCTTCAGCTCGTTCGAAAGACGTTGCATTTTGACCTTGGACATTATGCCAACTTCGGTGGCATAGGCGATATCGGTAAGGACGTTATTGAGGGTAAGGAAGGATATGGCGAAACCATATCAACGGCGCTTACGGCTATCAAGGGAAATGTCAAAATGGAGCTTGAGGTCTGGTATCAATTGGATGATTGACAATGAAAAAGTATAAGATTTCTTTAATTATTTTATTATGCGTATCCTTGCTTTTGGGTGGTTGCGGCAACGGTGGTGAAGCTCAAAATATAGTTGAAGCTGTGACGGATGCAACTTCAAGCGCAGACCCGACTGACTCTATGACGGAAACGCAGCCTGATAAAGATAAAGAGGTAACTATGGGCTCGAATATTTGGAAATACAAGACGGAAAACGGTGTAAGCGTCCGCGAGGTCGTTATTAATACCGATAAAGGCGGCGAGGACGTTAATGTAGTTCAGATAACCGACACTCATTATTGGGCGTTTACGGAAAATGACCTTAAAAATCCAGTTCTTGCAAGCACAAAAGAAAAAAGAGTGTGGAGAACCATTGCTAACGGTGCTTCCGTTTCAAAGGCTGAAAAGGTGCTTGCGTATGCAGACAGCGTGGCAGACCAGATAGTAGTAACGGGTGACGCAATAGATTTTCTGTCTGAGGGAACTCTTAACCTGGTTAAAAGCACGATGTGGGATAAATATGGTAAAGCATCGGGCAATGATAAAATAATGGTAACTATGGGCAATCACGAGCCGTTAAGACAAATGCAAGGCACGGTTGCCGATACGACCACGCTTGAATCGCGTCTGGAGATATTGCAGGACGCTTGGGAGCATGATATTTATTATACCTCTAAGGTCCTTAAGGACAAGGTAATGGTGATACAGCTTGATAACGGTATCAAGGAATTGTTTTGGGATTGTCAGGTGTCGCAGCTTAAGGGAGATCTTGCCCTTGCGAGAGAAAATGGATATACGGTATTGTTGTTTTACCATATTCCGATATCAACGGGAAATGCGAAATATTATAATACCAAGGCTTCCGTTATAGGCGACCAGAACAATGCCTACGCAAACTTTTACAGTAAGGGAATAAATCAGTATTCCGAGGGCGCGTCAGGCGAGATATATAATCTTATCATCAATAACGGCGATATCATTAAAGGCTGCTTCTGCGGTCATAAGCATTGCGATTATTACACGGAGATAGACGCAAAGACGGCAGACGGTACTGCGACGGTGATCCCCCAATACATACTCATCGGCGCGGCTTACGGACCTAACGTTTTGAAGGTCACCGTGAAATAACGAAAAAGAGAGCGGTTCGGATTTGCGAATCGCTCTCTTGATTTGTATGTCTAAAAATGATATAATGTGGTAATAATATGACGTTGAAAATAAAGTACATATATGATACAATAAGGTTGTAAAATGATAGTCAACTCCCCCAAAAAAGATTGAAACGGAGCAGGCAAGCTATGAGATCTCATGATAAAAAGGATTATTTCAGAGCGGATGAAAGAGCCGTTGTGAAATACAGAAAAACATCAAAATCCATAAAGCTTCACGGACACGATTATTCGGAAATAATGTACGTTGTAAAAGGTTCGGGTATACACACCATAGCAGACAGGGAATACAGGTTTACCGACGGTAGTCTGTTTTTTGTGCCGAGCGGTGTGGGGCATATGATATCCTTTGATTCGGAGACGGAATACTATGATATTCTGGTAACGGATGACGTCGTTGAGGATATGGACGATATTCTTGCTAAGAGGGATATGAGCGAAAAAACTATGCCTGAAATCGTTTCAAACTGTACTTCGGGTGCGTATTCCAAAATGTGTGAGATATGTGCTATGGCGTATAATGAGTACGACGGAGGATTTTTCGGTAATACCGAAATACTTCTTGCTCAGATACGTATAATATACGTTTTTCTTCTGCGTTATATGGGTACTCTTGAGATTAACCGAAGCTCCTCAGGCAAGCGTACCGCATTGCCGCAGATACTTGACTATATAAATATACATTACAAAGAGCCTATCAAAATGTATGAGATCGCGCAGATGTATCATTATTCGCCCAATTATTTTTCAAAGCTTTTCAAGAGAAGCTTTGGAATGAGCTTTTACGAGTATATCCATAAAAAGCGAATTGCCGCCGCTAAGGAATACCTTAAGATATGCGATAATTCCGTTGAGGAGATATGCCGTGCCGTAGGATATTCAAATAACAATGAGTTTTATAGAATATTCAAGCAATATATGGGTATGACTCCGTCGGAATACCGAAATGAGAAAAAGCAGAACCGAAACAAATCGGATCTGACATTTTCAAATGATATGAACGGGTGAAAATATAAGCAATAAAGTATAGCAAATATAATAAAGGAAAAACATGAAAAAAGGATTTAACGACGGCGGAGCGCATTACCGAGGCAGACCGTTCTGGTCGTGGAACACGGAGGTAACGGCTGAGAAGGTGCGCTCACAAACGCAGATGTTTGCGGACATGGGAATGGGCGGATTTGTCATACATTCGAGAAACGGTCTGCGAACGGAATATATGGGAAAGCATTTCATGGAGATGGTAAAGCTGTCCGTGGAGTGCGCCGAAGAGCTCGGTCTTAAGGTGTGGATATACGACGAGGACAGATGGCCCTCGGGCAACGGCGGAGGAAGGGTGACGTCGGACAGACGCTTCCGTCAGCGCTCGCTTATAGTTACTACCGAATGCCCCAAGGCTCTCGGTAAAAGAGAAGATAACGAGGACTATTTGGTAGCGGCGTATAAGCTGAGATTTAATTCTGACGGATATCTTGAAGAATATAGCGTCAGTGAGGACGGCTATGGGGATATCTACGCTTATGTACATATCGAGGACGATAACCCAAGATATAATTGGCAGTCCAACGTGGACGTATTGAATAAGGACGCTATCTCAAAATTTATAGAGAGCACCTACGAGGAATATTTCAAAGTCCTCGGTGAGTATTTCGGTAAAACGGTAGAGGCAATATTTACAGACGAGCCCCAAGGGACAAGAGCGGTATACGCGGACTATTCAGATCTGTCACTCTTTAAGAGAGCGCAGGTAATGTGGACGGACGATTTTCCCGAAACCTACGCCGAGGAATACGGTGAAAATATAATTGAGCATATCCCCGCAATACTGTGGGAGTCAAACAACAGCCCGCGTGTAAGATACAGCTACCACGAGCATTGCGCGCAGCGATTTAAGCAAGCTTATACCGAGCAGATAGGCGCGTGGTGCGAGGAGCACGGCATAGCGTTTACGGGACATTTTATCTATGAGGGAAGTATGGGAGAGCAAGCGGTCTGCACCAAGGACGTTATGCGTTGCTATGCCGACGAGCATATTCCCGGTATAGATAATCTACAGGGAAGATACGAATTCTTAACGGCGGCGCAGTGCCGTTCGATTGCCCATCAGTACGGCAGAAAAAGAATTATGTCCGAGCTATATGGGGTGAACAATTGGGATACCTCATTCAGAGAATATATAAACCAAGGCAATTGGCAGACGGCGATGGGTATAAATATACGCGTACCGCATCTGTCGTGGATGTCCATGCTCGGTGAGGGAAAAAGAGACTACCCCGCAACCTTCGGTTATCAGTCGCCGTGGTATCTTGATACCAAAATCTTAGAGGACTATTTTTCAAGACTTCATACCGTTCTTGAAAACGGAGCTCCGCGTGTAAGCGTCGGTGTCATACACCCAATAGAGAGCTATTGGACAGTGTGCGGACCGGCGGATAAAACGGCGCGCAAATGCAAGGAGCGGGATAATGAGCTTTCCGAGCTTTTTGAATGGCTGAGCTTTGACGGTATTGATTTCGACCTTATAAACGAGGCTCTTTTGCCCTCACAGATAAATATTTCCGACGGAAACGCCTGCGTTGGAAAAATGAAATACAATGCGGTACTCATTCCCAACTGTATTACCTTGCGTTCCACTACCGTAAAGGCATTGGAGTGTATGAAGGATAATGGCGTCAAGATAATATTTGCGGGTGGTATACCAAATCTCGTTGACGGAATTGAAAGCCAAGATGTAAGCACTCTTGCAAAGGACTGTCAGCGCGTTGAGTATACTCACAGCGGCATAAATATGGCTCTTGAAGAATACAGAGCGTTTGAGCTGACGGGAGAAAAGTCGGACGGATATATATTCAGCGACGTAGACTACGACGGTAGCCGTTGGTTGTTCCTTGCTCCCGCAAGAGAGGTAGGGGATACGGAGAATTCAAACGTATATCCTCATACGCTTAAAATAAAAGGCAAGGTAACGCCTTCTGCTTACGACGCGATGACGGGAGAGATAAGCACACCCGAATATAAGTATTCAAACGGAAATACGTATATTTTCCTTTCTCTTTGCGAGTATCGAACCGTGCTTTTGCGACTTGAAGACAAGGAGAGCGCTCCGAAGCTGAAGCCTGAAAGCAAAAAGGAAATAAGCTCCGTAGAGCTTGAAAACACCGTGTCATACCGAAGAACTGAGGATAACGTGATACTTCTTGACAGAGCCGAATATTCATTCGACGGAAGCAGCTATATGCCCGCGGATGAGATATTGAGGATAGATACCGAGTGCAGAAGGCATTGGAAGCTCAGCAGTCTTACGGGTAAGCTGTCACCTCAGCCGTGGAGCGTTACCGACGAATGCGCGCATAGGCTTTATCTCAGATTTAAATTTGACAGTGAGATAATAACGGATTGCCGTATTGCGTATGAAAGAGCTGACAAATTACGCTTTAACGGTAAAGACGTAGAGCTTAAGCGAGACGGCTGGTTCGTTGATGAGGATATTTCTACGGTAAAGCTGCCAAAGACAAAAATCGGAGAGAACGTTGTTGAGCTTGAAATAGAAATAGGCAAGACGTACGGAGCAGAGCCCGTATATATTATAGGGGATTTTGACGTAAGTCTTAGGGGAACGCGCTCAACGCTTAAAGAAAAGTCCGAGCGAATATCCTTCGGTAGTATAGTTCATCAGGGAATGCCGTTTTACAGCGGCAGCCTCAGCTACGTTTCGGACGTGGAGCTTGAGGAGAGTGGGGACTTGCGTATTGCGGCTAATTATTACAGATGTGAATTCCTCAAGGTATTCCTTGACGGAGAGCATAAGGGAGATATAATTCTTCCGCCTTATGAGGTAGTGATACCCAATGTAAGCAAGGGCAAGCACACCTTGGAGCTTGTGGCAGTAGGCAACAGACATAATACCTTCGGCTCATTGCATTGGGGTATAAAGGACGGATATTATGGTCCTGCGCACTGGCATAAAACGGGAGATGCATACAGCAGAGAATACAGACTTCGCGACTTCGGTATTATGAAGTGTCCCGTAATTACCGTTTTCAAAGACAATTAAAATGTTAGATAAGGAGCATTGATAAATATGTCAATAACCTTTATAAAATCGCAGAATACCTTCTATCTTGACGGAAAGAATGTTACTTATGCTATATGGATAAACGACATGGGATATCCGTGCCATATGTACTTTGGCGATAAAATTACACATGACGGACTTAAACATACGCGAACGGGTGGCAGAGCGTCCAGAACGGCAACACCCCCGGGTATCGATAAAGTAAAATACTCGTATCAGTACTATCTCCCCGAATACTCGTTTTTCGGTACGGGAGATTTTCGTGAGCCTGCGGTGGTAGTAGAGAATAGTACGGGAGACAGAATGTGCGACCTGCTGTACGATTCGTATGAAATATTGTCTGAAAAGCCCGCAATAAACGGAATGCCGTCAATGCGAGGCGGGGAAACGCTCGTGCTTCACCTTAAGGACAAGATAAGCAATATAGGGGCAGACCTCTATTATACCGTATACGACGATTGCTCCGTTATAGCAAGACGCGCTATTATAAAAAACGGCGGAGAGAACACCTGCAAGCTGTTTAGAGCATATTCTTTCTCTATGGGACTGCCGGGTAACGATTACAATATAACAACCCTCCACGGCGGCTGGGCGTGTGAGAGAAATATGGAAACTATCCCCATGCATCACGGAGTAGTGTCCATAGACTCCAAGCGTTGCTCATCGTCGGATACACTTAATCCCTTTATGGCAATAACAGCTCCCACTACCTCCGAGCATCTCGGAGAAGCATACGGAGTAAATCTTATATATTCCTCGTCCTTCGTTCTCAAAGCAGAGGGAGTGGTATCGGGAGATACGGTTATAACGGGCGGTATCAACGATTTTAACTTTACTTGGAAGCTACAGACGGGAGAGAGCTTTGAAACTCCCGAGGTAGTTATAGCGTATTCCAATGAGGGTATAGGCGGCATGAGCAGAGCATTCCACGACGCTTACAGAAATCATCTCATAAATCCCCGATTCGTAAATAAAAGCCGCCCCATAGTTATAAATAACTGGGAGGCGACCGAGCTTGCATTCACCGAGGAAAAGCTGAGGGCAATAGTAGATTCGGTTGAGGGAACGGGAATAGATACCTTCGTTCTTGACGACGGCTGGTTCAGAGTAAGAGACGATGAATTCTGTAGCCTCGGAGATTGGAAGGTAAACGAGAATAAGCTCAAGGGCGGACTTAAACCACTCGTTGATTACGTTCACTCCAAGGGAATGAGGTTCGGACTTTGGTTTGAGCCTGAGATGGTAAGCGAGGATTCGGATATCTTCCGCGCCCGCCCCGATTACGCCATAGGTGTGCCGGGGAGACCAAGATGCTACACAAGACATCAGTTCGTGTTTGATATTACGCGCAAGGACGTAAGGGATTATATAGTCAATACCATAAACGGAGTTATACGGAGCAATAATATTGACTACGTGAAATGGGATTGCAACCGACATATAACGGATATCTATTCCGTTGGCAGAGAAACGGACAGACAGACGGAGTTTGCCCATAGATACGCACTTGGACTTTACGACCTCTGCGAGAGAATAATCAACGCAAATCCCGATATATTCTTTGAGGGCTGCTCGTCGGGCGGAGCAAGATTTGATGCGGGAATGCTTTATTATTTCCCGCAGATATGGACGTCGGATAACACCGATGCAGAGGCGAGAACCAAAATACAGTACGGTACGTCGATGGCGTATCCTCTGTCGTCAATGAGCTGTCACGTATCTGCTGTTCCAAACCAACAGGCGCGCAGAGTTACACCGATGAAGACGAGAGCGGATATAGCTCACCTCGGCGCTACGGGATATGAGCTTGATACCACTGTCTTTACTAAGGAGGAGCTTGAAGAGGTAACAAGACAGGTAGAGGACTACAGAAGCACGGAGAGTCTTATTCTGAACGGTGACCTTTACCGTATAGATAATCCGTTTGAGAGTAATTTCTTTACCGAAATGGTGGTGTCAAAGGATAAAAGTCAAGCCTTGGTCTGCATATACCGCAGACATACAAACGCAAACCCCGATATAAAGCGCATAAGACTTTGCGGACTTGATAAGAGCAAGAGCTATTATGTGGTCGAGCGTGACGTCGTAGCAAGCGGAGCAATGCTTATGAACGCGGGAATTGCAATAAACTTCAAAAACGAGGATTTTACCACGGTCGTATACCATATCCGTGAGTTCAATTAAAATTTACTTGTGTCATAGGGGCTTTCTTAATGAGATAGCCCCTATGTTTTTTGAAAAAATTACTTTCTTATTTTTCCGCATGGAACTCCATATTCCTTCTTGAATACGCGTAAAAAGTAGTTATAATCGGAAAAGCCAACGGCGTCGGATATTTCGGAAATCGACATATCCGTAGTTTTAAGCAATAACTTGGCTTTTTCCAATCTTTTTTGGCGTATAAATGAGGCTATGCCGCCGTTAATATACTGTCGAGTAAGGTCGTAAAGCCTTGTTCGGCTTATGTGAAACTCTCTGCAAAGCCGTTCGACGTCTATCTTCTCGGAAATATGCGTCTCGACGAATTGTTCTATTTGGTCGATAAGCTCTTTACCCGACGGATGCACGTATTCCTTCATTTGCACGTATCCCGTACAGGCATCGAGTATTTTTGCCGCGGCAAGTATCTGCTTTTCATTTCTGTACTTTATTTTCGATATCATGCCGTCAAGGCTGTCACCCACGCCGTAGGTCTTGGCAAGCGCCTTCATCTGCTCGAAAAATTCTTCTTTGTTTTTATTGTCGGTTATCTGTCCAAGCATCATATATCCGATAATTCTTTCTCCGGCGTTTATGGGGGATGCCGCCTCGATAAAGCCCGCATGGCATTTATACACGTATAAGCCCTTGAGCCTTCTGACTTTTTTCAGAGCTTGCATATCGCAGGCTCTGCATTTTTTGTCGAATTCAACGTTTTTTCTCATACACGAGCAAAAGTTTTCGTTTTGAGGCGGATATGACAATAGCTCTGTACCGCTTTCATCAAAAAGTATTATTCTTATTCCAGTCAGCTTATGAAACGCCTGCATAAGCTCCATAAGCTCTGTATTCTCAAACAGCAATGCCATGAATATCCCACTTTCGTACATTTTTACAGTTTTAAGTATATTATTGTCTATAATTATATCACGAAGTATGATAAAATACAAGTATAATATTTATAAAAAGGAGTACGAACATGAAAAAACAAACCTTTGCTCTTTATTTTGGAAACAGAGGCTTTATGCCCGCAGAGCTAATTGAGGGTGCTCGCGAGGATATGATAAAGGCTGTGACCGACGCAGGCTACGACTGCATCTACATGGATAAGGACGCCACACGCTACGGAGCGGTCGAGACGCGTGACGAAGGCAGACTTTATCACGATTGGCTGAAATCACATGAGGGAGAGTACGATGGAGTTATTCTTTGCATGCCCATATTTATTGATGAAAACGGAGCGGTTACCGCGCTTCAGGATGCGGGAGTGCCGATACTTATGCAAGCGTATCCCGACGAGATAGGAAAAATGGATTTCAAGCACCGCCGTGACGCATTCTGCGGAAAATTCTCGGTTACCGACGTGTTCTATCAGTATCGCATTCCATTTACCGTTATGAAACCCCACGTCGTTCATCCTCTCACGGAGGCCTTTCGTAAAAATCTTGACGATTTTGCCGCCGTATGCCGTGTAGTCAAGGGAATGAAAAGATTTAATCTTGGCTGTATTGGCGCAAGAACTACCGCCTTTAAGACTGTACGCTTTGACGAGGTAACTCTCCAGAGATACGGAATAAACGTTGAGTCGTTTGATTTGTCTGAGCTTATCTTCAAGGTTAACGCTAAATCCGACGACGATGAAGCGGTATTGGCACGAGTAAATCGCCTTGAGAATTATGCAAACTTTTCACTTGTACCTCAAAAAAACAAGTTGACACTTGCTAAAATATCAGTCGTAATAGACGAGTACATAGAGGAATATCATCTTGACGCCATTACGCTTCGCTGTTGGAACGAGATGGAAACAATTTTGCGCGTTTGTCCCTGCGTTCTTATTTCTGAGCTTAATGACAGAGGAATAGTATGCTCTTGCGAAATAGACCTTACGAGCGCTATAACTATGAGGGCTATGAATCTTGCATCCGGCAAGCCTACGGCGTGTCTCGATTGGAACAATAACTACGGCGATGATGAAAACAAGGTCATTCTTTTCCATTGCGGTCCCGTCGCTCAGTCGCTTATGACGGACAAGGGAACTGTAACCGAGCATAAGATGTTCGCTAAGGGTGACCCAGGTAGCGGTTGGGGCAGCAACGAGGGACGTATAGCTGCGTTTGATATGACGTATTCAAACGGCTTTACCGAGGACGGAAGGTTGAAGGTCTACACAGCAGAGGCAAAATTCACGGGTGAGCCCATTGAAAATAGCTTTTTCGGTTGCGGCGGAGTTGCGGAGATTCCCGACCTTCAGAATAAGCTTATCAAGCTTGCCAAGAACGGCTTTAAGCATCACACCACAGTTGGTATGGGACATATGAAGTCGGTTCTTGACGAAGCATTCGGCACGTATCTTGGATATGAGCTTATAGATATCGAGGGCTGATATGTATATCGGCGGACTTGATGTAGGAACTACGGGGTGTAAGCTGTCCGTTTATAACGATAAGGGAGAGTTTATCTATAATTCCTATAAGGAATACGACGTAATACGAAAAAACGGCGAGCATGAAATAGATGCGGAGAAAATATTTGGCTCGGTTTGCGACGTATTATCCGACGTTGCAAAAAAATATCCAATCTCCGCAGTTGGAGTAACTACCTTCGGCGAGACCTTCGTGGTTGTTGACGGGAATGATAACGTGCTCCTTCCGTCTATGCTATATACCGACCCAAGAGGGCATAAGGAATGTGAACAGCTTTGCGAGCGCATCTGTGAGGATAGACTTACTCAGATCGCGGGGGTAAAGCCGCATTCAATGTACAGCCTGCCTAAGATAATGTGGATAAAAAATAATCTTCCTGACGTTTTTCAAAAAATTAGACGCATAATGCTTATGGAGGATTATATAGTATATAAGCTTAGCGGAGTGGCTCAGATAGATTATTCTCTTGCGGCGCGTACCATGGCGTTCGATATAAGGAAAAAACAGTGGAGTCAAGAAATTTTCGATGCCGCAGGGATAGATATTTCCTTGATGTCCTCGCCCGTACCAACGGGAAGTGTGGCGGGAAATATACGCCAAGAGCTTGCAAAAAAGCTTGATATATCCGAGAATACGGTTATCGTCAACGGCGCGCACGACCAGGTCGCTACCGCGGTTGGAGCGGGCGTTTTGCAGGCAGGCGAAGCCGTTGATGGAACGGGAACTGTGGAATGTATAGTTCCCGTGTTCGACAGTATTCCCGAAAACAAACAACTCTATGACGAGGGATATTCGGTAGTTCCATACGTGTTTGACGGAGCATACGTTTGTTACGCTCTTTCATTTACAGGCGGTGCAACGCTCAAATGGTTCAGAGATAATTTTGCGGCAAAATATATGGGTGAAAACGTATACGCACAGCTTGACGCAAGCGTTCCCGATGCTCCAACGGGAATACTTATCCTTCCTCATTTTGCGGGGGCGGCAAATCCGTATATGGATACGGCTTCTGAGGCTGGGATTATCGGACTCACGCTTGAGAGCAGCGCGGCGGATATCTACAAAGCGCTTATGGAGGGTGTAAGCTACGAGATGATGGTAAACGTAGAGCATCTACAGCGCTTTGGAATAGATCTCAAAAGAATATATGCAACGGGCGGCGGTGCGTCGTCTGACGTATGGTTGCAGATAAAATCAGATGTTTGGAACAGAACGGTAGTTTCACTTTCAGCCAAAGAGGTTGGCTCTTGCGGAACTTGTATGTTGTGCGGAGTTGCGATAGGATTGTATAAGGATCTGTACGAGGCAAAGTGTGTATTTGTAAAAGAGAAGAACACGTATATTCCAAATGAAGAAAACGTATCCGTTTATAAAAAATACTACGGTGCTTACACAGAGCTTTACCGTGCCATAAGACCGATAGTGGAGGATTTGAGAAAATGATTAAATATTTGGGAAATCAGAGCCAGCTTTTCGGAGTTGAAGAAATGCGTCTTTTGGGAGGCAAGGGAGACGGAATGCGTCTTTTGCAGGTGCGGAATGGCAGCGGCTTGGAGCTTACTGTAAGCGCGGATCGTTGCGCAGACATCGCAAGGCTTTCCTTGGGCGGTGTGAATTTTGGATATTTTTCTCCTTGCGGCTACGTCTCGCCAAAATATTACGATAAGGACGGAAACGGATTTTTGAAATCCTTTACAGCGGGATTTTTGACCACCTGCGGACTTTCAAGCGTTGGCACTCCGTGCGTTGACGATGGAGAGAAATTGCCGCTTCACGGAACTGTAGCCAACACACCTGCGGAAAACGTATATTGGGAGATATCTCAAAATGATATACATATTCATGCCACGGTAAAAGACGAAGCGTTGTTTTCTCACGGCTTGGTATTACAGAGAGAATATACAGTACCGATTATGAAAAACGAGCTTTATATTACCGATACGGTAACGAATACGGGGTATAACGACACGCCACTGCAAATGCTGTATCACTTCAACGTAGGATACCCGTTGCTTGACGAAAATACCATTCTGAAAATTTCCTCGGATAGCGTGATGCCAAGAAACGAACACGCGGCTACAGATATTGAAAATTGTCTTGTTATGGAAAAGCCGCAAAGGAATTACGAGGAAATGTGCTATTATCACAGCATCAAGGACGAGGCGCAGATAAGCGTATTCAATCCTAAAATAAAAAAAGGCTTCGTTATGTCGTATGACACCAAAGCTCTGCCATATTTTACAGAATGGAAGATGATGGGCGAAAGAGACTACGTATTGGGTGTTGAGCCCGGGAATACGCTTCCAGACGGCAGAGACGTTATGAGAAAAAAAGGACTTCTTGAAATGCTAAGGGCAGGAGAGAGTAAAACTCACAAAATAAAATTTATCTTTACGGAGGAATAAAAAATGCTTGTAACACTTAAAGAGATACTTAAAATAGCCGAAGCAAAGGGAACGGCAATAGGTTCGTTTAATACTCCCAATATGTCAAGCATACGCGCGGTGATAGGTGCGGCTGAGGAGCTCGGCGAGCCCGTTATACTTATGCACGCTCAGGTGCATGAGGAAATGGAACTTTGCAAGATGGATGAGATAGCACCCGTTATGCTGCTTCTTGCGGATAAGGCATCAGTCCCCGTGTGCGTTCATCTTGACCACGGTACAGACCTTGATTACGTAAAGAAAGGACTTGACTTAGGCTTTACGTCCGTTATGTACGACGGCTCGACGCTTGACCAAAAGCTCAATTTTGCCAATACGAGTATCGCCCGCGAGCTTTCCATGAGATACGGAGCGTCTCTTGAGGCTGAAATCGGCTCAATGGGAGCAAGAGAATCGGGAGCTGAGGGAGGAGAAAGTATATATACAGATCCCGATACGGCTAAGGATTTCGTTGATAAAACGGGTATAGACGCGCTTGCGTGCGCCTTTGGCACAGCGCACGGCGTATATCTGAAGCAGCCTAAGCTTGACTTTGAGCGTCTTGCAAAAATCAACTCCCTCGTTGACATTCCTCTCGTTATGCACGGCGGCTCGGGCGTCGGTGTTGAAGATTATAAAAAAGTAATAAGCCTTGGAATACGCAAGATAAATTATTACACCTACATGGCAAAGGCAGGAGGGACGGCAGTCAGCGCAATGGCTGACAGAACATTTTTCCACGATATAGAAATCGCTGCTATCGATGCAATGAAACGAGACGTGACAGAAGCTATCAAAGTATTTGCGGATAATTAAGCTTGTAATTTATTCTCAAAGATATATGTATTGGATATGTAAAACATTTTAGGTTGTCTGAAAAGCAACAAAAGTATGGGTCATAATCCATAAAATACTACTTCGATTTTCAAGCAGGAGAAAGCCCGTGGGTCGCTACGCGCCCACGGGCTCAGATTACTGACAAAGCCTATCTCGTGTCTGATATAGGCTTTGTCAGTAATCTGAACACCAAGCAGATTGGCTTGGTGTTCTTTTGTTTGGCAGGGGCAGGAGGATTCGAACCCGCGACCCACGGTTTTGGAGTAGGTCAGTGGAGTTGAAATACATTGATTTTTCTCACTTTTTGACCGCTTTTGCCCACATTTTCGGCAGTTTTAAACTGCCGATTTTTTATTTGATGCTTTATTGATGATTTGTTGCAGTATTCGCGATGGCATAATAGTTAGCTGAAGATGGTTTTAACTATATGTCATATGCCGCTGATTTTTTTATGCTGTAGCAAACGAAGGTGTTGTTGGCGTGAATAATAGAGCTTAAAATGTTTCGATACGTTGTAAAAATAAATACATAGGCTTGCGGTGCAGAGCTTATAGTAAATTCAAAGCATCGAGCTGTTTGCAACCTGTCGGTATTCGCGAGGGGTTCTTTTCATTATCGATTTAAATACACGTCTGAAATACGTAGAGGATTCAAAGCCGCTTTCGGCACTTATTTCTTCTATGGATTTTTTTTCGTTTCCGACGAGTTGCGTAATGGCGTATTTGATGCATAGATTGTTTTTATATTCGATAGGGGTCATTCCCGTTTGCTCCTTGAAGCAGTGGTGGAAACGGGAAACACTGAGATTTGACAGCGTGGCAAGTTCGTCTATATCTATGTGCCATCTGTAGTTTTCATTTATGTAGTCAACGGCGTGTTGTATTCTTTCGTCTATATGAATTATACCCCCATAGTCAAGTAAGGAATAAAGCTTGTCGCAAAGCCCGTAAAGAACGGAGAACACCTTAAGGACGTCGGCGGTGTTATGAATATGGTCGCGTAGATAAGCAAAGTCCGCATATAACTCGGGGTGTCCCGAAATCTTTTGCAAGAGAAAAGTTTTGTTTCCGAACGGTTCTGTAAATTCCTTGCAGTTAAAGTGAAGCGCGCAGATGGTGTTGTTTTTTTGGTCAGTCCATCGGAGCTTATATTTCATGCGATATGGGACGAAAAAAATCTCTCCGGGGTAAACTTCCACAATACGATCATCGGAAACGCATTCTAATTTTCCATTGATTACATAAGCAAACGTAAAAAACGGACGCGGAAGATTTGAATAGTCTTCCTCACAAATTTTGAACTTTGAGTATTCATTGCATTGTATGGACGATAAAGCGTGCTTTGAAATATTCATAATTTCTATACCTCGTAGCAGAATAGTTCTGTTTTTTAGTATTATATCACTTTTGCTTTGGACTGTCAATATGTTATAATAAGCTTGCGTAACGGAAACTGTTTACGTTATTATATTGAATTAGCATACTCTTTTCTAACCTGAGACGGAGTTTTGCCTGTTACTGAAAAAAATACCTTCCTGAAATATGATGTGGAGCTGAAGCCTGTTTTATCGCATATTTCCTCAATTGTAAGATCGGTAAGCGTAAGATATGAAATAGCCCGTTGGCAGATAATTTCTTGCTTTGCGCGGTTTGGAGTTTTTTTTAAAACCGATTTGAAGTAAAGGTAAATTTGAGATTCGCTGACGCCGCAGAGGAGAGCGTATTCTCTTATGCTCTTTCTGAAATCCTTTGTCATCAGCTGCATAGCTTTTTTTACGGTATATTCTTCGTTTGATATAGGTGTGGAGAGCTTCAGTATAGGCTCTAACATTCCAAGAACGGTATAAAGTCTACCAATCGTATTGCAATCGAGTGCTTTGTTTTCCATAAGAGGACGGAAAACCTCAAATATCTCATCCGTATATTGAATTTTCTGCAATTCAAAATTTCCGAAGGCGTTTGAAGGAAAATACTTGAATGCAAAGGTATCGAATATTATATTTTCACCGTGCCAATCGGAACAGTATTTGCAGCCCATTGGAACGTAGAACATATCGTTGCAACGAACGTCTATTTTTTGTTTCTTGTATTGTAGAATTCCCGTTCCTTGCTTTACAAAAACAAGATAGTGATACTGTAGACCTCGGCTCTTATCGTTGTGATGAGCATTGCGGAAATGAAGCTCTTCAAATTGGAACGAGTTTAAAAAAATATTATCGTTCATGTACCAAAACCCCTGTTAATTTAAGAGAATTTTACCTCTTTTTTATATAATATCATATTTTTATTCGTATGTCAAGATGATATAATAAAAATAAAAAAGGAGAATTTTATGTCAAGACGCGACGATATTATGAAAAGCTTCCTCAGATACGAGGAAGAAACCAACCATAGAGTAGAGCACGGAATAGAGCTTTACCGCAAGGGATTTGCTCGAATTACCGTTAAGGATAAAGACGGAAACGCCATACCCGGTGTTAAAATACACGCAAGACTTAAGAAGCACGAATTTCTTCACGGCGCAAATATATTCATGCTTGATGAATTTGATAGCGATGAATACAATCAGAAATACCGTGAGGCGTTTGCGAATTGCTTCAACGAAGCAACCGTTCCGATATATTGGAACACGCTCGAGCCCGAGGACGGCAAGCCGCGATTTGACAAGAACAGCCCCAAGATATATCGCCGTCCCGCCATGGATCTCTGCGTGGAGTTCTGCAAGGAGAATAATATCACCCCAAAGGCACACTGTCTGACTTATAGTAATTTTGATCCCGATTGGGTAGATGAATACGATATTCCCGCGCTTAAGCGCAGAATAGACCGCCGCTACCGTGAGCTTGCCGAGAGATATTCCGAGATAATACCCGCATGGGAAGTGCTGAATGAAATGCTCTGTACCGACAGAAACAACAGAGACAAAACGCCGTTTTATCAGAGCGACAGATTCGTTGAGGATAACTTCGAGATAGCTCACAAGTATTTCCCGTATAACGAGCTTATTATTAATGAAGCAACTCATATATGGGAGCCTGAGCAAAAGCAGTTCTCATATAACCGAAGCGACTATTATCAGCTTGTTGAACGTTCTCTGAGAAACGGTGCGCGCATCGATTGTATCGGTATGCAGTATCATGCCTTTACAAAAAAAGACGAGGACGAGACGTTGTTCGCAAAGTCACTGTATAATCCCAAGAATATTTATCGCATACTCGATTGCTATGCAAAGCTTGGAAAGCCGATACAGATAACTGAGATAACCATTCCCGCCTATAGAGAAACAGCAGAGGATTATGCGCTTCAAGCCGAAATACTCGAAAGACTGTATCGCATCTGGTTCAGTCACCCCGCAGTAGAGGCGGCGATATATTGGAATCTTCCCGACGGATATGCGGCGTTCGCTCCCAAGGGTGATATGTCAAAGGGAGAAAACTATTTCAGAGGCGGTCTGCTTGACTTTAATCTTAATCCCAAGCCTGCATATGATGCGCTCTATAATCTTTTCCACAACGAGTGGACGACAGTAGCCGATTGTGAGACTAACGCAGAGGGCGAAGCCAAGTTCAAGGGCTTCTTCGGTGAATATGAGATAACGGTCGGGGACATAAAGAAAACTGTCAGAACATCGTCAAAGCTTGCTAACGATATTGAAATTATTCTTCCGTAAAAGGAGATATAAAAATGCTATCAGAAAAATTCATAAAAGCGACTGAGAAATACTGCACTTACGACAAGCCCGTTGCAGCACCATATATGCGCAAGAGCTTCGAGCTTGGGGTGCTGCCAAATAAGGCTGTATTGACGCTGACCTCAACGGGATTTTATCGCCTCTATATAAACGGCGAGAAAATAACGGGCAGCAGACTTGCGCCAAATATCACCAACCCCGACCAGATAATATTCTTTGATGAATACGACGTTTTGCCTTACCTCAAGGTTGGCAAAAACTGTATAGCTCTTTGGCTCGGTAACGGAAACGGCAACGCCATAGGCGGATATATCTGGGGCTTTGACAGAGCGAAATACCGCTCTGCGCCCAAGGTCGCTTTGCATTTTGAGTCCGATGCGCTTGAATTTGAGGCGGACGAGAGCTTTGTTTGCGCTCCGTCACCCGTAATATTCGACGACCTCAGAAGCGGAGAGCATTACGACGCGCGCAAGGAAATAGAGGGTTGGAATCTTCCCGACTTTGATGATAGCACATGGACGAAGGCAATTCCTACCGATGCCGCAAGAGGTGTTTACGAGCTTAATGACACAGACCCCATAGTCATAACCAAGGAGCTGAAGCCTTACGAGGTAACGGAGTGCGGTATTGCGGATATACAGCTGCCCGATATGATCCGCCCCGATACATATGAGATATCCAAGACCACGTACTATAAGCCTGCGGAAAACGAAAGAGGATTTCTCTTTAAGTTCAAAGACAACTTGTCTTCAGTTCCTCGTCTTCGCATAAAGGGAAGAGCGGGGCAGGTGATTGCCATACAGGCGGCAGAGTTGATTGACGAAAAGGGCGATATAGCCTTTGAGAATATTCAGAGCTTTTATCCCTTCGGATTTTGCCAGAGAGACATCTATATATGCAAGGGCGGTGAGGAGATCGAGGAATATATTCCGTCCTTTACCTATCATGGCGCAAAATATTACATGGTAATAGGTATTGACAAAGAGCAGATAACCGATGACACACTCACAGCTCTCGTGCTCAATTCCGACCTCAAGGAAAGAGGCGGTTTTGAATGCTCCGACTACATAACCAACGAGCTTATGAGATACGGTCGAAACAGCGACCTTGCAAACTTCGTATATTTCCCAATGGATTGCCCTCACAGAGAGAAAAACGGCTGGACGGGCGACGCGGCGGTCTCTGCCGAGCATATGCTACAGACGCTGACCGTAGAGAGAAGCCTCGGGCAGTGGCTTAAGATGATAAGAGAGGTACAGCGCCCCAACGGACAGATACCGGGATATATTCCCACCGCGTTCGGCGGATTTAAATGGGGTAACGGACCTGCATGGGATCAGGTCATGATAGAGATACCGTATCAGGTGTACGTCTACAGAGGAGATAAAACGCTTTTCCTCGAATGTTCCGATATGCTTATGCATTATCTCAACTACTTGTCAAAGAGAAGAAGCGAGAATGGAACTATAAATATAGGTCTTGGTGACTACTGTCAGGCACTGCGTTCGGGCTCTAATCATATCTGTCCCAACGTAACAACAGACACAGCAGTTTCCTATAATATATGCCGTAAGGCTGAGTTTATGTTCAGAGAATGCGGACTTGACTTGCAGGCAGATTTTGCCAAGAGACTCGGAGATGAGTTCTTTACGGCATTCCACAGATATCTTGTTGACGACGGCGCTGTGGTATACGGTGGTTGTCAGACAGCGCAGGCGGCGGCTCTCTACTACGGTCTTTTTGAGGGCAAGGACAGCGCCACGGCATATAGAGTACTGCTCGACATGATACATGAAATGGGCGACCACATCGACTGCGGAATGATAGGACTGCGTTGCATATTCCGTGTACTTGCAAAGCACGGAGACGCGGAGCTGGCTTATAAGATGATAACGAGGACCGATTGCCCCTCATACGGTATGTGGGTTGATAAATATGAGCTTGGCTCATTTGCCGAAAAATTTCTTCCGCCGCACAAGATAATGCATACCTCACTCAATCACCATTTTCACGGCGATATAACGGGCTTCTTTATAGCGCACATTGCTGGACTTCAGATAAATCCCCATGCGGATAACGCAGGTTATGTGCGTATTTCTCCAAATTTTATAGAAAAGCTGACGCACGCTTCTGCCTATTACGATACTATAAAGGGCAGAGTAGAGGTAAGATGGCATAGAGACGGAGAAAAGATAATTCTTAAGGTGCAGATACCCGAGGGAGTTGAAGGCTGTATGACGCTTCCGAGAGGCTGGAGAGTTGCTTCAAAGGAAGGAATCAGAGATTTGTTCTCCCACAACCGCCGTGTATACAATATTGAAAGCACGACTTATACGGTAGAAAGAATAACGGCTTACGAAGCATAGGTAAATATAATGAATAACGTAATGAATATAGTCAACTTTGTTCGTGGCTGTGAGCCGAGAAAGCCAATGGATTTGTTGACACCGATAGCAGAGGAAATAAAGATAGATAAATCCTACGGATTTAAGCATACCTTCCTGTTGCAGTACGACGCCCTTCTCAGAGAGGACATGGTAGAGCTTTTCAAAAGGGAGAAGGACGATGACATGGAGCTTGGTCTGTGGTTTGAGATGTGCAGACCACTTACGGAGAAGGTAGGAATTGAGTGGAGAGGGCGAGAGGGCTTTGATTGGGATTGGTACGTAAATCCTGGGTTTCTGCCCGCGTATACCCCTGAGCAGAGAGAAGCGCTCATAGACGAGGTGTTCGACCTTTTTAAAGGCACATTCGGCTATTATCCCAAGACCGCGGGCTCGTGGTTACTCGATGCGCATTCAATGGCTTATATGAGCGATAAGTACGGTATGGACGCATTTTGTATCTGCCGTGAGCAGTACGCGGTTGACGCCTACACACTTTGGGGCGGCTATTACAGCGGCGGATATTATCCGTCAAGAAATAATATGCTTTGTCCCTCACAGAGCGAGCAGACCAAGATAAATACCCCCGTGTTCCGTATGCTCGGTATTGACGCGATATACGGCTACGACGAAAAAAAGCACTCGCCCAAGATAAGCGGTTGCTTTACCATGGAGCCCGTGTGGCCCTGCGGTGCTAACGATGAGGTAATGGATTGGTACTTTGAACAGTATTATTCCAATCCGTCACTTGCACTGAGCCAAGCGACCACGGGTCAGGAGAACAGCTTCGGCTGGTCGAGAATAGAAAAAGGCTACCGAATGCAAGCCGAGAAGCTTGCAAGACTTGAAAAAGAAGGAAAAGTAAAAATAGATCAGCTTGGCAAAACGGGAGAGGATTTCAAAAAGAAGCACGCCAAGACCCCCGCCGCAGCGCTCAGCGCTTTTCGCGATTGGTCGGATAACGGTATTCAATCGGTGTGGTATAGCAGCGCAAATTGGAGAGCTAATCTGTTTTTGAAAGACGGCAGACTTATTTTCAGAGACATACAGAAATACGACGACAAATATACCGAGAGATATCTTACCACCGCTTGCGAGGGGTGGCTGGCGACCTACGATAACCTTCCTATAATCGACAACAGAATGTGGAGCAAGGAAGATAAGGAATGCGCTTGGATATTCAAGGACGCAGTGCAAATTCTTGAAGGCTCAAGAGAAAATTCAAATGGAGAGCTTGAAGTTACTGTCAAATTTGTAGACGGACATAAAGGCACTTTGACCTTTTCGGAAACGGGACTTACTATCAACAACTGCGGAGAAATGCTCATAAGTCTCGGAGCGTGCGACGCACTCACAAAGGCAGTGACAAATAAGCTGTATTTCAGTCACAATGATTTCAATTATCAAATCAAGTTTGATACCGAGCTGAAAAAGACTGAGGACGGATATACGGTAATATCGGCAAACAAAGGCTTTGCTGTCTATATGAACTGAATAATAATTGAGCTTGGTAAAAATATCTTATTGAAAAGTTTTTATATTAGTTGTACAATAAGTACATAGAGCGCATATGCGTATAAACGGTATTAAACTAATAGAAACAAAAAGAAAGAGGAAAACGGCATGAAAAGAATTTTATCCATGTTGCTTGTAGCAGCTACCGTTATATCTATGATGATGGTCGCAGTGCCCGCATCCGCTGAGGAAGCAACGAGTGTTACTGAAAATTATAATATAGGCGTGGAGACTTTTCTTGGAAAAGTTTCAGGCTTAAGCGGAAACGTAGCAGCGCTTCGCGAGAATGGTTTGTTTTTAAGAGCCTATGGTCAGGAGAATAATAACCGTAATGATAGTGGCAAATCTCTTGAAGGCTTGAAGGCGGGATTTTTGGTTCCGCTTGATAGTGTAGGTGAGGCTACAGATTACGATATAACCTTTACCGCCAATTCCATGAGGGCTGGAGCTGGCCCATATATGTTTTACGGCTTTGGGAAAAATGAAAATCAAGCGTTGAACGCTGACGAATTGTGTTCAACGATGATAGGCAATACAGTCAAGCATAAGATTCAGTTTGCAACAGGCGGTTTAAAGTATTGCAAGCAGGGCGGAACGAGTATCTCACAGGATACGAGTGTAGCAAGCAAAGCGTTGACAAAGATAATTGCTAACGTTGCTGTTGATGGAAGTACAAACTATAACTCCGAAATTACGTCTCTGGGTGATGCGGTTACGTATAAGTTTTCCGTTAAAAATAATAATCTTGTTACGGTTACTATATCTTCAGGTCATTATAGCGTCACCTGCGATATTGACGACATAGCAATTGCGGGAAACAACAAGGATTATTTTGGTATTGTTTTGCGTATGGATACATATACGCAAACGGACGTATTGGATTTCCTTATTACAGATATTAAAATAACCTCAAACGAAGAAACCAAATATGAGGTGGATTTTGTAAAGACCTACGCAGCCATCAGCACCGTATCCGCAAGCGCTCCGAGAGCCAGATATGCTCAGATGTCCGGCGACGGAACGTCGGTTCGCTTTGTAGCGGGAGTGACGATGACTGAGGATATAATGTCTCAATTTACCGAGGTAGGCTTTGACGTAGTAAAGGTCGAGGGCAATAATACAACGCATAAGCTGACATCTCAAAAGCTGTATACGTCCATAAGGGCAGATACAATGGATGTAAGCGCAAGCGAGCTTGAGGCTGACTACGTCAGCGCCATGAGTGTTGACGGACTTAGCAAGACTCAGACCTACAGATTCGCCGTTCGCGGATTCCTTAAGGATAAGTTTGGAAATATCTTCGCGGGAGATACTAATTACTTTGAGGTGGTTAACGGTGAGATATCCACAAGCACACCCGCAGAAGAGGATATATTCACGACTGTTAAGGTGGGCACGTATAATCTCCACGAGGGCGGTTATTACGAGCTTGGAGACTCAGGAACGAAAGCCCCTGATTTCACGAAGATTGCCGAGGATATTAAAGACTTTGATGTAGTGGCTTTTCAAGAGATATATTGCAATACTAAGGGAGTATACGGTCAGGATCCCTTGGCTATAATGGAGGCGTATCTTGAGAGCAAAAACGGTTGTGAGTATTATTATGCTTACGGAGTAGCTACTACTGTTAATTACGATACAGCATACCCTGAATACAACATTGAAGCAGGTGACGTTGGTAGACTTGGCGTAGGTATAATATCAAAATATCCCATCAAGAAAACCAACGAGTACAAAATGACGGTGAAAAATTCAGAGAACAACTGTGTGCTTTTAGAGGCTATAATCGACGTTAACGGAACTGAGCTTGCGTTCTATTCAACTCACAACGACCAGAGTGCTATAGACGTTCAACTTTCCGAGATATACACGCAGGCTAAAAATTACAGCCGTTATATAGTAGCAGGTGACTTTAACTACCAGACGTGGACGGGCTTTGACGCGGCGTTCCCCGACGCGAATAAGGTGAACAACGCTGAGACTCATATAGTAACTACCACCGCAGACCAGATGTTCGACAACATAATTTACTCGGGCTTTACAAAGCTCAGTGGAACGGCAGAAGCAAAAATTACGGGCAATTCCGACCACTATCTGCTTACAGCCGAGATAAAGGTGATCAAATGATGAAAAACAAAAAGATAACCGTTGCGTCCTACAATCTCAAAGAGGGCGGAGTAAAGTATCTTCTCATGAAGGACGGAAAGCATTTGCCGAGAGTTCTTGACGGCGAAAAAATGCCGCCGTTTGATGATATCGCTTACGAGCTTATTGCCGAGGATATAGTCAACGTGGGAGCAGATATAATAGGCTTTCAGGAGGTAGCTCAGTACAGAGGTTGGACGCTGTATAAGGATTCCGTGAGTATCATAAGGGACACCTTAGAGGAACTGACGGGAGAGAAATGGTACAGCGCATTTGCCGAGGGCGTCACATTGGATTACTCGGATACGCCGAACGCTCCCGTGGATAAAGGGTATATCGGAGTTGCGCTTGTGTCCAAATTCCCGATAATATCCACGTCAAAATACGTAATGCCTTGCGTTGAAGGAAAATCCCCCAATTGCGTTCTGCTTGAAGTCTTGCTTGACGTGAATGGAAAGAAAACGTATTTTTACGTATCGCACTATGATCAAGGCGTCATACACAAGCAGATGCAGTTTACCTACGACGCCATGAAGAACAAGGAGAGATATATTCTCGCGGGAGACTTTAATTGGCAGAGGTGCGAGGATTTCGAGCGCATTTTCCCCGACACGACGCAGGCGAACAACAGAGAAAATATGCTGGTGACTACTCACGACGGCTACCGATTTGATAACCTTATATTCTCTCAAGGAATAGAAGCGAATAACTTCCGCGCCGTCAATTACGGTCACTCCGACCACTTCATTCTGCTTGCGGATATGGCAGTGGAATGAGAGTAGGAGATAGCTATAAATTATGATTTGTCGGGAGAGTACAGGGACGCGTTGTCGCTTTTCGAGAAAAGCTCCGCAAAAGCTTTCTTGCATGGCAGTAGCCCAATCATTTTGCATATAAATCAAAGAATAGCCTCGCTGGGCTACTGCCATGCAAGGAAGTTTTTTGCCAAGCTTTTTTTCAAAAAAGCGGAATCGCATCCCCCGAGTCTCCCCGATAAATCACAATTTATCAATCATCAAGTATTTTTTAACCGCGCGCCCAAGCGGTTATGGAATAAAAAATTAATTGCTGTAAATAACAGCAGAAAGGAAAAACACAAATGAAAAAAATTATGTCTTTAATATTGGCAGTTTTGTGTATAACACTTGCTGCTTTACCCCTCAGCGTTTCGGCAGATGTTGCTGATAATACAAAAGTTTATGTGCCTGAAATACTGACGAGTGTTAAAACGGCGACAAACACGAATAACTCAGCTACTCCGTATAAAACAAGCACAGCTTCGTGTGCTGATGGGCAGGTGAACCTGCACACGTTTGTTAATGGCGGTTCTGCTTTTATGGTTACTCCTTCCGAGTATAATCTGACAGCAATCACTGAGGATATTACGCTCTCGTTTGAAATGACTTCTACCCATTACAATTGGGCGTCAAACAGCGAAGGCGCGGCTACTACCATAGGAGCCAATTCAGAAAATTATACATGGTTGGTTTTCGGTGTTGGAACTGACAACTCCGCAAATGTTTCTGCGGCTTATGCTTGGAATTACTGCACCGAGATGGTTGATGAGAATCAGCTAAGTGTCAAGGTGTGCTATAATACCACAAGCGGATATCACCTATATTGGAATAATACAATTGTTGCAACAAACAGTAAGATTGCAGAAGCTATTATCACGGGTAATGATGCGGTTATTTACGAATTTGACTTTGACGCAGAGACTAAGACTATGACGAAAATGACTATGACTCTTGAGAGTGATAGATCCAAGATGCTGGAGTTCGATATTACGGATATGGACATCGGTGCCGGTAATTTTGCTTTTGGTCTACGTGAGAATTACGGCAAAACGTATACTACATTTGACGGTACTATTTCCAACATTTCTATTATTCCCTCAAACTGCCGCTCAACAGTAATCGGTGGACAGCTTAGCGACGACAATACGACTGTTCGTATTCTTTCTGCAATAACAATGGAAGATACTGAGCTTGCAAACTATGCTTCTCACGGATTTGAAATCTCCCGTAAGGGAAGCGATAAAGGCGCACAGACACGTACCTCTACGAAGGTATACACTTCCGTCAGCGCAGCGGGAGATACCGTTACTGCTGAAAGTAAAGGCTGTAATTTTATTGGAGCTATGACGGTTACGGGACTTGCAGCTGGAGAAAGCTATACTTTTGTAGTAAGAGCCTTCGTTACCGATGCAGCAGGCAACAAGTACATGAGTGCGGCTGAGGAAATCACGATTGACGTTCCCGAGTCTTGATGTGGAAAAGGAGAATAGAACGATGAAAAAGAATAATTACGTAGCTCCCGAAATGCAGACTTTAGTATTTGAGGGCATTGAAAATTGCTTGCTTCTGAGCAGCGGAGAACAGACAAATATCGATATGACAATCGGTATTGGCGACCTTTAATTTTTTACATTTTCACTCACTCGGCTATCCCCCTTGTCGAGTGAGTGGCGACGACAATTGACGGAATACAGTGGAGAAAAGGAAAATGGGCATTCCTTTTTCTCCTGCCGTCGTGTTAACTTGATAATTCAAACCAATAAAACGGATCCACCGTTTGAAAAACTTTGACCTTAATAATCATTTTTTGACGTAAAGCATTACCGCATTCTCAAGTTGAACGTTATCTTCAAATTATGATTTATCGGGGATATGGGGACGCGAGGAGACGCGTTGTCGCTTTTCGAGAAAAGCTCCGCAAAAGCTTTCTTGCAGGGTTGTAGCCCGACGAAGCTATTCTTGGAATTATATATGTTTAATCGGGCTACAACCCTGCAAGGAAGTTTTTTGCCAAGC
>JAFTXE010000093.1 GCA_017461745.1 Clostridia bacterium | reverse complement strand
GCGCAAAGAAGGTCGTTATTTCTGCTCCCGCAGGAAAGGACCTCAAGACCATCGTTTACTCTGTTAACGAGAAGACCCTTACCGCTGATGACAAGATCATCTCCGCAGCTTCCTGCACCACCAACTGCCTCGCTCACATGGATAAGGCTCTCAACGATTACGCTACCATCCAGAGCGGTATCATGACCACCGTTCACGCATACACAGGCGACCAGATGATTCTCGACGGTCCTCACAGAAAGGGTGACCTCCGCCGTGCTCGCGCAGGCGCACAGAACATCGTTCCTAACTCCACCGGCGCTGCTAAGGCAATCGGTCTCGTTATCCCCGAGCTCAACGGCAAGCTCATCGGCTCTGCTCAGAGAGTTCCTACCTGCACGGGTTCTACAACTATCCTCGTAGCAGTTGTTAAGGGTAAGGACGTTACCGTTGAGGGCATCAACGCTGCAATGAAGGCTGCTGCATCCGAGTCCTTCGGATACAACACCGATGAGATCGTATCCTCCGACGTTATCGGAATGCGTTACGGCTCTCTCTTCGATGCAACTCAGACCATGGTTGCAAAGATCGACGACGATACCTATCAGGTACAGGTAGTTTCTTGGTACGACAACGAGAACTCCTACACCAGCCAGATGGTTCGTACGATCAAGTACTTCGCAGAGCTCAACTAATTGTTAAAAAAAGGGACTGTCCTGCAACACGGGCAGTCCCAATTTTTCTTGAATTTGTAAAATGAAAATTATGATTTGTCGGGGACGAGAGGGGCTGCGGTGGCTGCGGTGGATGCGAGGGACGCGGGGGACGCGTTGTCGCTTTTCGAGAAAAGCTCCGCAAAAGCTTTCTTGCCGAGTTGTAGCCCGACCAAGCTATTCTTAAAATTTATATATATTTAGTCGGGCTACAACCCGGCAAGGAAGTTTTTTGCCAAGCTTTTTTTCAAAAAAGCGGAAATCGCGTCCCCCGCGTCCCTCGCATCCACCGCAGCCCCTCTCGTCCCCGACAAATCATAATTTATATAATGTAAATATCGAGGTAAATCTGTGAATTCCTTTCTTTTTGCGCTTGGGGCTATAACTCCACTTATACTTATAGTTGCCATAGGATATTTTCTTAAACGCGGTGGAATATTTTCCGCCAATACGGCAAAGGCTGTCAATAAAATAGTTTTTCGAATACTCATACCGTCAACGGTATTTTTGAATATTTATAAAATAGACGATATAGGCGCAATCGACGCCACTTACATTGCTTATACTGCCGTCGTAACGCTTGCGGTGTTTCTGATATCGCTGTGGCTGTCGGGAGTGATAACCAAGGACGCAGGGCGTCGAGGCGTTATAAGTCAGGTAATGTATCGCTCCAATTACGCGCTCATAGGACTACCACTCGTTGAGTCCATATGCGGCTCGGACGGACTTGCCGAGGCGGCTTTGCTGTCGGTGGTCAGCGTCAGCATGTTCAACGTTTTTGCCGTTATTTCACTGTCGGTCTTTAAAGACGGCGACAAGCGTATAAATATAAAAAATATACTCGTCGATATACTTAAAAATCCGCTCATTCAAGCGATAATTGCAGCTATGGTATTGCTCGTTATCAGATTGATATTCGTAAAAGCAAATATCGGCTTCAGACTTTCGGACGTAAAGCCTCTGTTTACGGCTATAGGATATATGTCAAGCGCGGCGACTCCCGTGGCGCTTCTGTGCCTTGGCGCGCAGTTTGAGTTCTCGGCTATTAAGGGCATGAGATGTGAAATCGTTTGGGGAACGCTCATAAGAACGGTAATAGTTCCCGCAGTAGCGCTTGGATTGGCGTATCTGTTGTTTGACTTTAACGGCGCTATATTTGCCGCTCTCGTTGCCGCGTTCGCAACCCCCGTTTCAGTTTCCAGCGCACCTATGGCGCAGGAAATGGGAAGCGACTCCGTGCTTGCGGGCCAGCTTGTTCTGTGGACTACCGTCGTCTCCTCAATAACGCTGTTTCTGTTTATCTACGGGCTTAAATTATTGAATATATTTTAAAATATAAAAGCTGTCTGATTTGTAAAACGGACAGCTTTTTGATATAAATCAATAAGCCCGTTCGGGTGCAAAATATCTCTATAAAGAGAGTTTCTGCTAAAAAAATCAAAAAATCATACAACGGTCAAAAAATATTCAAAATGAGGACACACAATTATAGTATTATATTACTATACTAAAATGCGGAGGTATGGACTTTTGCTTGAAATAAAAGAAATTGTCAAGCGCAGAGGCGAGGAAAGCGTGCTGTGTGGCTTGTCGCTTGACTTTAAAGAGAAGGGAATATACGGTGTTCTCGGAGCTGAGGGCGCGGGGAAGACGACGCTTGCCGAAATTATTTGCGGTTGCCGCGATACAGACGACGGGGAGATAACCGTTGACGGCGAGAAAATGTCAAGAAGCGCTTATAAGCTAAAGACGAGGGTTCGCCTTGTTCCCACGGACCTCGTTGCCGACGGCAGCATGACTCCCGTTGAATACCTCGATTTCGTTGGAGATTCTCTCGGAGTTGAGTCGGATAAAAAATACAGACAGATAAAGGAAGCCATTGAGCTTGTCGGACTTGAAGAACAGCAGAATAAAACGCTGTCGGCAATAGGAGCTGCCGCTCGTTGTAAGCTCGCAATAGCGGCGTCACTCATAGGAAACCCCGAAATAATAATAGTTGACGAGCCGTTTTCAGCCGTCGAGTCTACGGCGATGACTGAAATGTACGACCTTTTGAAAATGCTCGGTAAAATAAAAACGGTAGTGCTGTTTTCGCATAAGCCCTCCGAGGTGAAGAACGTTTGCGACAGCGTCGCCATTATGAGCGGCGGAAAAATAGCGCTCTGCGGAAAAATAAGCGATATTGAAGCGAAGATAAACAGTACACACGAGCTTCATATATCCGTCCGCGGTAATGCTGATGATATTATTAAAGCGATAAAGGATACCGAAAACGTCATAAACGCAAAGGTCACGTCTACCGATAAAAACAACGTAAACGCTATTTCCGTTGAGCATTATCCCGACCCCAAAATGAAGGATAAGCTGTTTGCGTCGCTTTCTGCGATAAACGCGCCCATGCTTTCCGTAAAGGCAATAACACTGACGCTTGACGACGTGTTCTATTCCTTGACGGCGTCCGACGCGCGCAAAAATCGCGAAAGACAGGAGAAAATAGCCGCAGACGCCAATGAGACGAAGAGATTTGGAAGGAGAAGGAGCAAATGAGAGCTGTATTTAAAAGAGAATTTTTCTCCGCCTTCCACCGTCTTTACGGCTTTGTGGCGGTCGCCGTTCTGTCGCTTTTTTCGGGAATACTGTTTATCTTTTATAACCTTAATTACGCCTCGGAAAATATCGCTTCAATGCTTTCCGCTTTGGCGGTAGTTGCGGCTCTGGTCATTCCCGTGGTTGCGATAGGAGCGTTCCCAAGCGGAAAAAGGGAGGATACGGACTCCGTTTACGACATGATGCCCGTAAGCTCACGTGACGTAGTCCTCGGTAAGTATCTGTCAGCGCTCAGCGTTATAATGCTTCCCAATGCGGTCGTAGCCGTGTATCCCGCCATTTCGGGAATGTTCGGCAACGTTGACCACATGATGTCTTATTCAGCCTTCCTCGGCTTTTTGCTGTTTGAGGCGGCGTGGCTTGCGGTCTGTATGCTTATAGCAAAGCTTTGCATGAGCCGAGTACGCGCTTATATATGGAGCTACGCCATAGGAGTTGTATGGTATTTTGCGGCTATAGTTGCTGTCGTCGTTCCCACAACGCGAGTAGCGTCGTTTATAGCGCTCGCTGTTGCGGTGCTCGCAATCGGAGTGGCTCTCTATTTTGCAACCAAAAAAGTAGCGTTGCCCCTCATATCCGTGGCGGTTCTTGGCGCGGTCCTTACCGTAAGCTTTATACTCACTCCCGAAAGCTTTGCGGGACTTTTCGAGACTTTCGTCGGTAAGCTCTCGATTTTTGATAGATATAATAACTTTACGTACGGACTTTTCGACCTTGAAAGTATTCTGTTTTATCTTACCGTGATTGCGCTTTTCGTTTTCCTTACTTGGAGAAAATACGAGGAAAGATATTGCGATACGAAAGAGAAGACACAGGGACTCAGCTTGAAAAAAGCAACGTCCTTGGGACTTGCCCTGCTGCTTACTCTCACCTCTTGCGCCGTAAACACGGTAGCGGCAGCCTTGCCCGACGGAGCGCTTACATTTGACGCAACCATGGCGAATAAGAACTCCGTATCCAAGGAGGCAAAGGCGTTCTTGGAGGGTATAGACAAGCAAGTTACCGTATATCTGCTTGAGCCTACGGGACTTGAGGATTACGAGCTTTATTTGCAGAGCTTAGCCGCGTCAAACGAGAATATTATTCTCAAAAAGGTATATTATTCCGATACGCCCGAATTTTATTCCGAGCGAGGAATAAATACCGAGGATATGACTGCCAACAGCTTGGTGGTGGAATGCGGAGATAATAGCCAATATCTTAGCTATCTCAATTTGTTCTATTATTCCAATGCTGAGCTTGGCGCTACCCAAATGTCGTATACCGAATATAACTATTATTATTCGCTCTTTACCTCGAACGAGCAGTACGTGGAATATCTTTATTCCTTGATGTATAATACCACCATGTACTTTAATGCAGATACCGTTATATGCACGTATATAGAATACGTGGCGGCGGACGTTATTCCAATGAATTATTACCTTACGGGTCACGGTGAAAAGAGTCTGAAAAGAGTCTCAAATCCTTATTGCGACTTAGGTCTTACCGAGCTTGACCTCTCACAGACGGATATCCCCGAGGATGCGGCAAGCATACTCGTAAATATGCCAACCGAGGATATAAGCGACGGGGAAAAGCAAATGCTTCTTGACTATCTGTCGGGCGGCGGACAGCTTACCTTTATTACCGACAGCTCAAATCTTGATATGGAGAATCTCTGCGCTATTCTCGCGGCTTACGGCATGAGCGCAGAGAAGGATATCGTAAAGCAGACCGAAAAGGTAATTGATGAGGAGACGGAGGAGGAGACCGAGAAGACGGTAACCGAGTTTGCCGTTACGGCGCATACGGATAACGACGTAATGGCTTATCTTGAGGATATGTCAAGCGTTAATATCAAGGTAAAGGACGCAAACGCCATTAAGACCGATGATACGGCAAAGGAATATCTTACGGTTATTCCGCTTCTGTCAAGCGCGGAGACTTCATATATCGGTGATGACGCGTCTGCGGCGTCAAGCTATACCGTAGCCTGCGCGGCTGAAACCCCCGACGGCGCGAGAGTGGCGTGGTTTACGGGCGGAGAAAGCTTTAACGTTGCGGCTGACAGGTCGGCTACGGCGGTAGTCCTCGCGCTTAATTGGGTAACTCTCGTGTATGAATCGGAGCTGCCGACAATTCCCGCAATAGCTTACGCACAGCCTATGACCAAAATAACCTCGGGTGGCTCAGGCTTGCTTTCAGTGATATTAATCGCCGCGCCTTTGTGTATAGCGTGCTTTGGGGTAATAGTTTACTATAAACGTAAGAAAGCTAAATAAGTTATAGAAATAAATAATGGCAGAAAACAAAATTGATCCTATGCGGAGGTAAGGATTTATGCATATGAAGAAAATAAAACGCAGTATAATAGTTGTTTTAATTGTTTTAGCCTTGTTTTTACCTATCCCAACAGGACTTTACGATGATGGCGGTACGAGGGAATATTCCGCGCTGACTTATAAAATCGTAGATTGGAATAAAATGATATATAATGATGCAAATGATAGCATAGAAATATACGAAAATACGTCAGTCTATTGGTTTCCCGACAATTTTAAATCCATAGATGAATTGTGGGAAATTGAAAAAGAGAAGAATGTAAAAATCGAAACTGATACTCAACGAATGAGCGAGTCTGATTCGGATACCGAGAGCAAAGAGCTGCTTGAGGAGGAGGGTATATCGGATAAAAATGCCCAAGCCATTGGCGAAAATGAGCTTTTGAAGGCGTGGACGGGAGATTTTACGGAAGAAAAGCTCAAAGCGGCTATAGAGGAATATCAGACGAATTATACGACAGTTTCCCTTTCTGCACCAAGCCGTACGGCGTGTGTTTCCTTTGAAACGGATTTTGACGTAGCATCGTGTGGTGTTATTCGTTTGTCGCCGACGGACGAAAACGATATCAGCGTTGAACTCGACGGTTATATTGACTTGACCCTTGAAACTAAGAGAGAAGGGAATAAGGTAACCATTGCAACGGGGTGGTGGTATAGAGACGATAGTTGGGCCAACGACTATCCCGTTTGGTCTTATCTCGTATTGCTTAAGGATATTAACGGCGTAACATACTATTACTATTTCAGAATAGACTATTCTGTTCGCTGATAATATAAAAATCAACGTGGAAAGGAGGTAAAATAAATGGTAGATTACGTAGAGCTTGCAAAGCAGTATAATTTATCGAATGACGTAGATAAGATATTATTGGGTATTAAGAGTGATTGCTCAAAATTTCCCATAAAGGAAACCGTTAATGCATATAAAACCGTTTTTGGAATCAGAATACGTAAAATCGGAGAACTGATTGAAAAGGGCTGCGATGAAAAATTGCGTGTAGAATATGAAACCGAACGCTCAGCGTTGTCGCAGGCGGTTAAAGATATTAATGACTTTTTAGAAAATTTTGATAATAGGGAATAATATTAAGGGCAGAGCCAAATTAAAGGCTCTGCCCACGTTTTTTAGGGGATAAGGCAAGGTAACATTATCGCAAAGAGCACGCCGACTTTCGTCGGCTACCCTCATCAGTCAAATGGGTCGCACGGGCAGCTCCCCATTTGCCAGCTTCCCCCAAGGGAAGCCTTGGTTTTAATCGCTTCTGCATCTACAGCAATTTTATTTGTTCTTAATCTACGGTTTAGCAAAAATAATATTCAAAGTAGCAAAAGCTCGACTTATATAAAAGGCTTCCCTTGGGGGAAGCTCCCGCGCAAGCGGGTGATGAGGGTAGCCGCCAGAGTCGGCGTGCTCTCTGCGATAGTGTAACTTTAAAACGCACGTAAGTACATTTTTAGCACTATGTTCGCACTCTCTCCGTGTCATTCTGAGCAGATGAGACTTAGAGGGTGAATTGAATTAACGATGCGACAATGTTTGC
>JAFTXE010000092.1 GCA_017461745.1 Clostridia bacterium | reverse complement strand
TCTATTATCTTAACACGAGTAAAGAGTGGATCAATCTGAACATCGGAGGCACGGGCTTTAAACCTACCACAGATAATTTGTATTTGTGTTTTGGAACTTACTCTCAAGATGATGCTGTTATTTCGAATGTTAAGATTTACAGCACGTCACACTTTGTTAAGGTGATTGACGGCAATACAGAAGACACCATAGCCATTAACGAAGAAGAATACACGCTTCCTGCAGCCACCAAGGCAGGCTATATGTTCCAAGGCTGGAAGGTAAACGGTGCTGAAACTGTTACAAATGTAGGCGAAAAGGTATCTACCGAAAATCTCAAAACTCTCGAAAAGGTATTCGTACCCGTAATGAGCGAGATCTGGTGGCAGGCTGCCAAGATCTACGATGGTGAGACAGATACAGGCAAGCGAGACGTTCGATTTGTCAGCGCAATAGATTCTCTTAATTACAAGTCTATTGGATATGACGTAACGATTACGTATGGCGGCAATTCCTACGATAACAATAACTTTGATCTGAAGCACGTTTACAGCTCGCTCCTTGCAAGCTACGGATCTGAGGTCGTAACTCTTGAAACTCTTGGTTATGACGATACGAATGGCGGATACATAACCGCTTTCGTTATCAAGAATGTACCAAATAACGTAGGCGATATCACTGTTGAGCTTACCCCCTATCAGGTAACACCCGATGGTACAAAGGTTACAGGTGACGTGATAACCGTAACGCTTACTGCTGAAAAATTAAACAAGTAAGGAGGTCATACTATGAAAAAAACATATGATACACCCGAAATGCTTGTAATGATTTTACGCTCTGAAGACATTATTACAAATTCTCCCATAACCGCGCACTTAGAAGGCGGATACGGAGATTTTGACTGCTTTGAATTTCCTGGTTGATCAAACGGTGTTACTATGAGAATTAAAAGAATTATAGCGCTTCTTATAGCTCTTATGATTGGAGTAGGCTGCTTTGCAGCCTGCTCCGAAAAAGAGGATACGCCCGATGCTGATTCACAAGAAACGGTTGATACCTCTGATAATACAGATAACAACGATTCAAAGGATAGTGGTAAGACAGAAAATAATGACAAAGACGATGAAGACAAAGAGACGCTTACACCTCAAATGTTTAAGATAACGTCTACCACCCCCGGCGTTAAGGTGCTTGGAGTAAGAAATCTTACCTCAGATAACGGTTTACATATGGACTGGAGCTGTTCGGGCGCTGAATTCGGTATCGACCTTAAAGGCGGTACGGTGCGCTTGAATTTCAAAGCCAGTGCCAATTGCTTTATTCGAATCTGGGTCGATGGAAATGAATATAAACAGAATGGCAGTGAATATTTTACAATTTCCAATATGAGCGGAAGCATCGTGCTTAATGATATACCCGCTGGAAAGCACACTATCCGCGTTATGAAGGTAACGGGATATACTCTGGCACGCGCCAAGCTTACGGGTGTTATGTTTGCGGGAAGTATGGTGACAGATCTTGTGGATACTGCCGATAAGGACACATACATAGAGTTCGTAGGCGACAGCATTACCTGCGGCTGGGGTACGATAGGAGAGCATACAGGTGCTTATACCGACCAGGATGGCACATACGCTTATTCCTATCTGTTAGCTAAGGAATTTGATGCCGACTATTCTATGACAGCTCTTTCGGGACAGGGATTGCTTTGCGGTAATCCGGGTGTTACAAACGGATATCTCTATGCTGATCCTATAGGTAACGGCGAGACAAAATACGACTTTGCGAGAAAAGCCGATATCGTTGTTATCAATATCGGTACAAACGATTATTTGAACGAGAACGTTAGCGAAGCGGATTTTAGAGCTGCATATCTCAACTTCCTGAGAACTGTTCGTGAAAAGAACGGAGACGGATGCAAGATACTCTGCCTTTACAACACGATGAATGACACCTACGCCAACGCCATCTTGTCGGCTGTTGAGGAATTCGGCGGTACACTTGCGGGTGTTACCACCTATAAGCTGAACAGAGCTGAGGGAAATCACCATCCGAACATTGCGGAGCACCAGGCTTACGCATCTGTTCTGAAGGACGTTATTAAGAATCTACCCGCAAAGTTCGAGTCGGGCATTACTCCTATTCCCGAAGGAGACGGCAGCGGAGATTCGATGGACTTTGGTCAACTTAATAAAGGTTGATAGTTAAAAACATAGCCGCCATAACGATGCCGACGGCGTCGTTATGGCGGCTTTAAAACTATATGGAGATAATCAATGAAAAACTTTGACACCTTCGGCGTAATGATAGATATGTCGAGAAACGCCGTAATGAGTATGGACGGACTGCGCAGATTTCTGCCCCTTCTCAAAAAAATGGGCTACAACTGCGTAATGTTCTACACCGAGGACACCTATGAGGTTGACGGAGAGCCTTATTTCGGCTATATGAGAGGACGTTACACAAAGGCTGAAATGAAAGCGATAGACGCATATGCCGAGAGTCTTGGAATGACGGTTATACCCTGTATTCAGACCTTGGCGCACCTTAACGCTATCTTCCGTTGGGGCAAGTTCCCACGTGACTGCGATGATATACTTATGACCGACGACGAGCGTACATATGAGCTTATCGACCGTATGTTTGCCACACTTTCCGAGTGCTTCAAGTCGAGAAAGATACATATCGGTATGGACGAGGCGCATATGCTCGGACGCGGTAAGCACCTTGATATACACGGATATGAAACCGTAAATGACATAATGAAGCGTCACCTTGCGAGAGTGTGTAAGATAGCCGAAAAGTACGGCTATGAGGTAATGGTTTGGTCGGATATGTATTTCAGACCTTGGAATGATGGAAAGTACGTTATTCCTAAATGCGAAATGCCCAAAGAGGTTGTAGAGGCTCTGCCCGAGTCGGTAATTCCCGTATATTGGGATTACTATCAAAGTAACGAGCAGACATACAGCGATATGATGGACAACCACAGACAGCTCTCAAAGAAAACATGGTTTGCGGGGGGCGCTTGGAGCTGGTACGGAATGATACCGTATAACCGCTTCACACTTCAGTCAATGATACCTGCTCTCAACGCTTGCAAAAAACATAAGATACGTAACGTATTTATGACAATGTGGGGTGACGATGGAGCAGATTGTTCTCACTTCTCACAACTTCCCTCGCTCTATTATCTTGCTCAATATGCAAAGGGCGTAACAGACGAAACGAAAATAAAAGCAGGATTTAAGAGACTTGTGGGCATCGACTTCGACGAATTTATGAATATCGACTGCCCCAACGATATAATTCCTTACGAGGGTAAACCGAGAAACCCGTCTAAATATATGCTCTACTCCGACTATTTCAACGACTTCCTTGACTACACAGTCAAAGAAGGTGCAGGAGAGAAATATATCGAGTACGCAAAGCAGCTTCACGCAACGGCAAAAAAGAGCCGTAAGTACGGCTACGTGTTTGACACCGCCGCAAAGCTTTGCGACGTAATGGCAATAAAGTATGAGCTTGGCTTGAAAACTCGAAAAGCCTATGAAGCAGGCGACAAAGTCGAGCTTGAGCGACTTGCGAAGAACGAATACGTACAGGTAGAAAAGCTCATAAAAATATTCGGCAGAGCCTTTGAGCGTCAGTGGTTTACAGATAACAAGACCCACGGCTTTGACATTCAAGACCATAGAATAGGCGCGCTTCTTTACCGCACAGATGCTTGCAGACGCAGACTCCTTGACTACACAAGCGGCAAGATAGACCGTATTGAGGAGCTTGACGAGGTGCTATTGCCGTTTAGAAATCCCGAAGAAAGCACGAGTCTTAACAGAGTTCCGTTCTATTCAACGGTAAATATTTTACATCACAATTCTGTAGCTTTGTGATAATTGAAAATACAGATATCTAAGGAGAACTTAAATATGGATAAGGTTAAATTTATTTTGATTGGTGCTGGTGGACGAGGAACTACTTACGTAAGCGAAGGACAAAAGCATTGTCCTGAAATGGAGCTTGTTGCAGTTGCCGATCCCAATCCTATCAGACGAAACTACATTAAGGAAAAATTTGGACTTGGTGATGAATGTTGCTATGAAACGGGAGAAGCTATATTGGAGCTTCCTAAAATGGCAGATGTTGCGATAATAGCTACACAGGATAAGAATCATTGCCGTATAGCGTTAAAGGCAATCGAGCTGGGATATCATTTGCTTTTGGAAAAGCCTATTGCTCCCACTCCCGAAGAATGTTTGGCTATTGAGGAAGCGGCTAATGCTAAAGGCGTTCAAGTATTGGTTTGCCACGTTTTGAGATATACCCCGTTTTTCACGACTATAAGAAAAATTATTGATGATGGAAAAATAGGAAAGATAAAAAACATAATACACGTTGAGGCTGTTGGTGATCTGCATTACAGTCATAGTTATGTGCGCGGCGATTGGCATAAAACAGCGGAAGCATCGCCTATGATTCTTGCTAAAAGTTGCCACGATATAGACATTATTCAATGGCTTTTGAATGAACGTTGTACTAAAGTTCAGAGCTTTGGTTCTTTGACCTATTTCTGTGAGTCAAACAGACCCGATGGAGCTCCCGAATTTTGCGTGCAAGGATGTCCTCACGAGGCAGAGTGCCCATACAGCGCCATAAAGCTCTACCGTCACAGACAGGTGGCGTGGTTTGCCCGTCACGCAACCAAGATACATAATCCCACAGAGGAAGATATCGAGAAGCTGATACACGAAACAAATTACGGTAAATGCGTGTTTGGCTCTTGCGGCAACGATGTGGTAGATCAACAGGTCGTTAATATGGAATTCGAATCAGGCGCAACAGCATCTTTTACAATGAGTGCGTTCAATCAAGGTGGAAGAAGAATACGCATTATGGGAACTGAAGGCGAGCTTGAAGGGCGAATGGGAAGTGATACTATTACCGTATATAATTTTATTACTCGTAAAAGCGAGCAGATATCTATCAAGGATTCTGTTGCTGACGAGAGTATCGAGGGAGGACACGGTGGCGGTGACCTTGGTATTGTTCGTGCCCTATGTCAGATAATGACCGGAACATATACGGGAAAAGCTTACGCAGATATTACAACATCTGTTGAAAATCATTTGATTACATTTGCAGCCGAAAAGTCAAGACTTACAGACAAAGTAATGCCTATGGACTGTTATAGAGATAGTATTTGTAAAATAGGAGAATAAAGTTGAAAAGATGAAAGTTGTAATTAAAGAAAGCTATGCTGATATGTCACGTATGGCTGCAGATATTTTTGTGGAGATTATAAACCAAAAGTCCGAGTGCGTTCTCGGACTTGCGACGGGTGATACTCCTATCGGAATGTACGAATGTCTAGTAGAGGATTACAAGGCTGGAAAGGTTGATTTTGCTGGAGTTAAGTCTGTAAATCTTGACGAGTATTACCCCATAACACCCGACAACGAGCAAAGCTACAGATATTTTATGAACTATCACCTTTTCGATAAGATGAATATAAACAAAGCAGATACATATGTTCCCGACGGACAGGCAACCAATGTTGCAAAGAGTTGTGAGGCTTACGAGAAAAACATTGACGCTCTCGGCGGTATCGACGTTCAGGTCCTCGGAATCGGAAGAAACGGACACGTAGGGTTCAACGAGCCAGACTGTGAGCTTTATCCTTACACCCACGTAACAGACCTGACAGCAAATACTATTGAGGCAAATTCTCGTTTCTTCGAGAGCGAGGACGATGTTCCGAAACAGGCTCTTACTATGGGTATCGAGAGCATCTTCAAAGCAAGAAAGATAGTAATTCTCGCAAGCGGAGAAGGAAAGGCGGAAGCTGTCAAGGCTATGCTTGGCGGTAAGATAACCACCAAGTGTCCTGCATCCCTCCTTAGACTTCACCCCGACGTTACGCTTATTTGCGATAAGAACGCAGCAAAATTTATATAGTATATAATCACCATATCAAGACATTTTGATTAAAAAAGGGGGATTTTATGAGCTGGGACAAAAACGACTCGCCGCTTTATGTGCGAAGCGGCGAATATAGTACAGACTAACCTCCAAACAATTCAATACTGCTTACAAGGCACTTGTAAGGAAACTCAATTTTGAGCCACCTTACAAGTGCCTTTTGTTGTGCGAAAAATGTAGATATATGCCAATTCGTGCGCCTCCTTCTGATTTTTGAACATCAAGGAATTTCAAAAATCAGGAGGAATAAAATGAAAAAATATACTACATTCATAACTACAGAAAAAGGCGAACAAAAAGAAATATCCGTATGGCTCGATGACGAAACAGCAAAGGCTCTCGATGAAGCAAACAATCCCGAAATAACGCAGTTCTACATATTGGACAAACATCAGGAAGATTTAACAGACCGTAAGGAAACAAGGAGACACATATCTTTGGATAGTCTTATAGAACAAGGTCATCTTATTGCTGATGAGAACGGTGATCCGGCAGAGTATGTGGAGCGTATGGAGAAAATTCTAAAAATGCGTAAGGCTCTTTCCGCTTTGACCGACAAGCAATACGCTATCGTAATTGCACACCATATTGATGGTTTATCGTTTAGAGAAATAGCTCGCAGAATGGGCATAGGAAAAACGGCAGTATTATACCATTTTAATACCGCAGAAAAAATAATTAAAAGTTTTTTCTGAAATTTGTTGTCCAAAACTCATTTCTCGTGGCTATTAAGTGAAGGGGTTAAAAAATCCCCTACTCATTGACAATTGAATATACCTTCAACAGATACGTTGCCGTTATTGCGAGGTGATGAGCCTGCGAGCCACAGAAACGCGGAACGATGCCCTCGGCTTTTGCCGAGGGTGTTGCTCTTGGGAACGGCTGCAAGATTACTACTTGCGGGGAGCGATGACAGATAACGGTGATAATGATACTTCCGTAGCGAAAGCGCGGCCGGCGGAGTACCCGGCGGGGGTGAGAGTCCCATGATGACAGCTCGTAACTGTCAGTCTGTTGCATGCCCTATTTTCGGGGAGTTGAGAACAAATAGAAAAACAAAAAACAAAACGACGGCTGTGAAGGCGGCAACGTCTTCACAGCTATACATATCCAAACAAGGAGTAAAAAGAAATGGAAGTTAAAAAAGGAGACATTTACTACGCATATTTGGATAGTGGCATAGGCTCGGAGCAATGCGGATACCGTCCTGTTCTCATCGTGCAGAACAACGTAGGAAACAAATTCAGTCCTACCGTTATCGTCGCTTCCATAACAAGCAGCACGACCAAAAAGGCATTGCCAACACACGTTCGTTTGCCTAAAGCATCCTTTGGAATTCCCGAAGACTCTGTTATTTTGACAGAACAGATATATACCATTGACAAGGCAAGGCTATTTGGGTATATCGGTCATTTGGACAGTACGTTCACCGAGATCGTGGACAAGGCTCTGTCTTGCAGTCTTGGGATCGGAGCTGAACAAGGAAAGGAGCGAGGTTATGTATTTCAGAAACAGGATACACGAACAAATATATCTTGACTCGCTAAAGAACAATCCTTTTAGGTGTACCGAGCAATATCTGGCGGCACTCTATATACTTACTTCCGATAAACTGCTTTGGCGAATTTCAAAAGCTAAGGTAAAGGCTAAAAAGATACGTTTTAACGCTATAAAGGTATACGGAACGGCAAGTATCCAATATATCTTGGTTAAGGTAGCGTCCGATCTTTACCGTGACACAGCTTATTCGAGCTACAAGGAACTGTGCGATAAATATCTGATTTCAGACAGATACTTTGAGCTTATAATAACCGCTATGCACATACGCAGATATGGATATGATTATCTGCCGATAAAGCGTACATTCAACTGAAGCGGGGGTGGCATTATGACAGGAACAACATATAAAACATATGATGAACTTCCCATGTTCATAAACGTTCCCGCGCTCTCAAAGCTATTCGGCATATCACAATCGTCCTGCTACGAGCTTATGCACGAAAAAGATTTTCCTTCTCTGCGGATCGGCTCTCGGATAGTCGTGCCGAGAGATAAGCTTATAGAGTGGATAGAAGCGAGAGTCGGACAATGATTATTTTCCGCTTTGCGCTGGACTTATCACAGATTTTGTGGTATTGTTGGTAGCTGAAAGGAGAGACAGATATGGCAAAACGCAGAACAAACGGCGAAGGAACTATCAGGAAGCGAAAGGACGGACGGTGGGAAGGTGCTATCGTTGTAGGACACAAGAATGACGGTAAGCCTATAACAAAATCCGTATTCGCAAAAACGCAAAAAGAGCTTATCCCCAAAATGCTCCGACTCCGAGAGGACTATCTCGGGGTGGAGCTTACAGAGGAAAGCAATATGACACTTCGGGAATGGATAGACAAGTGGTTTAAGGAATACGCAAGCTCCACATTGCGTCCAAGTACATTAAGAGGCTACAGAGGGTATGCTGATCTGATATGCGGTCAAATAGGTCACAAGCAAGTTAAGCTGATAACCACCGCGGACGTACAAAGAGCCTATAACGCAATCAAGAGAACAGGACGAAAACATAAACATCCTGTTTACGGAAACGAACTCTCTGACAGCGTGACAAGATCGGTACATATGCTCCTGCATCAAATTATGGATGCGGCGGTAGCGGAGCATCTTACGGCGTCTAATCCTACAAACGGAACTGTAATTCCCAAACGAAATTATAAAGACAAGCAAATACTCAATGAAACTCAATTCGAAATCTTTATGGACGCTATCGAAAAAGAACCGCTGTGGTACGACTTCTTCTATACGGAGATGACAACAGGATTGAGACAAGGAGAATTGTGCGGATTAAAATGGGAAGACTTTGATGAATCCCGTGGCATACTCAAAGTAACGAGATCGGCTGGAAAAAGTATTAGCGGAGTTCGTGAGATCGGAGAAACTAAAACCAATGCGGGAAAAAGAAATATAATACTTCCCGCAAGCACGTACAGAATTCTGTGTGAAAGAAAAAAGTCTGCGATTACCGAATGGATATTTCCGCATCTGACCAAGCCCGAACAACCAATGTCCGCAAGTACCGCATATCACAAAATGAAGGATATATTAGAGAAAGCGGAACTGCCCAACGTAAGGTTTCACGATCTTCGTCATACGTTTGCAACACACGCTCTTATAAGCGGCGTTGACGCAAAATCACTCTCGGGCATTCTTGGGCATACAAACGCTTCATTTACATTGGACACATATACCCATGTGACAAATGATATGCAAAAGAATGCCGCGGCAGTGGTAGGAGATTTTTTAGAGGATATATTTGGAAAGGAGCTTAAACCGTGGCTGGAAGAAGAAAAAACGGAGAAGGAACAGTCCGACTCCGAACAGATGGAAGATGGGAAGGAAGATACATTGTCGGATACCGTGACAATGGAACTCCTATAACAAAAAGCGTACTCGCAAAGACGAAAAACGAATGCTTGCAAAAGCTCAAGGCACTTAAAGAATCAAGTATACAGATAACAGGAAAGTTACCCACGAGTGCAAAATCAAGTATGCCATTCGGTGAATGGATGGATTTATGGTATCAAAACTATTCGAAGCCAACCATAAGAGAAACTACGCAAGAAGGCTATGAGACAAGAATATATAAGCATATAATCCCCTCAATAGGGTATATTCAGCTTGATAAGCTAACGCAAAATGACCTGCAACAGTTCTATACAAGATTGAAAAAGAACGGTAGGTTGAGGTTTGTAGAGGAACACGGCTCAGGACTGTCAGACAGAATGGTAAGAGCGTGCCATGCAAGCTGCCGAACTGCTCTTGATAAAGCGGTCAAGGAAGGATTGATACCCAAGAATCCCGCATTGGGTTGCAAACTGCCTCCTAAGAAATCTCGTGAGATGCAGATACTTGAACCCGATGAAATGCAACGCTTTATGATACAAGCCAAATATGAGGGCTTTTATGAAATCTTCATGCTTGAAGTAGCAACAGGAATGAGACGCGGAGAGATCATGGGGCTTCAATGGAATGATATTAATTTGACAACCGGAGAACTACATATAGACCGAGAGGTCGCAAAGGTCAAAGGAAAGATGATAATATCAAAGCCAAAAACGAAGTCCTCGGTAAGAACGATAATATTACCGCCGAGCATAATCAGAATGCTGTCGGAATATCGTCAGACTGTAGATTCAAGGTGGCTGTTTCCGTCACCTGTAAAAGAAGATCTGCCGCGTGATCCGCAAAACATTTATAAAAGACTGCAATTGGTACTTCAGCGTGCTGATTGCAAAAGAGTACGCTTTCATGACTTGCGTCACACATTTGCTACAATGGCATTATCGGCGGGTATGGACATTAAGACCTTATCCGCTACGATAGGACATATATCCTCGGCTACAACACTTGATATATACAGCCACGTAACAAACGATATGCAAAGAAAGGCAGCAGAAAGGATAGAAAACAAGATAGGGCGAAAAGAACCGCTTCCTGCCCATTTGAGAAAATACGAGGAAGTACCCAAGAAAGAGCCTAAACCGCCTCAGAAAGAGAAATTCGAGCCTTACAAGGGCAAAATACGGCGAAGCGGATCGGGTGGACTGTATCAAGTCAACGAAAACTTATGGGAAGGCAACTATTCGCCTACCCACGCTGACGGCAAAAGACACAAGCACAACGTATACGCCAAGACACGAGAGGAATGCGAAGTTCTGCTCGAAGCTATGATAATCCGTGTCAAAGCGGAGATTGAAGAAGAAAAACAACAGATAAAAATACAAGAAATGTAAAAGAAAAAGTGCCGACGGCTGCGTTGGCACTTTTTGCATTTTGGAAGGAAAGGAAAATGGATTTAGAATATATAATGAGTATATACCCAACGGTACATCCGGACTATCTGCTTGTGACTATGATAGACATAAGGGATAACGGATATCCGAGAAACTATAACATAATAAATTGGTTTGAACGGAGACTTCTGATATACGTTCTCGACTACAATGTTTTTCGAAGCATGAGCGAGAAACTGAAGGCAGAAAAGCGTTCGAACCTGTATAAAAACATCGATTTTGACGGTTGGAGAGCCAAGCCCTCAAATGTGGTAAGAAAAGAAAAAAACAATTCGGGTCAAATTGTGGTCAAAAAATCCTCGTTTGTGCAGAAAGCATAAAAAAACAACCGAAACCAAGGTAAAAACACCTTGAAATCGGTTGTTTTTTGGTCGGAATGACAGGATTTGAACCTGCGACATCCTGGTCCCAAACAAATCTGCACCGATTTTTTGCTTGATTTACAAGGCTTTTCGGGGCTTTTGAGTCCAAAAACGATGCTTTCGGGTGCTCTTGTAAGCACTGTTTCCACGTAGTCCGGAACCGTAGATGGTCAAAACTGTGGTCAAGCCCGTTTCGGTGGGATGAGGATGCTATCAGAAAATAGGAAATCCGACTCCGCATAAATTCTTTTTCTGCCGTTATTATACCATACCTCGAAAGAATAGTCAAGTGCCTTCTATCAACACGCAAAATTTGCGGTGCAATAGACAAAAGAAAACGCTCGGCTGACTAACTTGCTTTTCACGCTGAAAAGTCACACAAAAATCAGCGTGATTGTAAAGTATATAAACACGCAAAGTTTGCATCGCTGTAAGCAAAGAAAACGCCCGACGAAAAAAAGTTGGATTTATTTTCGAAAAAGTGCTGGACTTTCTCTCTCTTCTGTGGTATGTTGTTGTGCTGACAGAAAAGGAGGCACAACCTATGAAAAGTATGATAAAAGAACTGTGGCACGGAAACATAATACCGCAAGAGGACAGCAGAACCAACTCAAAAGAGATGAAGGAACTCCTCGGATACATGGCAAGGCATCACGAGGACTTGGAAAAGACTTTCACCGACGAGCAGAAGGAGATCTTCGGAAAGTTCCACGACTGCTGGG
>JAFTXE010000091.1 GCA_017461745.1 Clostridia bacterium | reverse complement strand
ACACACTTTATTGGGAGAACCTAAAGTACAATTCGAAGGATCTTTGCCGCCAAAGCGGCAACAACCATCTTAGATGGGTAATCTCTTGTGCTTCAAGAAATCTCCCAATAAGTATGTCATTAGTTGCTCCTTCGTCGCAAAGATTCTTCGCATCGTTAATTCAATTCACCCTCTAAGTCTCATCTGCTCAGAATGACACGAAGAGAGTGTGAACATAGTGCTAAAAATGTACTTACGTGCGTTTTAAAGTGACACTATCACAAAGTTAATTCACGACATAAAAAATGCTGTTCCCAAGACAAGAACAGCATTTATTTTTATTTCTTCTTAACGACCAACGCGCACCAGCCGTTTTCCTCGGCTTTATCAACTACGGCAAAGCCGTTTTGGTCAAAGCAGGAAATAACGTCGTCGGCGCGCTCGCAAATGATACCCGATGCGAGTATGACCGAATTTTCATTCATAAGCTCACCTACGTCGGGGGTCATGCGGATTATTATATCCGCAACGATATTCGCGCATATAACGTTGTACGCTCCGCCCTTTTTATCAACTCCGCGAAGCAGGTCCGAGACATCGCAGGTGACGTTATCAAGTCCCGAATCCGAGATATTCTCCCTCGCCACCTTGACGGCGACGGGGTCGATATCGTAAGCCTTGCACTCCTTCGCGCCAAGCTTTGCGGCGCATATAGCCAAAATTCCGCTTCCGCAGCCAACGTCAAGAACTCTCTGACCCTCCTTGATATATTTTTCAAGAAGTCCTATAACGAGTCTCGTCGTCTCGTGGCTGCCCGTACCGAACGCCATACCCGGATCCATTCTTACCACCAGCTTGTCCGCAGGCGCGTCGTATTTCTCCCATGCGGGAACTATAACTATTCTCTCGCCTATCTCTATGGGCTTATAGTAAGCCTTCCAAGAGTTCGCCCAATCCTCCTCGCAAACTCCGCTGACGCTTATCTTACCGTCGATATTCAAGGTTGCAAGTCTTTCCTTGATAAAGCTCAGGGTATCCGCAACTCCGCTGTCCGCGGGAAGATAAACGGACACCGACGCCACGGTCTTATCCGCGTTGAGAATACTTTCGTCAATGAGGTCGCCGTAGCAGGTCTTAAGGTCGATATCGCTGTAATCCTCGATCTGAAGATAGTTGGATATCATGCTCATAACGGCGCTTATATCGTCAAGCTGTTCAAGAGGAACCGTTACCTTGAACTGAGTCCATTCGCTCTCCGTACCCCAATCCTCGCAAACGTAATCCTTATCCATTTCGATGTCACTCCGATAAATTATTTTTTGTCAAAGATGCGCTTGAAAAAACCGCTCTTCTTTGAGTAATTACCCTCACCGCAGGAGTCGGCAAAGGCTCTCATATGCTCCTTCTGCTTTTCCGTCAGGCTCTTGGGTATCTCAACGTTTACGGTGAAGATAAGGTCGCCCTTGCGGTTTGCGTTATTTACGTAGGGTATTCCCTTTTGTCTTATGGTAAACTGAGTGCCCGGCTGAGTTCCCTCGGGTATGGTGAACTTCTGATTGCCCTCAAGCGTGGGGACGTCTATCTCCGAACCCAAGGTTGCCTCGGCAACGGTTATCGGAATTTCGCAGTAAATATTATAGCCGTCACGCTCAAACACGCTATGTCTCTTGACGTTGACCGTTATAATAAGGTCGCCCGCAGGACCGCCGTTGCGTCCGTCACAGCCCTGAGAACGCAGAGCGATGCGCTCACCGTCGTCAATACCCGCGGGGATATTTACGCTGAGCTTCTTCGTGACCTTGATATAACCCGTTCCGCGACAGTTTGTGCAAGGATTCTTAATAACCTTACCCGTTCCGCGACATTTGTCACACGTCGCTGTAGTCTGGAACGCCATACCGCCAAGCCTTTGGGTAACGCGTCTCTGTCCCTGTCCGCCACAGGCTGAGCAGGTCTCGGGACTCGTTCCCTTCGCCGCTCCGCTTCCGCTACAGTCGGGGCACTTCTGAACTCGGTTATAGGAAATATCCTTCTTTACGCCGAACGCCGCCTCCTCAAAGGAAACGGTAACGCGAACGCCAACGTCCTCGCCGCGCATTGGCGCGTTGCGATTTCTTGAGGACGAGCCGCCGAACGCTCCTCCGAATATATTTCCGAATATATCTCCGATATCGCCGAAATCTCCAAAGCCGCCAAAGCCACCGCCGTATCCGCCACCTGCGGTCTGGTCAAAGGCGGCGTGACCGAATTGGTCGTACTGCGCCTTTTTATCCGCGTCGGAAAGCACGGCGTAAGCCTCGTTCACTTCCTTGAACTTAGCCTCCGCCTCCTTGTCCCCGGGGTTCATATCGGGATGGTATTTTTTTGCCATGGAGCGATACGCCTTTTTTATTTCAGCATCGCCCGCTCCCTTGGAAAGTCCAAGCACTTCGTAATAGTCTCTTTTATCTGCCATATTATCCTCGTGCAAATGTAATCTTTTAAAGCCAAAGCTTTAAACGACTTTTGCGGAAAGGCATATTCTGCCCTTCCGCTAAAGTAGTAATTGAATTTTTGTTGGGGGGCGAGGGATGCGAAGGACGCGAAGGACGCGTTGTCGCTTTTCGAGAAAAGCTCCGCAAAAGCTTTCTTGCCGGGTTGTAGCCCGACTAAGCTATTCTTGGAATTATATATACTTAAGCGGGCTACAACCCAGCAAGGAAGTTTTTTGCCAAGCTTTTTTTCAAAAAAGCGGAAATCGCGTCCCTCGCATCCCCCGCGTCCCTTGCCCTTGATAAATCACAATTTGAAATCAGTTAATATACTCAGTTCTCCGTCTTATCCTCGTAGTCGGCGTTATAGTAAGTGCCGTCGCCGCCCTGTGCTCCTGCGTCGCCGCCCATGTCAGCGCCCGCGCCCTGTGCGCCCGTCTGCTTATAGAGCTTCTCGGAAAGCGCGTAGAACGCCTTTTCAAGAGCCTCGGTATCAGCCTTGATAGCCTCGGTGTCGCCGCCCTGAACGGTGGTCTTGAGCTTTTCAACAGCCGCCTTTACCTCGTCCTTATCGGACTCGGGAAGCTTATCGCCAATCTCGCCAAGCGTCTTTTCGCTCTGGAAGATGAGGGAATCAGCGTGGTTCTTTACGTCAACTGCTTCCTTAGCCTTCTTATCTTCCTCAGCAAACTTCTCAGCGTCCTTAACAGCCTTCTCTATATCCTCCTTGGACATATTGGTAGAGGACTGAATGGTTACGTGCTGCTCCTTACCTGTTCCGAGGTCCTTAGCGCTTACGTTAACGATACCGTTAGCGTCGATATCGAAGGTAACCTCTATCTGAGGAACTCCACGGGGAGCGGCGGGAATACCGTCGAGAATGAACTGACCGAGAGTGGTGTTGTAAGCTGCCATCTCACGCTCGCCCTGAAGAACGTGGATCTGAACGGACGTCTGTCCGTCAGCCGCGGTGGAGTACACCTGACTCTTCTTTACGGGGATAGTGGTATTTCTTTCGATTATCTTATTGAATACTCCGCCGAGGGTCTCGATACCCAAGGACAGAGGAGTTACGTCGAGAAGCAGAAGGTCCTTAACGTCGCCGCCGAGAACTCCACCCTGAATTGCAGCGCCTATTGCTACGCACTCGTCGGGGTTGATTCCCTTGAAGGGCTCTTTGCCGAGGAACTTCTTAACGGCTTCCTGAACTGCGGGGATTCTCGTAGAACCGCCGACGAGAAGCACCTTGTCTATCTCGGATGCGGATACGCCTGCGTCACGGAGAGCGTCTCTCGTGGGTCCCATAGTGCCTTCAACGAGGTCTGCGGTGATCTTATCGAACTCAGCTCTCGTAAGAGTTGCGTCGAAGTGGAGAGGTCCTGCCGCGGTAGCCGTGATAAAGGGAAGGTTGATGTTGGTGCTGGTCATACCCGAAAGCTCGATCTTTGCCTTCTCTGCCGCTTCCTTAAGTCTCTGCATTACCATCTTGTCGTTTCTGAGGTCAACGCCGTTTTCAGCCTTGAACTTGTTTACCATCCAATCGATGATTCTCTGGTCGAAGTCGTCACCGCCGAGACGGTTGTTACCCTTGGTCGCAAGAACCTCGAATACGCCGTCGGAAATTTCAAGAACGGATACGTCGAACGTACCGCCGCCGAGGTCGAATACGAGTATTCTCTGGTCAGATTCCTTATCCATACCGTAAGCGAGAGCTGCCGCCGTAGGCTCGTTTATAATTCTGAGAACTTCAAGTCCCGCAATCTTACCTGCGTCCTTGGTTGCCTGTCTCTGCGCGTCCGTGAAGTACGCGGGAACGGTGATAACCGCCTGAGTTACGGGGCTTCCGAGATATGCCTCAGCGTCTGCCTTGAGCTTCTGGAGAACCATTGCGGAGAACTCCTGAGGAGTGTAGGTCTTGCCGTCTATCTCCTTCTTGTAAGCCGTACCCATCTCACGCTTGATACTGATGATGGTTCTGTCGGGGTTGGTGATAGCCTGACGCTTTGCGACCTGTCCTACCATTCTCTCGCCCGTCTTTGAAAACGCAATAACGGAAGGCGTCGTGCGCGCTCCTTCGGGATTGGGGATAACTATGGGGTCGCTGCCCTCAAATACTGCTACGCAAGAGTTTGTTGTTCCTAAATCAATTCCTATTATTTTTCCCATGATATTTTCCTCCTTTATGGGTTTAAGTTTTTTTATTATTGTATCTATAAATTGTAAAAATCAGCAAGTATTTTAATGTGTTCGCTAAATACATATCGTAAAACCATTCGCTTTGTTCGCACTTCCTTGGTGTCATCCTGAGCAAATATATAAAATTGGGAGTGCTAAACATTAATTCGAAGGATCTTTGCCGCTTGCGGCAACTGCTATCTTCGGGGGGGCGTACTGTCTCAAATCCCCCAATAGCAAAGCGGAAGTTGCTCCTTCGTCGCAAAGATTCTTCGCATTGCTACTTTTATCTCCCCCTGAGTCTCATCTGCTCAGAATGACACGGAGAATGTGCGAACATAGCAAACAGCCACATACATTAACACAAGCCAAAAGCTTTGCTTTTTTTTGCTTAATTCGCTACCTTGACCATTGAGTGACGGAGAACCTTATCGCCCTTGATGTATCCCTTCATGAATACCTCAACGACCTCGTTTTCTCCGAGTGTTTCGTCGTCAACGTGCATTACCGCGTTGTGTACGTTGGGGTCAAATTTCTCGCCGAGAGCGGCAATCTCCTTAACTCCCATCTTTTCCATCGTCTCCGCAAAGCTCTTAAGCGTCAGCTCAAGTCCCTTAGCCAAGGGGTGCTCCGCGTCCTCCATGCCGTACGACGCCGCTCTTTCGAGGTTATCGAGAACGGGAAGTATCTGCGTCAGCGCGTCGATGTACGCGTCCGCATATATTCCCTCCTTCTCCTTCTGAGAGCGTCTGCGGAAGTTGTCGTATTCCGCATAAAGTCTTGTGTACTTGTCGTTCGCCTCGGCGATATCTGCCTGCGCCTTCTCAAGCTTTGAGGTAAGCTCGGCTATCTGCTCTTCGGCTTTTTTAAGCTTCTTTTTTTCTTTCCCCGAAAGCTTTTCCTCATTGGCTTCTTCCGTTGCTTCCTCGCAAACGGTCTGCGTCTGCTCCTCGGAAACGGCTTCCGCCTCTACCTCGGGGTCGATGGTCTTATTTTCCTCCATCACTATCTCCTTCCTTTATTTTTCCTTGGTTAAGCTGTCTTTCTTCATCAAACATCACCGCAATGCTTCCGCCTATCTCATCAATAGTTTTAAGCACTTGACGGTAATTCATTCGTCTCGGACCGAGAACGCCTATAACTCCCACCGTTCTGCCATTCTTCTTTATCGGCTTAAAGACAAGCGCCGAATTATTCATGACCTTGACGGGACTTTCCGAGCCTATCAGCACGCTAATGTCGTCCTCAAGCGACTCGGAAACCAAGTCGAGTATTTCGTCCTGCTCCTCAAGAGTTCCGAGAAGCTGACCGAGCTGCTGAGTATCCGAATATTCGGGATACTTCAACAGGTGATTGAGACCCGTGAACTTAAGCTGTCCGCCGTCTATCTCGCTCATTACCTCCCACACGCATTTAACCGCGGGGTTGACGAGGAACGACGCGTCTCCCATTTCGTTTTCCATTTCCATTATAATAGGAAGCGTTATCATGTCCGCGCCTATTCCGCACAGCAGCACATTCATAAGCTCGGAAAGCCTTTGAAGCTCGTCGTCGGTTATATCCGAGGTAACGGTGACCTTCTTAGTCTTTACCGTTCCCGTCGAGGTTATCATTACCATTGCGAAGTGATTTGAGTCTATCAATATCAGTTCGAACTTCTGCATGGTGACCGAGGACGCCTTGGGCTTTATCGCAATTCCCGTATAATTGGTCATGCTTGACGCAAGTCTTGACGCGGTGTCAAGTATCTGGTCTATCTCCGACATTTTCGCTTTGAGAAGCTGATTTATCTTGACGACCTCGTGGGTGGTTCTCGCATACTGCTCAACGAGCGAGTCTACGTAAAATCTGTACCCCGCCTCGCTTGGCACTCTGCCCGCCGAGGTGTGAGGCTGAACGAGATATCCCATCTGCTCAAGCTCTGCCATTTCGTTTCTTATAGTTGCCGAGGAGCAAGACATCAGAGTGTTCTGCAAGATGTATTTTGAACCAACGGGCTCGCCGCCGTCGATATGAGCCTCAACGATAGCCTTGAGTATCTGCTTTTTTCTTTCGCTCAGCCCATAATTGTCATTTGCCATTCCGTATACCTTCTCCTTTGCAATTATTTTTCGTTTTTTAGCACTCACAAAGCCCAAGTGCTAATCACAGTATAAATTTTATCGCTTTTCCCTCTTTTTGTCAAGGGGTTTTAAAAAGTTTTTTGTTAATTATCTGTGAACAGTGCTAATTTTTTGGTAAAATTAAGTCGAACGTTGTACTTTCATGAGGACGCAGGGGACGCGAGGACGCGGGGACGCGGGGACGCTTTTTTGAAAAAAAGCTTGGCAAAAAACTTCCTTGAAATGATAAGGGTTGTGTGTATATGGTGTATTTGGATAAATAAATTGTGATTTGTCGAGGAGTTGATATCTATGTTAGCACTCTCTACGTGTCATTCTGAGCAGATGAGACTTTAGGGGGTGAGTCGGATTAACGATGCGAAGAATCTTTGCGACGAAGGAGCAACTAATGACATACTTATTGGGAGAATTATTGAAGCACAAGAGATTACCCATCTAAGTTTGTTGTTGCCGCTTTAGCGGCAAAGATCCTTCGAATTCGGCTTCAGCGCTCCCAATAAATTCGTACGCTCAGGATGACACAGTAAGTGCTAACATATTGCTTCAAATTGTGATTTATCGGGGTGTTTACTTATTATGTTTTTTATGACTTCGCGCCAGCTTCGCCTCAGCGTGTCATCCTGAGCGGAGTCACAAAGAAGGAATAAAATTGTT
>JAFTXE010000090.1 GCA_017461745.1 Clostridia bacterium | reverse complement strand
GGTGTAGATAAAGAAACGATTACAACCAAGGCTTCCCTTGGGGGAAGCTGGCGTTGAGCGTAGCGAAACATACTGATTGAGGGTAGCCGACGAAGTCAGCGTGCGCTCTCTGTGATAGTGTCACTTTAAAACACACGAAAGTACATCTTTAGCACAATGTTCGCACTCTCCCCGTGTCATTCTGAGCAAAAGAGACTTAGAGGGTGAACCTAATAAACAGTGCGAAGAATCTTTGCGACGCAAGGAGCAACTAACGACATAGTTATTGGGAGATTTATTGAAACACATAAATTCCTCATCTAAGATAGCTGTTGCCGCAAGCGGCAAAGATCCTACACTCCGCTACGCTCCGTCCCAAGTTTGCTTCGCAAACATTGTCGAATTGTACTTTAGGTTCTCCCAATAAAGTGCGTACGCTCAGGATGACACGGAGAGAGTGCGAACATGGTGCGTCAAATTATGATTTGTCTATGCAAATAAATTACATCAAGTCGCATCTTTCAATAAAAAAAGAAACCCGTCAAACGCGCAGCAGCGTTTGACGCGGTTTCCACCTTAGAATTTACCGCACTCCCAATTAAGCACAGCATAAAATTTCAACAACACTAATATTTATTTCTCACAAGTTCTTTGAAGGTGTCGGAAACTTTCTTTCAAGAAAGTTTCCGACAAAAACCTATTCACAAACTAACTCTGACAGAGGCTTTTCGGTTATTTTTGCCACTATTACCGAGACGTCGTCGGTGCAACCGCGCTCGTCGGCGTATTTCATGACCGCGTCGGCGAGCTGCTCATGGTCGTGTGTCAAAAGGCGGCTTCGCAAGAACTCAAACAGCTCGGGACATTCTTCGCGTCCTTCCGTTATTCCGTCGCTCACCATGACGACGACGTCCCCCGGGAGTAGCTCCATATTCATTTTTCCGACGTCCGCTTCCTTGATTATTCCGATAGGAACGGTTCGCGAGCGCAGCTTGAACAGAGCGCCGTCACGGAAGATATACGTTGGCGCTGCACCGCTTTTATAAAAATGCGCTCGACATTCCACAAGGTCGAACATAGCAAGGTCAACCGTAGCTGAGCATTCGTTCGCAGAGCTGCCGTTTCTGCTCCGCAAGAAGCCGTTGAGCGCCGATAGCGTCACACCGATGCTTTCGGGTGAGGTCAGATTTACGGGAAGAAGCTTTTGGAGAAACAGCGCGCATAACCCTGAGCTTACCGCCGCCTCACGTCCGCTACCCATTCCGTCGCTTATAAAGCTGACGCTTTTTCCGTCGCCTGCCTCTTTTATTATGCCAAAGCTGTCGCCGCAGAATTCAGTCTCGCCCAAGGCGTTCCGTTTTCTGCCCGCAAAGCTTGCGTCAAGAATTGCCATCTGCTTTATAACGGTGTAGGCGCGTCCCTCAAACTCCCACGTCTCCGCGCTCGTCATCGGGCAACCGCAAACTCTGCCCACGGCGCTTTCAAGCTCACGCCTGCAACGCTCAAGCTCATTTGCGCCGTCGCATACGGCGACCGCTCTTTTTTTGCTTTCTCCGAATACCGTGACCTTTCCGCTGTAATCGGGCAGTATGCGCAAAAGCTCCGCGGAGACTCTGCTGCTAAGCTCGGTGTCGATCTCGTACGCGCGCTGATTTTCCACCATCACGCCCGCAAGATAATCGGATACCGCGCGCAGCTCCAGCGCAATAGCCTCGGTTCTCATAGACTCTGCCGTAACGCCGTTGTAATACGCCGCTCGGAAGTCAAGCTCGTCATCGCGTCCCGCCCCCATTTCGCCTATCTCCACGGAAAGACCGTTTTTGAGCTTTCGTATAGATTCGATATCCGAAAGGTCGGCGTAAGTTTTTTCTGTCTTGGTCTGCAAAAGCATATCCGACAGCGAGGCAAAGCCCTCGCAGAGCATTTTTATCCGCCCTGCCGCGTCGTCAAGTCTTACTACGGCGATATCGGAAGTGACGGGCGCATCGGCGCTGACCGTCTGCTCCCGCGTCTCTGCTTCGGCTTTGGTTGCGTGCTTGAAAAACAGCTTGTTTACGATGAAAAACGTAAAGGTTGCGCCAAGCAACGCGGGCAAAAGAGCGCTGATAGCAGCAATTCCGTCCATATATATACCCCAAGCCATGCCCGCCGCAAAGCAGGCGACACAGCCGAGAAGTGAATAAAGCTTGCCGAGCACGCCGTAGCAAATCGCTCCGAAAACGAAAAGCGGTGCTAAGGACACAGAGACGGCGAGCCCCGAAAATATAGCGCAGAACGCGCCGAACACGACGCCTTTTTTCTCGGTAACCGTCAAAGTCAGCAGCATACACACGAATGCTGACAGCGATATTCCGTAAAAGCCAATACCTCTGAGCCCCCAGACGAGAGCGGCGCACAGAGCCACTGTTCCCACGCGTCGCCACAGCAGCGCCCGACCTTCAAGCTCCATATCTCTGATTGGATACCAAAGCAGCGTTGCCACGGCGGAAACGACTATGCCGATTATCGCGCCGAACAGGTCGTAATATAAAAATCCGCTTCCGAACAGGTTGTAAAGCCCGATAAAAAAGCAAACGAATGCCGCAGTTACCGTTCTTATTGAGAGGTGCTCCTCAAAGGCTCTGTCTATAAAGTCTCCGACCGTTGCCTTTTCTCCCCTTCCGCCGAGACGGATAAGGCAAACGCCGAGTCTTATGAGCAGCGTTGCGACGTACGCCGCAATATACACCGCAGGGGCAGAGGTCGTCGCCGAGGACAGCAGAAGTCCGAGAAAGATGGCAAAGCTGCGTTTTCCCGTGGCGCACAGAGCCGCCACTCCCAAGGGTCTTGCTCCGAATGGAAGCTCCGCCATTCCCAAAGCCGCGCCCACGGCGAAATACATAAGCTCGACGGCAATTCTGCGTGTCAGCGGGATTTTGACGGCTTGCTCCTGCTCGTCTTGGGCGTTCTGCTCGCTCGCTTCAACGCTTTCGTATTTGATATCCATTATTTAACGTCCTTTCCACCTGAGAATTGATTTTCAGGTGGCTTTATTTTAACAGATTTTGCCCGAAAGCTTTGTCGCTTTTTGAGAGCCTCAAATAAAAAATACCAAAAACATTTCGCCCGATATTTTCTTTTATTGTGTCCGCGCTTGCTTTTTCGCCATTTTTATTTGAAAAATGACGCGCTCCTTGCCGCTTTTGCCGTTTTTCCGTCGATAACTTTTCAGGAATATAGTGTACTATCGTTTTTTAAGGGGCCTTTCTCCGAAGGAAAGACCCCTTAAAATCGCGTACCAAAAATCCGCGTCCGTATATTAACTTTTTCTCACAGCCTTTATTATTGCCGAGAGCTTGGGTGGAGTACCGTAGAGGACTACGCCTACGCGGTATATTTTTGCGGATACCACACCGACGCCTACGACGGATGCGATCAGTATGCCGATAGAAATTATTATTTCATACAGCGGCACGGTGCTCATAGCAATTCTCGTGAACATAGCCATAGGTGAGGTAAACGGAATATACGAGCAGATACGCATTGCGAGATTATTTACGTCACCGCCGCTCATTGAGGTTATTACCACGATAAAGGCAATGATGAAGACGAAGGTCAGCGGCATGACCGAGGTGTTTATATCCTCAAGCTTTGACGCCGTCGAGCCGATAGCGCCGTACAAAAAGGCGTATATCAGGAAGCCGAGCACGAAGAAAATCAGCATATAAACGAGCAGGTCTGCGGGGATATCGAAAATTGAGGTTATTATGGGATTGTCGCCCCAATAATCCTCGTTTATCTTATAGAACACCATTGCCGAGCCAAAGACGGCAACGAGCTGTATAAGCCCCGCAAGGCAGGCGGCAATTACCTTGCCGAACATCATTGCGACGGGCTTCGCGCTTGTGATAAGGACTTCCATGGCTCTTGAGCTTTTCTCGGTAGCCACGCTCGTGCTTACCATCTGTCCGTAGAGCAGCACGACCATATAAAGCGCGAATATCATAATATAGGTATAGAAGAAATTATCCATCTGATTTTTGCCAAGGCTGACTGCCTCGCCCGTCACGGTAAACGACATTATATCGACCGCTTCCTCGGCGGAAAGTCCGCCCGCCATTATGGCGTTCGTTCTCCACACCTGCGTCAGCGCCTCACGGGCAATATCCGCGTTGGCGTCGTAAAGGGACATATTTTCAACGTAATAGACGTAGGAATCCATTCCCGTCATGACGAAGGCGCATTCAACCTCGCCGTCGGTTATTTTTTGCTTTACCGTATCCTCGTCCTCGTTGGTGACCTTAACGTCGTAGTCGGGGAAGGACGCGGCAAAGGTTGTTCCCACAAGCTCCTCGAGCTCCTTTGCGGACGGCTTTACGAGCATAACGGCTTTGTCGCCGTCATTTACCGCGTCTGCGTCGTCGGAGTCAAAAAGCGAGGTTATTCTCGGAAGAAACATAACTACGGTTATAGCCAACACTAAAAACAGAGTAATGCCGACGAAGGTCTTGTTCTTGAAATAATTTTTCAACTCAAATCTGAGTATGGTTTTGAATTGCTTCATTTTATCTCTTTGACCTCCTTATATTCCGTCCTTGGTGTATTCAACGAATATATCGTTGAGGGAAGGCTCGAATACCTTGACCTCGTCAACGTCGCAGCAGCTGATGATCTCCTCCATGGTGCGCTTTTTATCCTCGGGGGAGTCCATTTTTATAATGAGCGAGCCCTGCGTACCGTCTGAACAGCGGTTGCCGAAGCGTTCCCTTATTATTTCGGGAGCTTCCGTTCGAATTTCCAAGCGAGTTCTCGGATAGTTGCGCTTGATGTCGCGCAGGTCTCCGCATAGAGCCACCTGACCGCTGTTGAGAATGGCGATGCTGTCGCAAAATTCCTCAATATAGTTCATTTGATGGCTGGAGAAAAGAACTATCTTTCCTTTCTCTATAACCTCCTTGACTATGTCCTTGAGAAGCCTTGCGTTGACGGGGTCAAGTCCCGAAAACGGCTCGTCAAGAATGACTATCTGAGGGTCGTGCGCAAGCGCCGTAACGAGCTGTATTTTCTGCTGGTTGCCCTTTGACAGCGTATCCAGCTTTTTGTTTCTGTATTCCGACATGCCGAGGCGCGAGAGCCAATAGTCAACGGAGCTGACGGCGTCCTTTTTGCAAAGACCCTTAAGCTCTGCGAAGTACGTCAGCTGGTCTATGATTATCTTCTTTGGATAAAGACCTCTTTCCTCGGGAAGATATCCTATCCCAACCTTTGAATAGTCAATTTTTTTACCGTCGAACAAAACCTCTCCGCTGTCCGCTCCGAATACGTCCATGAGTATTCTTATAGACGTTGTCTTGCCCGCGCCGTTTCTGCCGAGAAGTCCGAAGGCTTTTCCTCCCTCGGCGCTGAAGGAAACGCCCTTAAGCACGTGCTTTGCGCCAAAGGATTTGTTTATATTTTTTAACTCTAAGGTCATATCTTACCTCCTTAAAGACTTAGTATAAGATAGTATACCGCATTTGAAAAAATTTGTCAACGGTTTGAAATAAAAATCATTTATGCGACTTATACAAAATTCTGAATAATCAAAAAGCGTTTTGTCAATAATACAAAATACAAGCGAAAACAAACGGCTGCGTCACAGTGAACGGTTGAAAATTGTGATTTATCGGGGGATATGGGGACGCGTTGTCGCTTTTCGAGAAAAGCTCCGCAAAAGCTTTCTTGCAGGGTTGTAGCCCTTTATAACAATTATAAATCTAAGAATAGCTTTAAGGGCTACAACCCTGCAAGGAAGTTTTTTGCCAAGC
>JAFTXE010000089.1 GCA_017461745.1 Clostridia bacterium | reverse complement strand
GAGTCTTCCCGATATTGAAATTGAAGCTGTATTTCTTCCCGTCAACGGAGTTGGAAACAACATGAACATGAAAGATGCGGCAAGATTTGCAAGGAGAGTTAACGCAAAGTATACCGTTCCTGTACATTTTGGTATGTTTGACAAATTAACGGCTGAGAATATTACATTGGAAAATGCGGTGATACCGAAACTTTATGAAAGTATCTGTTTGGAGTAACGGTTTATGAAATATAAGATCAAAGATTATCCCGAGCTTTGGCAAAAGGTAAGCGGTATGAATATCGATGAGCTATTGACCGCTGTTATTTGCCCGAATTACATATTGGAAAAACAGACGCCCGCAAGAAATACTACCTGCGCATTTATTCATCCGACGACAAAGGAGATGGCGTGTAAGGAAGTTCCTGCTATAAACGAAGGTAGATGTGAGCGTGCACTGATAGCCACGGATCTTGAATACGGTACGGCAAAAATGATAAAGGGTACGGTGGGATTTCCGTCCATGCGTGCAGTAGCGGAGACAGCGGATGAAAGTCTTGCTTACAAAATGGGAGTTCTTACTGCAAATGAGGCAACATCCTCGGGCTACCATTGGACATTTTCACCTTGTGTGGATATTCTCGGTAACCGCCGTAATCCTATAGTATCTATAAGAACTGCGGGAGAGGATGCGGACACGGTATTGCGCTTTGGAGGCGCGTATATGCGCGGACTTCAGGACGGTGGCTTGATAGCAACTCTCAAGCATTTTCCCGGTGACGGGTATTCCTTCGATGATCAGCACGTAACTACTACGGAAAATCCGCTTTCCTATGAGGAATGGGAAAAGTCATTTGGAAGAGTATACAGAGAGCTCATTGAGTACGGAGCCAAGGCGATTATGCCGGGGCATATTTCATTTCCCTCATATGACGATATAGACAGCGAAACGGGATTGTATCCGCCTGCTACCGTATCCAAAAAGCTTCTTACGGGACTTTTGCGCCGATCATTAGGCTTCGAGGGAATCATTGTTTCCGACGCGACGAATATGACGGGCTTCTGCGGTTACGTAAATCTGTATCGCGCCATGGCAAGATTTCTTGAAGCGGGCGGTGATTGCCTTTTGTTCGTGCACGCTACCGAGGAATATATTTCCGAGATGAAAAAGCAGATAGCGGAGGGCGTTCTGAAAACAGACACCTTGCGGAATCGCGCATATCGTATGCTTTGCTTTTCGCGAGAGTATTTTGAGGACGCCGAACACAGAAAAATATCCGAGTATTGTGAAAGTGATGTAAGAGAGCTTGCCAAAAAGGTAACGCAAAACAGCGTAAAGCTCGTGCGTGACCGCAATGATGTACTGCCATTCCGAATAAGCTCTCAAACCAAGATAGCGCATATAATTCTTGCCAATAACGGAGTCACTGAGACTACGTGCGTGGCGGCATACGATCTGAGTGAGCGCTTGAGAAAAAAGGGCGCGATGGTTACGGATTTTGCCGATCCCGGTCCCTCCGCTGCTTTGAAGCTCGCCAAGAGCGGAGAATACGATCTGATAATCTGCTCGGTAAGCAACGAAATGTCTTACGGCTTGAATACGGTCAAGCTTTCGGGCAAGGTAGCAAGAAATATGATGAACGGTTGGATGAAGTATTCCACTCCGACTGTTTTCATTTCGTATTATGATCCTTATTTCGGAGACGATTTTGAAGCGCCCGTTGACACGCTTATCAATACCTATGGATACTGTGAATATACAAATTCAGTTATTATCGAGAAGATAATCAAAGAAAGGAGCGAATAATTGTGAGTTCCTGTTACTATATAGCTAACAAAATGGGAGAACTTCGCATAATGTTTTACAACATATACGGTTACAAATGGTATCCCGACAAACAAAATCAGCCGCATCTTAGCAGCGGACCGATACCGTTGCGTCAACAAATGGAGCTGACAATAATAAAAAACTACGCGCCCGATGTCCTCGGCATGCAGGAATATTGTACTGCTTTTAATAACGGTATGACACCGTTGCTTGAGGGCGAAGGCTATACCCGTGTTGATGTATGGCACACGGAACAGGATAAATACGGAAATAAGCTTAATTTCACGCCTCTTTTTTATCGCGCTGACAAAATGGTACTCATAGATAGAGGTTTCTTTTTGTACGACGGTCCCAACGACGTAAACTCAAAATCACTAACCTGGGCAGTGTTTGAGGAGCTAAAACATCATAAGCGTTTTGTTGCTATAGCAACGCATTTTATGTACAATGACCCAACGCTCGCCGAAGGCGTTGCAAATTCTACACGCGTTGAAAACGCAAAGCAACTGCTTGAGCAAATTGATAAGATCTATGAAAAGGACGGAGGCGTATTTGACGGTCTTCCTATTATAATTGGCGGTGATCTTAACTGTGTTTTCGGAAGCGATCCCTTTGTGACTTTGAAAAACGGAGGGTTACAGTGGCTTTACGATATCGCCGAGAACAAGAATGAGAGCGCGGGTATAAAAAAATATGCAACCTATGATGACAATATCGGTGATTATATCACATGTCCCACAGCGGTTACCGATCCGAAAAGAGCGATAGATTATATGTGGCTAAAGCAGGGGAAGCACACGCGTGTGAGCGTGGCGACGTATATTACCGTGACGGACAGGGAGGCAAGCCTTGCTTCTGACCACTGTCCGAGATTTGCCGACTTAAATTTAGAATGAAAAAGGATGTGTAATAACATGAAAATGAAAGCTTTTGTTACGCGTATTCTGAGTGCTTTGCTGGCTGGCTCTTGCTGTATTATGGCTTCTTGTAAGAAAGAAGAAGCTTTTACTGCAACCGACACGTTAGGGCAAACGGATACACAGCAAACGGATACATCGTATGAAGAAACAAAAAAAGAGACCGACACTGCGGATACCTCTAAGCCTGTTACGGAGAAGACGCTGAGTCTTAAATGGAATCTCGGATACGTTGCGTCTTCGACGCACGCAAGCAAACCAAATCAGATAGTTTCGGGTTCGGGCGGAGGATATTACTCGTATACGGACGTGTTTACTGTTGACAAGGCGGGAACTACGTTGACCTTTACAGATAACAATACAAATTCAAACGGTGACGCAAAATTTGCGTCGGCAAGCGCGTACGTAGTATCCTCATGGAAGCAGGAGGGCAGCGAATGGGTCATTGACCTTGACAGAGCAAATTACGCAGGCTCAAACACAACGCTGTCTGATATACTTGTTTCATATTCAAACGGCACGGTCACTTATTCGTATACTACGACTTTAGATAACGAAAATTTAAGGCTCTGCTTCCGTTCAGGGCAGACCGCCGCATTTACACCGACTGCTTTCCCGACGGTTACGGCAACACTCACGGGACGGACGGGAACTGCCGCCGAAAAGCTTAATCTCGCACAATGGATAGAGGACAGTATAAGCAGCTACTACGCTCAAAACTTGGAGGAACTTACAGTATATGCCATAGGCGACAGTTATTTTGAGGGTAACGGACTACTGTCCGATTACGTATGGCTAAGCCTTATGTCGAAAAAATACGGCATGGAACTGCATAATTACGGAAAGAACGGTTCGACAGTATCAAACTACGTAACAAGCTATAATCCCATGTGCGATAGATATACTTCGTTGCCCGACGGATCTCCTGACATAATACTTGTGGAGGGCGGAAGAAACGATTTTAATCAGAAGGTTCCGATAGGCGCGATAGATAGCTCTGATACAAAGACCTATTCGGGCGCTTTGAACGTTATTATTGACGGCTTACAGAAAAAGTATCCGAGCGCCATGATAGTTTGCGTAACTCCGTGGAATTTCTCCGACAAGAGCGGATATTCTCTCACGTATAAGGACTATACCAACGCAATGGAGGAGGTAGCCGAGGCGCAGGGAGTATATTGTGTAAAGGCATACGAGCCTGAAATATCGGGAATAAATATGCGAGATGATAGCTTTAGGAGCAAATATTGCATGAAGCCCGGCGATGTCAGCCATTTGAATCTTGACGGAATGAAGATCGTCATGTCGCATTTTGAAAAGATCATTGCGCAATACTATGCCGAATTTTCGAGCAAATAGGATAGGTTTACTGTATTTCTGTAAAACAAATTTGTAGGAGAAAATTATGAAAAAATATGAAATCCAGGATCACGAGCCAAGTCTTTTGCCCGACGGGGATTGGAAATTGGTTTGGTCGGACGAATTTGACGGCGATAAGCTTGATAGCGAAAAATGGAATTTTCGCCGTCATCTGTTTCACAAAAAGCACGATGCTTGGATAGGTGAAGAGGGAATTGAATTCGACGGAGAGAGCAACATTATTTTTAAAATGGTGGAAAAGGACGGAAAATATTATTCCTCTCAGTTACAGACGGGCGAGAATTGGTATGACCGCTCGGGTACAAAGGAAACGTGGAACATTGCGCCCTTCAATAAGCCTCTTTTCGTCCATAAGTACGGCTATTATGAGGTTCGCTGTATGCTCCAGAAGGGAGATCTTTGGTGGTCGGCATTCTGGCTTCAGTCTCCCTATATAGGAACTCAGCCCGATCCCAAAAGGGCGGGAGTTGAGGTTGACATTATGGAAAGCTTTTTCCCCGACACCTACATTCCTCATTTTGTGCATTGGGGCGGTTATGCGGAGGATCATCAGTATGAATCAACACTCGGCGAGCACAGAAGTGCAAAGAGAGGCGACGAGATACCCGTTGACGGAGGCTTCCACCGTTTTGGCGTTTTGTGGGAGGAGGACGGCTTTACATTCTTCGTTGACGGCGTACAGTCAGGTGAAAAGCTTACGGGGGGGTGCTCCGATACCGAGGAATTTATACTTATAGGCACGGAATGTCTTGGCTACCGTTCTCATATCCCCGGCTTCTATGCGGATCATGAGGGTAAGGCAAAGAAGGACGATAAATTCATAGTTGACTACGTCAGAGTTTTTGATAAGATACAGTGATGACAGACTGCCGAGAAATATGCGGGGTAGTGCATAGGGATATCTCGGAGTGAATATTGATAGGCTTCACCCACGGCGATTGACGCGCTGTGGGTGAGCGGATTTATTCGAGTAATAAGGAGAACGGAATGAATACAGATGCAAAAAACAGAGAATATTGGGTAAAGTACAGCGGTGGCAAATGCCGAGAGGCTTGTGTGGTAAAGGGAGAAAGATACAGATTCAGCGTGCTGAGCAGTATGCTTATCCGCCTTGAATACAGTGAGGACGGAGTTTTTGAGGACAGACCGTCTCAGGTGGTGCTCAATAGAAATCTTGGCGTTCCCGAGTTTCACGTTAAGGCTACGGGCGATACCCTTGAGATATTCACCGAGGATTTTCATCTCGTTTATAAAAAGAACGCGAGGTTTGACCCCGACAGCCTTTACATAGACGCAAAGAACGGATATACCAACTACGGCGCGAGGTGGAGATTCGGAGAGACGGTTTACGGCGATCCACCAAGACACCACAATCTTTACGGAACGGCGCGTACCCTTGACAAAAAGGACGGAGCTGTGCCACTTGACTTTGGCATAATGGATTCAAGCGGACGAACGTTTATTGATGACAGCGCTTCTCTCCTATTTGATGAAAACGGTTGGTTTGTACCAAGGAGAAAGGGAAATATTGACGTATATTTCTTCTCTTACGGACGGCGCTATTTTGAGGCGTTGAAATTGTATTACAAGCTTACGGGCTATCCACCTATGCTTCCGAGATACGCTTTGGGAAATTGGTGGAGCAGATACTATGCTTATACCGCAGACGAGTATAAAGAGCTCATTGAGCGCTTTAGCGAGGAGGATATCCCGCTTTCCGTGGCTGTACTTGACATGGATTGGCATATTACCAAGGTCGATTCCAAGTACGGCAGAGGCTGGACAGGATATACGTGGAACAGAGAGCTTTTTCCCGATCCCCGAGCGTTTCTTGCCAATCTGCACGGAAGAGGGCTTCATTGCTCGCTCAATCTTCACCCCGCAGACGGAATTCAGGGCTTTGAGGATGCATACAAGGCGATTGCCGAGGAAATGGGAGTGGATACGTCGGCGGAGGATCCCGTCAGATTTGATTTCTCCGACACAAAATTTATAGATGCTTATTTCGATCATCTCATTCATCCTCTTGAGGACGACGGCGCGGATATATGGTGGATAGATTGGCAACAGGGAACGCATTCGGGTATCAAGGGGCTTGATCCCTTGTGGCTTCTTAATCATTTTCACTATCTAGATAGCTGCCGTGACGGAAAACGCGGCATGATACTGTCAAGATATTCGGGACTCGGAAGCCAGCGCTATCCTCTCGGATTTTCGGGAGACACCGTGGCAACGTGGGACTCTCTTGCATTTCAGCCTTATTTTACGTCTACTGCTGTCAATGTGGGATATCCATGGTGGAGCCACGACATCGGCGGCTTTAAGTTAGGACTCGGAAGCAAGGAACTGCTTGTGCGTTGGATACAGTTCGGTGTGTTCTCGCCTATTATGAGACTTCATTCAAGCCTCAATCCGTATTGCCGCAAGGAGCCTTGGCTGTTCGGCGCGCCTTACACCGATACCATAAAACGCTATATGCGTCTGAGATACGAGCTTATTCCGTATATGTATACTATGAATTATCGCTGTCACAGCGAGGGTGTTCCCTCACTTTATCCGATCTATTACGAGTATCCCGAGTGTATCAAGGCATACGAGTCAAAGGGACAATATTTCTTCGGAAGCGAGCTTATGGTCTGTCCCATAACCTGCCCCGCGGATAAGCAAACGGAAATGGGAGCGGTCAAGGTATGGCTGCCCGAGGGGGTATGGACGGACTTTTTCACGGGACATACCTATTCAGGAGGTCACAGCGCCGTACTCAACCGCAGGCTTGAGGATCAGGCGGTTCTTGCCAAAGCGGGCGCTATCGTGCCCTTGGCTGTAAGAAAGCAAAACGATACGGGCAACCCCGATGCCTTCAAGGTTATGGTGTTCCCGGGAGGTGCGGGAAGCTTTACTCTTTACGAGGACAGCGGAGAGGGCAGAGAATATCTGAGTGGCAAACAGGCAAAAACGACCTTTGAGCTTAAAGTAAAGAACGGTAACATGGAATTTTCGGTTTGCGCCGAGGGAGATCTCAGCCTTATTCCCAATATGAGGACGTACGAGTTCTGTTTTCGTGGTTTTGAGCCCTTTGATGTTACTTCGGAAATACCCTTTGAGACCTTTTACGACAGAAACACTCGAACGCAGAGCATAAAGCTCTCTGCCGTGGCGGTGACGGAGAATATCGTTCTGCGTGCAAACGGTGTGTGCAAAGATACTCATAAGGATAGATACCAAAGATTGTGCGAGTTCCTTGTTCGCTGTGAGCTACCTGTACTGGAAAAAAATCAGATAGACGCGGTGTGCAGAGAAAATGTGTTGGACGGTGAGATGATACAGTCGCTTAATACACTGCAAATAAGTCCCGCAACGCTTGACGTTGTTTGCGAGATAATGTTTTCATAGAATAACTGATGCAGAAAGGGACAAAAGAAGCTAAAGGACTTGAGAAGGAAGGACTTATAACCGCGGAATATACCACGGTAAAAACAGAAGACGGACGTGTTCATAACGGTAGTCTACTATATACGCTCCGTCCTATTCAGCCAATAGAGGAAAAATATTTTCAGAAAAAGATACGTGAAATATATGTGCTGTTAACATATCCGTTGAGACTTTTCAACGAATCCCGCTTTATTCAGTTCATCTAAGAGTGCGGAGCGTCTTTTATAATTTTCTCTCCACTCGTCTGCCAAGGTCTGCGACATTATTTCTCCGTTAGGATACGTCTCCATTTTTTTAGCCGTTGAATGATCTCGGCGTAAGCGCTTCGACTTGTAGCGAGGTCCATTCGAAAACGGAGATATGCGAAAAATACGTCTCGTATTTCTTCTGTAAAAAGGGGTTTCAGAAGCATTTTTTAACTTTTGAATTTGATTCAGCTCATAATGTGAACGCGTAAAAATATATTCTGATAATTCCGCACGGCATGACGCTAAATCATTTTGTTTTTCATAAAGCTCAATCAGCTGTCTGCTGTATTCATTGACCCAATTCGGCTGTTGAGCATCTATTTTTTTGCTTTCCTTCAGAAGTTGAATTGCGTATGGAAAATTATTCTTTTCTATGGCATCTTTCCATTCAATACGACGGATTTCAGGGAAACTGCGGTACTGGTGTAAAAAATTCGTAATCTCATCTTTCGTATAATTTAATCGATACATTATTCCGAGTTTATATTGGACTAATTGCAAAAGCCGGTATTCGTCCGTATTACAAGGTGTATCTTGTAAAGTACGGTCGAACACTCGAATATTCAAAGTGGTTTTTGGGTATTATTTGTCAAATTTGGGTGTTGTCTTGTTATAAACTATATGATATAATAAAACTGTAATTGTCTTTTTGTTATATTTCTCATGCCGAAATAGTTGATATAAAAAGGGGGAGTTAAATGCAGGAACTGAAAATACTTACCTTTAATATTAGATGTTCATACGACGGTGACGGAATAAATTCATTTATCCACCGCTCAGGTTTTATAATTGATAAAATCAACGGGGAACGGCCACACATAATCTGTTTTCAAGAGGTGACGGATAAAATTCGTTTGTTCTTGAATGAAGCATTAACGGATTATATTATCGTCGGTCACGGAAGAGAGAAAAATTATGACGGAGAGGGAATCAGTATTGCCTACAGAAAGGATTGCATGATACTTCATTCGTTGGAGCATTTTTGGCTCTCTCCAACGCCTTTTGTTCCTGCGTCAAGATACGAGGAACAAAGTCGTTATCCGAGAATTTGTACCGTAGCAGGTCTTAAACACGTAGACTGCCGTACTCCCATAAGGGTGTATGGAGTGCATCTTGATAATATCAGTGACAAGGCAAGGGCGCTGGGTATGGAGCAACTGTTGAACAAGCTATCGCAAGACAACGCCGAGGTTGCATATCCGTTTGTCTTGCTTGGAGATTTTAATTCCGAGCCGCAAGGTAAAGCAATTGAAATGTGCAACAATAGCCAAGCTCCAAAAATGGTTGACGTTACGACGAATGAGCCGACCTTTCACGGCTTTGGTAAATGCGCGAGAAAGATTGATTACATATTTTTCGATGCCGATACCGCGCAATGCGTACGTAACGTTCAGCGATGGACGGAGCAAAGAGACGGAATTTATTTGTCCGACCACTATCCTATAAGCTGTACGGTCGAGCTTGAATAAAGCGTAAGTAATAAATATTATATAAGGAGGAGTCATGAAAAATTTTTTGAGAATGATTAGTATTTTAATGCTAGTTGCAACGTTATTTATCGGCGGTTGTAATTCAAACGCAGAACAAAACGATAATACAGAAGGGACGACGGAAACAGAACAAATGATTACCGAACTATCTACACAAACAAACCGTGATGAGATAACAAACCTTCCTGCAATTGAGGAGCGCTTCGCGCCTATTCGTGAAAAGGCAAAAACGCAGGGAATTAAGGTTTTGTTCATTGGAAACAGCTTGACATATTACAACGATATGCCCCGGATTTTTCAAATGCTTTCTTTAATGGGCGGTAAGAAAGTGACCGTTGATTCTGTTACCAAGGGCGCTACGGGCATTGGAGATTGGAGAGCGGATAGCACGCTTTGGAACGAGAGAGTTGAAAAAATTCGTTCTAAGGATTGGGATATCGTCGTTATTCAGCCGAACCGCCATGGTTCTGTTATGACGGAGGAGCTTCCTTGGTATGCAAGCTGGGAGCTGAGCGCGGCGAAGGAGCTGGTTGAGATTATACGTGAAAACGGCTCTGAGCCGGTTATTTACTCAAGCTTTGGGGTAAACAACGGTGTTGCTACCAGTGAGAACGTTACTAAGGCAGTAACTCGCAAGGAGCACACGGATTTAATTACCGCATACTGCGCCGCCGTAGCGAAGGAGCTTGACTGTATGTCGGTTTACGTCTGCTCAACCTTTAACAAGGTATACGAGGAAAGAAACGACCTGAATCTTTATCACACTGATGAAAGGCATCCCTCGGCTATGGGAAGCTATCTCGTTGCCTGTGATTTCTATACGATGATATTCGGCGAATCGGCGGAGAACGTAAATTACAACGGCTCCTTGAATGCCGAAACCGCAAAATATTTGCGTAAGACAGCCGCAACGCTACTTGGCTTTACACCCGAAAAGATAGCCGTGATTGAGGAAATAGAGAAGCCGTAAGCTTTATCGTAATAATAAAGAGCGTTATGAAAATTTCTGTTTTGAATAGCGGTAACGTAGCGGAGACCGAGCAGTTCGCATACCTTAAAGAATGCGGATTTGACGGCGCGATGTTTGCACTCAATAAGTATTTTGAGCGCAATGGGATTTACGGCGATATTTCTTCCGTTACGGATGAAATGATTGCAAAGCATTTTTCGCTTTTAAAGGAATGCGCCGATGAGGCAGAGTTCTTCATCGACCAAACGCATTCTGCCTTTACGGGATATTTACACCATTATGACAACGACGTGGAAGAAATCGTCCAAAGGCAGATTGCGTGTATCAAGGCTACTCATTATTTGGGATGTAAGTATTGTGTTGTTCATCCCATAATAACGTCGGGAAGAAGATACGATTTAAAGATTAAAGAGGCGTTTGATACGTCCGTTGATTTCTATACTCGCTTGTTGCCTGCGCTTGAAGAATACGACGTGTACTGCTGTATTGAAAATATGTGGGTACTGGACCCCGTACATAAGCATATTTGCTCTACGATACTGTCTCATGCAGAGGAAATGGTTCAAATGTGCGATGCTTTGGGGGATAGATTTAAAATTTGCCTTGATATTGGTCATGCGGTGCTGACTCAGGACAACCCCGTTGAAATGGTTCGGATATGCGGTGACAGGCTCGTCGTTTTGCACGCTCACGAGGTTGATGGAATCTATGATTTACATACGTTTCCTTTTTCCAAATTTGGTAAGCCGCGGTTGGTGAGCCCGATGCGTATTGATTGGGAGCTGCTCATGAAAACGCTTAAGGAAATCAATTACGAGGGAAATCTCAATTTTGAAATATCTATTCCCGGACCTTACGAGCTGCACGCGGCGGGAGTAAGATATCTTGCGGAAATAGGAAGATATCTCGTGTCGATTTTTGAAGGACACGATTCTCAATAAAAAACGATGGGCTATCGAATTGCAAGTGTTGCATTTCGGTAGCCCTTAATTTATTCGGTATATAACTTTGTCGTTTTTTTGTCTCTGTATTTGCCGGGTGTAATGTTACACATATTTTTAAAGGTATTAATAAACTGGCTGGTTTTTGCAAAGCCGAGATCCTTGGATATTTGATCGACTGTTTTGGACGTGTGTTGCAAAAGACGCTTGGCTTCCTCAATTTTCAAGTACGTATAGTAGGCGTGTGGCGTAAGCTTAGTATAGGTCTTGAAAAGATAATTTAAATAAGATGAGCTATATCCCACGTGAGCGGCGATCTCTTCGATCGATAGATTCTCCGAAAGATTTGCGGACATAAATTTGATAGCTAAAAAAAGCGACTTACTTTGATTTGACGTTGGGATTATTTCAAAATGAGTATCTCGGGAGGTTTTATAAAGGAGCAATATAAATGACCACAGATCAAGATAAATTTGAATAAGTTGATATGTATTTTTCTTTGCCCTTAATTTTGCTTGAAGCTTATTCCATGCTTCTAAGGTTTCCGGAACTACGGGAATGATTGTTGGAATGTTTTCAAGTATATGGTTAAATGCTTGATGATCTACTGAGGTGTTAGTGAAAAAATATATAAATTCGGTATGAGTATACATTCCGTCGTTAACGGTAGTGCTTCTGAGGTCTCCGGGGCGGGTAAAGAAAAAATTCTCGTCAGTTATGTCATAAGTAATTCCGTTGATAATGGTCTTACCGTAGGGAATTTTATTCAACTCAATTTCATAGGTCAGGGCAAATCTGGTTGGGATGTCGCGTTCTTTTTTTGAGTTTTTCCAGATACCGTGCTGTTTCATTTTTATTTCAGGTATAATCATAGCAATCTAAACCTCCTATGCAAGAATAGTTGTTTTTGGGTATTGTTTGGTGTATTTGGGAGTTGTGCTGATATATGGACTATGATATAATTAATATGGTAGATATAGCAGTTTGACAATGTTTATTATATAGTTTTTTGTCTCGTTTGTCAATATGTATACACAAAAAATATTTTTTTATAATATTTGATTATGAGCGTGGAAATTTGCCGCAATGAAAAAGTATAAAAAATGGGTATTATTCTTAAAATACCCAATTTAATACGAAGATTAATTTTTTAATGGAGGGAATTATGAAGAAAAACATACTGCGCTTGATTATGTGCGTAATTATGCTCTGTACTTTGCTTGCTTCCTGCGATGATAAAGAGAACGTTGATACAATGGCAGAGAGCTCGGGCAATATAAGCTCCGCATCTGAGACTACTGAAACGAATTCGCAAGAAGAAAGCGGACAGACTATCAGAGTTGTCAGCTTTAACGTTCGCTTGGATCTGCAACCTGATGCGAGCGGAATGGGGCTTAAGGCTACCTCCGCAAACAGAGTACAGGCAGTCAGAGAACAGCTTATGGCGTTTGATGCCGACGTTATCGGACTTCAGGAGGACGTGAACAGATGGGTTGAAAATATCAATATCGATCCCGAGCTATATACCGCGTATCTTCCAAGTCAAAAAATGACCAGCAAATATCAAGAGCATTGCTCGGTATACGTAAAAAAAGGAATTACGGTCAAGGACAGCGGCTGGGCGTGGATCACTGCGTCGGGCAGTAATAATCTCCCTGCATTGACGTATTCGGAATTGACGGATAATGACGGCTTGTACGATATGAGTGTTGATGAGCTTGCAACGCTGGGAATTACCAATAACGCAACGCTTAAATCGGGATATGCGGGTGACAGCGTTATCGGCGAGCAAGACAGTATGCTGGAAAGTCGGCTTATGAATTACGTCGTGCTCGAAATCAACGGAAAGACTGTCCTTTACGTCAATACACATCTTCAGCACAGAGGATACGACGGAAAGCCGTATTCTGCGCATCCGCTGTTTATGCTGCGCTACTATGAACGATGCGCAGAATTTGATATCCTTCAAATACATATCGACGAATTGAAAAGAGAACATTCATGTGACTCCGTAATATTAACGGGTGACTTTAACGATAAAGAGGGTTATGCTTTTTACGATAAGGTGACTTCCGTGTATAAAGACGCATTTAAGGTAGCTCAAAGCGGAACTAAGAGTACTAACGCCTATAACGGCGCGTTTGACGTTTCCAAGCAGGGACAGGGATATACGGCAAAAAATACGGCAAATGCCAGAATTGATTATTGCTTCGTTTCTCCCGATTTGGAGAACTCTGTTAAAAAATATAGCATCGGTGCATATAAATGGGTGCTGAAAAAATCGGATGCGACGGGTACGGCAAACGTCACGGTATATCCCTCTGACCACCTTCCCGTAGTTACTGATATATTGATAAAGAAATAGCTTTAAATAAATATAAAAAATAAGGAGGACAAAATGAAAAAAAGAAAATTTTTAAAGCTAATGTCGGCGATGCTGGCAGTGTTGATGCTAATTCCTTTGGCTGTATCTTGCGGCAAAGAGAACAGCGAAGAAACTCAGGCGTCTGTACAAACGCAAGACGCAGCCGAGGAAAGACTTCCTCTTACGGTTGCAAAGGAAGATAACGGCGGCAAGGAATTTAATATTTTGACCGTTGCTTCCAACAATCTGGACATTGCGGATGAGAGCAGTACGAGTGTTGTGGATATAGCACTTAGAGCTGCTGACGTAATGGTTGAAGAACACTTAGGAATCACGATGACGTATGGCACTTTGCCGGGAGATTGGAATGACAGAAATTCCTTCAATACCCAGCTCATGCTTATGTCTATGACAGGGGATGCACAGTACGATTTGATTTTAGCAAAATCGGGAAGCTCATATTCCTACGTGCTTCAAAACAACATCGTTTATGACTTGGCTTCCTTGGAGGATCTGCAGCTTGATAGCCCATGGTATCTCAAAGACATGATAGGAACGTACGGTATAAACGGAAAGCTTTTTGCGGCACGAGGCGATGCATCTCTGACGACCTATTCCAATTTTGGCGTGGTTTTCTTTAACGAGGGATTGATTGATGAATACAAGCTTGAATCACCCTACAATCTTGTAAATTCAGACGAATGGACCGTTGAAAAAATGTTTGAAATGGCGTTAAAGGTCGGTAGCTCGAACACGGGAATGGAGCCCAATCTGTCAACCGATTCCTTTGGCTATATCGGACATCATACCGCCAGCCGCGGCTGGATGATAGCGTTGGACGTTATTCTTTATGAAAAGAACGCGCAGGACGGCAACTATTACATGAAGACAGCTCTTGACCAATCTACCCTTGATAAGTGGCAATATATGTACGATATGGTAGAGAATAACCAGTCTGCCATTATTGTTCCCGGTGAGGCTGACGTTGAAGATGGACATGCAAACTACGAAAGCGGACGCTCGCTGTTTTATCAGAATTACCTTGGATATAGTACTAATTTGAAGTCTGTAGATTGGTCTTGGGGAGTATTACCTATGCCCAAGTACGACGCAGACCAGAAAGCGCTTTACACCCCTGCGGCAGGTGGCTTGATATCGTTCATACTCAATAGTGCGAAGGATGCGGAGCTTTCAGCTAAGGTATTGGAGGTTAAATCCTATTACAATTACTACGATGTAGTACCCAGCTACTATGAGGATACACTTGGATATCAGGTGGCATCAAGTCAAAGACACATTGATATGCTTGAAATCATTCGAGAAAATGCAACTATTACGTATCTTGCGGCAACGAGCGCTAATATGACTCCCGACCCGTGGATTGTATTCCAGCTTGACGAATATATAAGAAACGGCACAACGTCCGAAGCAAGTCTCGGTGGAAACCTTAACACGTGGTATGCAGGTAGAAAAGATATGTGGAATAATTATTTAAAGACCTTGTATTCAAAGCTTAAATAAAACATAAAAAATAAATTTAAGATAAAAAGGAGAATGACAATGAAAAAACTTATTTCTATTCTTTTAACTGCTTTAATGCTGATAGGCATGACGACTGTTGTATCGGCAAGCAACACAGCGGAAATCACCACAGACATAGTAGGCTATTCCGATGCGCGCGTTGAAAAAAAGGACCTTACGAATGTTCCTTCTATAATCGAGTATATTTCCAACCAGCAGCACGAAAGCAAGGAGTTTAAGATATCTACTCCCTTAGAGCTTGACGTAATGTCCACGAGCGGATTGAACTATGCAGGCATAACTATTTATCTTGCTACCGACCTTGATATGTCGGAAACCTCTTTCGTATCCATCGGCGGTCCTGCAACCGAGTCGAGCACGGTGCCCTTCAGAGGAACGTTTGACGGTCAGGGATATGAGGTTGACTACATAAATTCTTCTGCAACCAAGGAAGGCTTGGGTTTCTTCTCCAACCTTCAGGGCGCGACGGTCAAGAACCTTATTATCGGTGAAAACTCCAAGTTTAAGACCACGGGTAATAACAGAACGGGCGGTATCGCGGCTAATATCACGGGTGACAAGGGTATGTCTACGACTATTGATAACTGCTGGAACAAGGCAACCATAGAGGGCGTCAACTTCGTTGGCGGTATCGTTGCGTTCCCTTGCGTAACCAAGAAAAACGGATTGACCGTAAACGGCGAGACCGTGACCGAAGCGATGAGAGACGAAGCATGGAACAATACCGTACATTATATTAAGAACTGTACCAACTCAGGTAACGTTACGGGTACGGGCAGAGACGTTGGCGGTATATCAGGTGCTGCGCAGGTTGGTATGGAAATAACCAACTGCCGTAACACAGGTAAGGTAACAGCAGAAGGAAGCGATGCTACAAAAGGTGTTGGCGGAATTATAGCGCGTGCTGAGAAGAGCGCAATGGGCGTAAAGGTTATTGGATGTATAAACAACGGAGAAGTTGTGTCCTCCGGTACTACAGCCGCTGCGTCAATGATTGGTCTTGTAAACATTCCTAACTGCGAGGTTAAGGATTGTAAGAACTTCGGCGCTATAACCGCAGCTAACGCAACTAACGCGGCGTTTTACGTTGCAAGCGGTACGAATATCGTTGCGGAGTCGGGAAATAGCGGCACTACCGTAGCGGCTGATGACGCAACTCTTGAGCTTGCGCTTAAGGCGGATACGCTCATAGTGGGCGAAGTGCTTGACTCTACTATACCCACTATTCCCGGCGGTAGCAGTAATGAAACGCCTGATGATAATAAGCAGACGGAGAAGCCCAATGATGATACGGAAGCAGCTGATACCACCGCTGAGGCAACTGAGGCAGACGATACTCAGGCTGATGAAGATGACAAGGGCGGTTGTGGCGCTGTCGTGGCTACGAGCGTAACCGTTATGTCGATGATAGCTCTTGCGGGCGCTGTCGTTTGCAAGAAGAGAAAGTAAAGAGCTTTTGAACTTACAGGGTGTTATAATATTGGCGAGACCATATTGTAACACCTTGTTTGGAATATATTTGCTACACTACGTAAGAAAGGAAATATATAAATGAAAAAATACATTTTACCGGAAATTCGGTTCACACGTATAGATACCGAGGAAATTATGTTTGTTACGGTATCGTCGGAATTAGACATGGCTTCAACCTATGATGAAGAAAAAATGGGTAAGCTGGGTTGGGGCGATTTTAGCAATTCTAATTGAGGAGAGGTATAAAATGAAAAAATTAATTTCTTGTTTTATTCTTTGCGCTATGCTGCTTACGGTTATTCCGTTTAGCGTTTCTGCAAATACGACGGTTATAGAAATCGGCACTCCTGATGAAATGGTAGCGTTTGGAGAGGCACTCGTAGAAGGAGCCTATGCAACGGGAGATAATATCGTAAAGCTTACTGACAATATTGATATGGACGGCAAGACTTGGGCAGGCAAGGGAACCTTTTCGGGTACGTTTGATGGTCAAGGTTATACTATTTCAAACCTTACGATAACCGGTACTACTGAAGGAACTGGATTGTTTGGACAAGCGACAGGTATATTGAAAAACTTTAATCTTGTAACAGCTAATGTTACTAATACCCAACATAGAACAGGTATTGTTGTCGGAAAGACCGCAGGTGAGCTCACTGTGTCAAACGTGAACGTGTGCGAAGCTAAGCTTACCAGTAGTTCGAAGGGACACGTGGGAGGGCTTATAGGCGCGGCAACATACACTACAACTGTTAAAAATTGTTTTGCGGATATAGAGATTACAGCAGGTGCTAGTGTTGGCGGAGTTGTCGGTAGCTGGGTTCCTGCTGCTGAAGGTGCTACGCTTACTATTCAGAACTGTATATCTCAAGGTTTAACAAATAGTAGCAAGTCTTACGGCTCAGGTATTCTGGGTTATGTTCAATTTGAAAAAATATCTGCTATCACAATATCTGATTGTATGGTCAAAGAATATACGATTACTAACAGCGATACTTCAAATTCCAATGGAATTGGTGGTATTATAGGACATTTGAACATAAAGTGCGCTAAGGCAGGGACCGTTAATGTTGATATACTAAGATGTTCAGTAGTTGGTTTTGAGATCGATGGAAAAGCTAACAGTCCTGCGGATACGGGGCTGTTGTTGGGACGATTGTATGGATACGATAGCAATATAGCTACATTGGATCTTGATGTGAGCGATGTTTTGCTGTCCGGAAAATGTGCGGCAGGTGAGAGTTACTCGGCTGCAACTATAGCTTACATCGAATCACCGACAGGATTGATTGATATTTCTATCGAAAATTCAATAGTTGATTACACTAACGATTCAATATTTGAAACAACCTTGGCTTATTATGCAAAAACAGCTGCTGGAGATGTTTTGAATGCGACTAATGTACTTACAAACGGAAATAGCGATGCAGTAAAGTTTAGTGTAGAGGGTAGTACGTTGAGTGGCACGCGCAACGTAACTACTATAGGTGATACTTACGATGTATCTGCTTGGCGAAACTGGACTCCTGCTTCGGCATTTGAAGATAATCTTCCTCGTCCTACGGCAGTCTGTGCAGACTATGTTGGTTATCAGGTAAGAGATAACGACGTGCGTCTTGTATTTGGAATCAGAGACGTAAACGTTGCGGCTCTTGCTGAGCTTGGCGCAAAGATAACGCACGGCGAGCAGACAGCTACCGCAACGGTTCCCGCCGTTTATACCCAAATCAAAGCAGGAACAAACGTCTGTACGGCAGAATCTGTTGGATACGATTATTTCTACGTTATCGAGTTTACCGATATGTTTGATGGCGAGACAACCTCTTATGACTTTAAATTTGAGGCAACGTACAAGATTGGAACTAAGAGCTATGTAAACACAACTACGGATGAGGTAACTGTCGAAAAAAAACAATGAAACCCGAATTTTCTGTTTTAAGCTTTAATGTATGGACTACGCTATCGGCAAATAATGGGGAATTTACCGAATTGGCAAAAAATAGAGTTCGGGTCGTAAAGGAACAAATTTTATCCTATGCTCCGACGGTGATTGGTTTGCAGGAGGACACTCCAAATTGGAAGAGAGCAATGCCATCACTTGACGGATATACCGAATACAGACCTGCGATAGAGCAATCTAAATATAGAGAACACTGCTCTATATACGTTAAGGACGGCGTTGAGGTCGTCGATAACGGTTACAAGCTTTTGACGAGCGACTCCACTTGGAATACGGTTGCTCTTACTTATGCAGAGCTGACTGACGGGGACGGAATATACGATATGTCAGCTGCTGATTTAGGTACTCTGGGACTTGACGTTAATAACCAAAACCTACAGAGCAGTTGCCCCGAGGGAACTGATAAAAGCGGTAGCGCCGTTAATTCTCAGGAAATGCTTGAAGCAAAGCTTATGAATTTCGTCATTCTTAAAATCGACGGAGAACTGATCGTTTGCGTAAATTCTCATCTGCAGTACCGAGGATATAACAATAAAAGCTATACCGATCATCCGCTGTATATGCTTCGGTATTATGAGCGTTGTGCGCAATGGGGGATGCTTCAAGAGCAGATAGAACGGCTCAAGGCAGAATACGGTACTGACAACGTCGTTATAATGGGGGATTTTAACGACAGAGAAAACTCGGTATTTTATGATCATGTCGTTGATAGCGGATATTTTGACTGTTATGTGGCGGCAAAAGTAAGAAATGGCGTTGAATGTACTTGGAATTATTATTTTGACGGTTCTTCTCAGGGCAGTATCCCGAAGCAAAACGTTAGCACCAATAAAAGTAGCAGGCTCGATTTTTGCTTTGTTTCAGAGTCACTATCGAAAAAGGTTTATAGATACGCGGTGGGTAACTATGAGTATGACGGAATAAATCCTTCAGACCACCTGCCCGTCATCGTTGAATTTTCATTAAAATAAGTATTTGGTGGGGCTGAGCTTTTTGGGCTCAGCCCCCGAAATCAATTGGAGAAAAATATGTCGATAAATTTTAATAACAGTGTATTTACCCTTAAAACGAAAAATTGCACCTATCAGATGAAGATAAGTGAGCACGGACATCTTCTGCATTTGTATTACGGAGAAAGGATAGAGGACACGGACGTTTCCTATATAATACCTCAGGTGATACGCAGTCACGAATCCAATCCCGACGAGGCAGGCGAGGACAGAGTATATTCTCTGTGCGCCTATCCTCAGGAGTTCTCCTCAAACGACGCGGGAGACTACCGCATACCGTCCATAGAGCTTGTAAATACTGACGGAAGCTACTCGTTTGTAGGTAAGTATAAGTCACATAAGATTTACAGCGGCAAGTATTCCTTAAGCACTCTCCCAACTCTGTATGCAAATGAGGGCGAGGACGTGGAAACGCTTGAGATAATTCTTGAGGACGCAGTAACTCACGTGTCCGTCAAGCTTCTTTACGCAGTGCTCGCCGACAAGGATATCATTACCCGTGCGGCAGTGCTCCTCAACGGCTCTGACGGAGATATACGCTTGCAGAGATTTATGTCCGCAAGCCTTGACTTCATGACTTCGGATTTTGATATGATGGAATTTTACGGTCATCATTACTACGAGCGTCAGACCGACCGCCACCCGCTTACTCACGGTATAAACGAGATAGGCTCATTCAGAGGCTCGTCAGGACACTTTCACAATCCGTTCGCTATAATATGCGATAGAAAGACGGACGAGGAAACGGGGAACGCATACGGCTTCTGCCTTATGTACAGCGGTAATTTCGTATTCGACGCAGAGGTAGACGGATACAGTCAGACGAGAGTAGCAATGGGAATACACCCAAAGCAGTTTGAGTTTCATATTGCAAAAGGTGAGTGCTTTGAAGCGCCCGAGGTAGTTATGTGTCATTCTGCAAATGGACTTTCAAGTCTCAGTCACAGCTTCCACGACGTATTCCGAGAGAACGCCTGCAAGAGCAAATTCGTACATAGTGACCGCCCCGTGATTATAAACAGCTGGGAGCCCTTCCGCTTTACCTTCGACAGCGAAAAGCTTATAAAGACGGCGGAAATATCCAAGAAACTCGGAGCGGATATGTTCGTGCTTGACGACGGTTGGTTTGGAGACAGAAACGACGAAAGGGCAGGACTTGGCGATTGGGTAGCGAATGAGAAAAAGATAGTCGGCGGTATCCCCGCTCTTGCT
>JAFTXE010000088.1 GCA_017461745.1 Clostridia bacterium | reverse complement strand
TTTTGGGGTCTTTCTTTCGGAGAAAGACCCCATACCCCAAAGAACTCGAAACAAATAATATAATAGTTGTTGAAATATAGAGCTGTGCTTAATTAGAAGTACGCATTTTTCTAAGGTGGAAACCACGTCAAACGCTGCTGCACGTTTGACGGGTTTCTTTTTTATTAAAAAAGAAAGCGCGAATACCTCTCAAATCTGTAGGGGCGACCACGGCAATCTCAAAAACGGACAAAAAGAAATGACCCTTGACTGCGGTTCTTAAACTTACCACAATCAAGGGTCATTTCTGTTCACTCTTGATATCTAACATCATTTTTGGATATCCTCGCTTTCTTGATCTACCCTTTGCTTTTGTTATTACAACACCTAAAACACTCAATCTCTAATTCTTTAATAAGAATACCATTTGTTTTTCTGTGTACCTCACTCTGCAAAAGGCGAAATGCATTTTCTACTTTCTACGAAGACCTTACGTATGAGATCCGAAGCTAACTAAAACTCCTAAAACTACCGTGAAGCCCGTCGACTGACTTCTATAAAGCTGTGTGGCCATCTTAATTGATTATCGACTTAACTACTTATCTATATAATGCGTAACACCGCCGTGTATTTTTTACTCCTGACACATTCGGCATCTCACAAAGCCCAAAGCTTTTCAATATTCATTTTTTGTCTTCGTACAAAAGTTGGGAAATTTAAATTCTCATTGGTCTATACCTTCCTCAATATAGGTCTTGGTATAAATAAGAAATCTAATTTATCATTGGTCCGTACCTTCCTTAATTTTTTAGTGCAACTTTTAAAGGTTACTTTTTCATTGGAGTGTACCTTCCTTTCTGCACTTATATTATACCACACTTCAACCCCTTTTGCAATTGACATTTTGTGAGAAGTTCATAATTATTTTTTGTACAAATAGCAGAAATTTGCATTTTATCACATATTCTTCTTTACAAATGCCATTTTTTGTGGTATAATAAATATGTTGTGTTGCGAAAAAGTCGGCGTTTGCCGACTTTTTCGTTTTGAGCTAGTCCGACGAATTTTATTTTGGCTTGCTTTTTGAGATAAGCGCCGCAACGAAGGACATGGCGAGTACCGCGCTTATTACCGCGGCAGCCGACGCAAGCCCTCCTCCGAGAACTCCAAGCAAGCCCCTCTCGGCAACGGCGGTTTTAACTCCCTTGGCTATGACGTAGCCAAAGCCCGTGAGTGGAGTGGACGCGCCCGCGCCCGCAAAATCCATAATTGGCTCGTACAGCCCCACGGCACCGAGTATAACCCCCGCCACAACGTAGCCTACGAGTATCCTTGCGGGAGATAGCGAGGTTTTATCAATGAGTATCTGCGCCACGACGCAAAAAGCGCCGCCAATAACAAACGCCCAGACGTAATCAAGAATAATATCCATATTGCCTCCTGTTTTATGCCTGTAATCTTATAAGATGGGCAACCGCGGGTATGGCAAGCCCCTGCTGAATGCTTGATGGGCTCATCATCGCGCCCGTGCCCAAAAACAACATATTTTTTATTTTTTGGCAAGCAAAGAGCTTCAGATAATACGCCGACAGCACCACCGCCGAACAACCGCAGCCCGAACCGCCCGCGTGCTTGTCCTGCCTTATTCTGTCGTAGATAAGCACTCCGCAATCGTTATATTGCTCGTGTATATCCAAGCCCTCAGCCGCAAGCAGCTCGCAAAGCACTCTGCCGCCCTCAAAGCCGAGGTCTCCCGTAACAATAGCGTCGAAATCCGACGGAGACAGCCTGCTTTCCTTGAAATACGCAAGCAAAGTATCCGCCGCCGCGGGCGCCATTGCCGCTCCCATGTTTGACGCGTCGTTTATTCCCTTCTCAACTACCATTCCGGGCATTGCCTCGGTTATTCTCGCCTTGCCCTCGCCCCTCTCCACAGCGAACGCCGCCGCTCCCGTGACCGTCCACTGAGCCGTCGGCGAGCGCTGAGCGCCGTATTCTATAGGCGAACGGTATTGCCGCTCAGCCGCAAGATAATGAGACGAGGTAACGGCGGCGCAACGTCTATAATGTCCGCCCGAAACGCACATAGCTGAAAGCATCAGACTTTCCGCCGCCGTCGAGCAAGCACCGTAAAGTCCGAAATATGGAACGTTAAAATCCATTAGTCCGTAGGAAGAGCCGACACACTGATTTTGCAGATCTCCCGCAAACATGGCGTCTATATCCTCTTCAATCAAATCCGCCTTGTCAAGAAGCACCTCAAACGCTTTTTTCTGCATGGCGCTTTCGGCTTTTTCCCACGTTTTAGCGCCGAACGCGTCGCTCATATCACGGTAATCAAAGCTGTCCCCCATGGGACCCAGCGCCTCGTGCTTTCCGACGACGCTTGCCGAGGCGGATATCGACACGTTTTCAAAGCTTACTATTCTTTTTTTCATTTTTCCCTCCGCAAATTCTCTTTCGCAAATATTATTTGCAAAAATTTTCCGAATATGTCTTGAAATTTACAAAGTATGTTGTTATAATGATAACAGCGAATAATTTTTTATAAAAAGGAGAAATTAATATCATGATCTACACCTTGAAAAATAATCAATTGACCGTTCAGATTTCCTCAAAGGGCGCTGAGATAGTTTCAGCCAAAAGAGGCGCTTGCGAATACGTATGGCAGACCGACCCTGAATATTGGATGGGACAGACCCCTCTGCTTTTCCCCATTTGCGGACGTCTCTTTGGCGGTAAGTACACATATGAGGGCAAGGAATACGAAATGAACCTTCACGGCTTTGCGAGAGCCAGCGAATTTGAGACGGTCAGTGTGTCCGACAGCTCAGTTGTTTTTTCTCTCAAGGCTAACGAAACGACGCTTGCGCAGTATCCCTTTGATTTTGAATTGGTCGTTTCCTATACGCTTGACGGAAGCAAGGTATCATCAACGGCAATCGTAAAGAACACGGGCGATAAAATTCTGCCCGCAACCTTCGGCGCTCACCCCGGATTTAACGTTCCGCTCGACAATGGCAGCTTTGAGGATTGGTATCTTGAATTTTCCGAAGACTGTACACCCGACGAGCTTGTATTCTCCGACACCTGCTTCAATACGGGCAAAAAGAAAGCGTACGAGCTGAAGGACGGAAGAATTCTCCCCCTGCGTCACGAGCTGTTTAATATTGACGCAATATTTATGGACAGAATTGCTCCCGCGGTAACTCTTAAGAGCGACAAGTCCGAGCGTTCGGTAACCATGAGCTATGAGGGAATGCCCTATCTCGGAATTTGGCATAAGCCTCGCACGCAAGCTCCCTACGTATGCATAGAGCCTTGGTGCGGTCTGCCCTCCTTCGACGGTCAGATAGACGATATGTCAAAGAAGAGCGATATGTTCCATATCCTTCCCAATAAGGAAAAAGCTATCAGCTATTCTATAGAATTTAATTGAGTCGCTTAAGCTAAGATATTTTCATTTCTTATACTATGCAAACATAGTGATATAATTGTGATTTAACGGGGGATATGGGGACGCGTTGTCGCTTTTCGAGAAAAGCTCCGCAAAAGCTTTCTTGCAGGGTTGTAGCCCTTTATAACAATTATAAATCTAAGAATAGCTTTAAGGGCTACAACCCTGCAAGGAAGTTTTTTGCCAAGC
>JAFTXE010000087.1 GCA_017461745.1 Clostridia bacterium | reverse complement strand
CGATATCTTGTGACGCAGTCGAACTTTCCGTGAGGAGAGGAACGAACCGAGCGGAAAGCAACGAGCAACGCGAGGCAGGGATCTACTAACGGCTTTCGATAACCTTCTTTTCGTAAGTGTTACTTTTATATTGCTGAGGGAATGTAAGTTTTAAGCACAAAAGGGATAGCAATAAATCGAAGTAGATCCCTTCCTCACTCCGCTTACACTCCGTTCGTCGCTTTTTGCTCGACTCGTACCTCGTCTCCCAAAAAGTTCGACTACGTCACAAGGGAAAATAAGACGATAGCAATTTTATTTTTTCTTTGTGACTCCGCTCAGGATGACACGTTGAGGTGAAGATAGTGCGTATATTGACCCCTACAGCTTTGCGAGGTATCCAAGCCGCATCTTTCAATAAAAAAAGAAACCCGTCAAACGCGCAGCAGCGTTTGACGCGGTTTCCACCTTAGAAAAATGCCATGCTTCAAATTACGCACAGCACTGTATTCCAACAGCCTTAATATTTATTTTTCACAAGTTCTTTGAAGGTGTCGGAAACTTTCTTTCAAGAAAGTTTCTGACGAAAAAATGACGAAAAAACCCTTCACAAACTATCTCTCAATAAGTTCCGCTGTCGAGATACCACTCGCCGTCAACGAGCACCATAGTTATGCGAACGGTAATACGCTCGTCGGGAGAGGATTCGAGATACGTTTCCACTTCGATATTTACCAGCTTTTTGCTACCGGGCTTTACGACCTTCGCCGTAGAAAAATCAAAAATTCGCGTTTCATTCACGAGTGGCGGATAGGTATTTGATTGCATCAGCCAAACGGTCGAATCGCTGTCCATATATTCAATATATCTTGCGGACAGACCTTCGAGCGAGGAAGCGCCCTCCTCCTCAGACATAACCACTCCCGTAAATAACGCCTCGTAAACGGAGCTTTCAAGATAATCCTTTGAATATACCTCCTCCGCTGCCATTTTGATAGAGTCTATAGTTTTGTATTTACTTTCATCGCTAACGTAGTCGTAATTTTCAGCATCGCTCTCGGAGTAGTAAAAATCATACGTTTTCTCGGTATATTCAATGTCATAACAATACGTTTTTTCTTCCGCATTCTCATATATCGCCGTTTTATCGGCTAAAGGCGCTTTAACGACCTGAGCGTATTTAAATGGCTGAAGGTAGGAAGAGCGGTAAGCAATTATCCTTCCAAGCTCCTCGTCGTTAAGCTCGTAGTAATAATATCTCGTTCCGCCGTTGTCATATATTTTTGTTGACATACGGGGGTCGTAAACTCTTTCGTACGTTGGCAATCCCTCGCCAAAAAGAACTTTATTTATCTCATACGAAGCCTCTATAAGCTCAATAAACCTCTCTTCTACTTCCGAATATTCCGGCGGCTTTGAGCAGGAAGCTATTGATAAGCACGAAGATATAAGCAACACCGTGCAAAGTATTAAAGTAATAATTCTCTTTTTCATGCGTATTCCTTTTTATGTTAATATGATATGTTTTATATGGTATTATATATAAATTAGATATTTAGTTAAAACGCCGACGAAGTCAGCGTGCTCCTGACACAAAGTATCTTTTATAATCGGAAGCACCAAAGGAGCTGTCCTATTTTATTAAGACAGCCCCTTTTTTTAATTATTCCTCTGTTGTCTGCGCATCGCTTACGGGAGTTTCAACTCCGTCAACTATTTCAACTATTTCAACGGTTTCCGTCTCCTCGTCCTCGGGAAGCTCCTCCTCGTGAGGAACGCTCGTGAAGTTAACGAGCTTCTGTCCCTCGCCAAGTCTCATTACTATAACACCGCCCGCGCTTCTTGAATACGTGGGTATTCCCTCAACGGGCGTACGGATTATCGTTCCCGAATCGGTTATCATCATAAGGTCGTCCTCGTCGCTGACGGTGGCAATACCGCAAAGCATTCCCGTCTTGTCGCTGAGCTTGTGGCAAACAACGCCAAATCCGCCTCTGTTCTTCATCACTCTGAAGTCCTCAAAGTCGGTCTTCTTACCGTATCCGTTCTCGGTTACGGTCACAAGCTTCTTGCCTTCCTCAACTATCGCGACACCCGTTACGTAGTCGTCGCCTCTGAGGCTGATACCGCGGACACCTCTTGCGGTTCTTCCCATGGGTCGAACGTTCTGCTCGGTGTACTTGACCGCGTTACCGTACTTGGTAGCGAGAACTATTTCCTTATCGCCCGTGGTATGCATTACGAACACCAGCTCGTCGTCCTCGTCAAGTCTGAGAGCTATTTTACCGTTCTTTCTCTGATACTCGTATTCGGAGAGCAGAGTTCTCTTTATAACGCCCTTCTTGGTTACCATGGTGAGATATTCGCCCTCGTTAAATCCGTCAACGCTTATCATTGAAGTAATCTTTTCCTCGGGGAACAGCTCAAGAACGTTTACGATATTAGTTCCCTTAGCCGTTCTTGAAGCCTCGGGGATCTGGTAAGCCTTTCTCGTATGAACTCTTCCCTTGCTTGTGAACAGCATGAGGTAGGAGTGGCTGTGAACGCCGACGACCTTCTCAATGAAGTCGTCCTCCTTAGTAGTCATACCGATAATTCCCTTACCTCCGCGTCTCTGAGCCGTATAGGTATCGGCGGGCTGACGCTTGATATAGCCGCTGTTTGTCATGGTAATGACGCACTCGTGCTTTTCAATAAGGTCCTCAAGCTCAATATCGTCGGTAGCAACGACTATTTCCGTACGTCGCTCGTCGGAATACTTGCGCTTGATCTCGTTCATCTCGTCCTTTATTATCTGAATTATCTTCATAGGGTCAGCGAGAATTCCCTCCAGCTCCATAATAATTGCGTGGAGTCTTGCCAGCTCGTCCTCTATCTTGTCTCTTTCCATACCCGTAAGCTTACCAAGAGTCATTTCGACTATTGCCTGAGCCTGAGCCTCGGAGAGCTGACGGATATTGCCAAGCTCGTTTTCGTAGCCGTCCTTATAGGTAACGGTAAAGAACTCAGCCATAAGTCTCTGCTTTGCCTCGGGAATGGATACCGAGGTCTTCATTATCTCAATAATTCTGTCTATATTGTCGATAGCAATGTGATAGCCCTCGAAGATATGCGCTCTTGCCTTAGCTTTTTCAAGGTCAAACTGCGTTCTGCGGTATATAACCGATTTCTGATGCTCGATATAGTAATCAAGTATCTGAGGAAGCGAGAGCACCTTGGGCTCGTTATTAACGAGCGCCAGCATATTGATAGCGCAGGTATCCTCCAACTGAGAATACTTATAGAGCTGATTAAGTATTACCTGAGCGTTTGCGTCACGGCGGTGCTCGATAACTATTCTCATACCGTCTCTGCCCGACTCATCGCGAAGCTCCGTTATTCCCTCAATTCTCTTATCCTTAACAAGCCCCGCTATGCTCTCGCAAAGCATACTCTTATTAACTCCGTAAGGAATTTCGGTAACGATAATTCTATGCTTATCCTCTTCAAAATGAGCCTTTGCTCTGACCATAACGCGTCCGCGTCCCGTAGTATAAGCCTGAATTATTCCGTTAACACCGTAAACGGTCGCGCGTGTTGGGAAATCGGGACCCTTGACGTAATTCATAAGGTCGAGAACAGTACATTCGGGATTATCCATACGGTAGATGGTGGCGTCAATTACCTCGCCGAGATTGTGAGGCGGGATATTGGTAGCCATACCGACGGCGATACCCATAGCTCCGTTAACGAGAAGGTTTGGGAAACGGGAAGGAAGAACCTTGGGCTCACGAAGGCGGTTATCGAAGTTGGGAACGAAGTCAACGACCTCCTTCTCCAAGTCCTTCATAAGCTCGTCGGATATCTTCGCCATTCTCGCCTCGGTATAACGGTAAGCAGCCGCGCCGTCTCCGTCCACCGAGCCGAAGTTTCCGTGACCCTCAACCAAAGGATATCTATACGAGAAATCCTGAGCCATTCTTACCATAGTACCGTAAACGGCGGAGTCACCGTGGGGGTGATATCTACCGAGAACGTTACCGACGGTGGTAGCGGACTTACGGAAGGGCTTATCGCTCGTGAGGTGGTCCTCATACATAGCGTACATTATACGTCTCTGACCCGGCTTCATACCGTCTCTTACGTCGGGAAGCGCGCGGGCAGCTATAACGGACATGGAGTATTCGATAAAGGATTGCTTTACCTCCTTTTCCATATCCACTTCGACTATTTTTTGGTCCTTAAATTCTAAATTTTCATTTTCCAATGCAGTATCCTGCCTTTCTGTGAATGATTTCCACGGCTTTAAACAGAGTTATCATTAAGCGTCTGTGGAAAATAATCTATAATTTTTTGTTAGAAATACTTGGTTAAAATACTCTTTTTACAGTTTTTAACAGACTTTTTAACAGCCTGTGGAAAACTTTTTCAAGTTTTTACTATGTTCGCACCGTACCCATTTTTTTAAAGTTTAGGTCAAGCCTTTTCAAAGGCTTGCAGGGTCTTGGGACGGCGTCCCAAGTCGCCCTCCGCAGAGGGCGAAATCCCTTATAGTGTGAGAAAGTTACTTTTTGCATCAAAAGGGGGTTTCGCTGTCTGCGGACAGCGACTGAGGTTCCACCTCAGACTCCCTTGCACGCATGGGGGTGTTTCGCTCATGGCGTTTCGCTCCTGGGGACGCCGTCCCAAGACACTGCAAGTTTTTTGAAAAAAACTTGACTAAAAACTTTTTGACAGGAAAGGTGCAAAATCATAATATGGGGCTGACATTTGTCAGCCCCTATATTTATTCAGCGTCGGTGCTTACTACCGCAAGTCCAAGCTCCTCAAGCGCTTTGCTGTCGGGCTCGGAGGG
>JAFTXE010000086.1 GCA_017461745.1 Clostridia bacterium | reverse complement strand
CTTGGCAAAAAACTTCCTTGCTGGGTTGTAGCCCGCTTAAACATATATAATTCCAAGAATAGCTTAGTCGGGCTACAACCCGGCAAGAAAGCTTTTGCGGAGCTTTTCTCGAAAAGCGACAACGCGTCCCCCGCGTCCCCCCGCGTCCCCACGACAAATCATAATTTGTAAATAGTAATCAACGGTTAATATGGCGTAGCCGCTTATCAAAATTATTTTATCATACATTGACCTTGTCCGCAAGAGGTTGCGGAAATATTTTTTAAGACATTGACAAATTTCTTGAAAAATGGTATAATAAATGAAAATAATTTTCATTATGAGGTACAAAATGGAATCCGTTCTACACAAAATACGTTTTTCCTTCAAAGACATGGGTCCTGCGGAGAAGAAAATAGCCGATTACATATTAAATCACACGGGAGAAATAATAAGCGCATCTATCAGCGATTTCTCGGCAAAATGCGGTTGCGGAGACGCCACCGTCGTGCGTTTCTCGCACAGACTTGGACTTGAAGGCTACCAAGAGCTTAAGCTGCGCATTGCCACAGAGCTTAACGCGTCGTCGTCCATAAGCAGTGAAATTGAGAAAAACGACAGCTGCTTTGAAATATTTCAGAAAAGAATAGCCGACGTATCGGATTCACTTAGAAATACCGAATCGGTTCTCGATGCCTCCGCCCTTGACGTCGCCGCGCGTACCGTTATGAACGCTGACAGAATAGTTATCTTCGGGCTTGGCAATTCGGCGGCGATAGCACAGGACGCCGCTCATAAATTCCTGCGCCTCGGTCTTGCGGCGCAGAGCTGTAGCGACAATCATATGCAGGCGATAATCGCTTCTCACCTCAAGCGCGGAAGCGTCGCAATTGGCATTTCTCATTCAGGCTCGTCAAAAGACATCGTGGACGCACTCAGACTCTGCAAAATATGCGGCGCGACAACCATATGTATCACTAATTACGGTAGCTCACCTATAGTCGATGCCTCCGACATTGCCCTCTTCACAAAATCCGAGGAGACAAAGCACTCTATTCTCGCCATGAGCTCACGTATAGCCCAGCTCGCCATCCTCGACAGCATATACACCTACATCGTACTCAACTCCGACAAGGCATCCAAGCAGGCTATATACAACACCGAAATCGCCCTGCAAAATAAAAAATATTAAAACTCCGCGTTCGCGAATGATGAGGGTATCCGACGTAGGCGGCGTGCTCTCAGCGCGAGTGTCACTTTAAAACGCACGTAAGTATATTTTTGCACTATGTTCGCACTCTCTCTGTCATTCTGAGCAGAAGAGACTTAAGTGGGTAAGCCAAAGAAACAGTGCGAAGAATCTTTGCGACGAAGGAGCAAATACCAACCGTATATATTAGGAGAGTCCTTAAAGCATAGAGGGTTACCCTTCGAAGTTTGTTGTTGCCGCAAGCGGCAAAGATCCTTCGAATTTAGCTTTAGTGCTCCCAATTTTATGCATACGCTCAGGATGACACAGTGGGTGCGAACACGTTGCGTATATCAATAAACCTCTCAGTCAGCTAACGCTGACAGCTCTCTTAGCCAGGAGAACCTTTATAGGTGTCCGCACTAACTTTTCAATAAAAAAGAAACCCGTAAGAACCGCAGCAGGTTCGTCGGGTTTCCACCTTAGAAAATTCCATACTTTCAATTAAGCACAGCACTATATTTTAACAGCCTTAATTTTTATTTGTTTCGAGTTCTTTGGGGTATGGGGTCTTTCTCCGAAAGAAAGACCCCAAAATCGCCGCCCTAAAAATCGCGTCCCCGAAAACCGCGTCCCCGAAAACCGCGTCCCCGAAAACCGCGTCCCCGAAATCCTCATCATCAGCTAACTTCAATTCAGCTTTACTTTTTTATTAAGCATTTCCGTCATAACGAGCAAAAGCACGCCGAATACTCCGATATAAAGAGGATATAGGCTTATATTCACGTATTGCGCTATAATACCGAACACTGGCGGCATAAAGGTAGTTCCGACGTACGCCGACGCCATCTGTATTCCAACGAGAGACTGTGAATTTTCCTTACCGAAATTAACGGGTGTCGAATGGATAATACACGGATACACGGGCGCTCCGCCCAAGCCTATAACGACAAGTCCCACAAGAGCCAGTGCGTTCGTAGTAACGGGAACGGCGACCATCGCCACTCCGACAAGCATTGTCACAATACCGACGCGTATCATAGTTCTGTCGCCAAACCTATCCGCCACGAAGCCGTTAAGCACTCTGCCGACGGTAATTCCGAGATAAAACAAAGCGGCAAACTGAGCGGCTGTTTCGGCGTCCACTCCCCTGTAGCCAACCATATAGCTCGTTGCCCACAGCCCGACGGTCGATTCAAGCGCGCAATACGCAAAGAAGGCGACGAACACGCAAACCGCTCCCTTGAGCTTCGCCGCTTGTATGGGCGTCAATACATTTGAGACTATTTCCTCAGCCCCATCGGACTCCGAAGCCTTCCCCGCTCTTTTCCATATAGGAAGCGTAGCAAACAGCACTGCAACGAGTACAAACTGAATAACGGAAACCGCACGGTATCCCGTTTCCCAGCCGTATTGTCTTGATAAACAAAAGCTCATAATATACGGGCTTATAGTAACTCCAACTCCCCAAAAGGCGTGAAGCCAGCTCATGTGTCTTGACGAATAATGGAGCGCTACGTAATTATTCAGCGCCGCGTCAACCGCTCCCGCGCCAAGACCGTAAGGAACGGCAAGGACGCACAGCATCCAGAATTCCGTTGAAAACGAAAATCCGAGAAGAGCAACGGCAGTCATAGCAACGCTGACGGCAGTGACTACGCCCGTTCCGAATTTATGTATTACCCTATCCGAGAGTAAGCTCGATACGATAGTTCCTCCCGAGATTATCATGGTAACGATTCCCGCGGAAGAAAGAGCCACACCAAGCTCCACCTGCATTATAGGCCACGCCGAGCCAAGCAGCGAGTCGGGAAGCCCAAGGCTTATAAAAGCAAGATAAATGATTGCCAATAGTAAAGAAAACACTTTAGTCCTCCGAAAAATTTATATTGTGATTGAAAAGTTAATAAATTATTTTGTTCTTTTCATACTACCTCTTATAAAAATGAGCTGCGAAAGGCAGCTCATTTTAAGTTATTTTATACGGGTACTGCTTCTTTAGCTTCAAGCATTTCCTTAGCCTTGGCAGCCTCGGCGTTTATTTCCTCGGGAGACTTGAAGGTGGGAACAGCCAATTTAAGCGCCCGCTTAGCCTCGGCGTCGTCGCCCGTAGCGACTGCCGCTCTGAGAAGCTCAAGCTTTTCCTCAAGCTCGGCTACCGTCATAGCAGAATCCTTCTCAATGAATATCATGCTGTTTTCGGTCTTATCAAGCTTTTCGCTGTCAATAAGCAGCTCCTCGTAAAGCTTTTCACCAGGACGGAGACCTATCTCAACGATATCGATATCCTTATAAGGCTCGTAGCCCGAAAGCTTTATCATATTCTCCGCAAGCTCAAGTATCTTTATGGGCTTGCCCATATCAAGCACGAAAAGCTCGCCGTTCTTCGCCATAGTTCCCGATTGAATAACAAGCTGGCTTGCCTCGGGAATAGTCATAAAGTAGCGGATAATTCTCTTATCGGTAAGCGTTATCGGACCGCCCTTGGCTATCTGTCTGCGGAACAACGGTATAACGCTACCCGCGCTTCCGAGAACGTTTCCAAATCTCGTTGCGCTCCATACGGTCTTATTTCCCTTTTGGCTATGCGTCTGAACTATCATTTCGCACATACGCTTTGTCGCGCCCATGACGTTGGTGGGGTTGACAGCCTTATCGGTAGATACCATTATAAAGCGCTCGACCTCATATTTTTCCGAAAGGGTAACGGTATTGAGCGTGCCGAAAACGTTATTCTCAATAGCCTCACAGCAGTTATGCTCCATGAGCGGAACGTGCTTGTGAGCCGCCGCGTTGAGCACTATATTGGGACGGTACTTCTTAAATATTCTCTCAAGAGCCGCATAATTGCATACCGAGAGTATCTCGACAACGACGTCAAGGCTTGCGCCGTACGCCATTTTCAGCTCCTGCTGAACGTCGTAAGCACCGTTTTCGTAGACGTCAAGTATAATGAGCTTTTCAGGCTCCATAGCGGCTATCTGTCTGCAAAGCTCACTTCCTATAGAGCCGCCGCCACCCGTAATAAGTATGACCTTGCCTCTGTAGTGAGACTTGGTACGCTCGTCAACGATGACGAGCTGTTTTCTGAAAAGAAGCTCCTCGATATCAAATTCTCTGAGCGCTCTCTTGGAGCTGCCCGCAGATTGCATTACGGGAAAATCGTAGACCTTTATCTTACAGCCCGACTTTTTATAGTGGTCGTAAAGCTCCTTTTTGCACGCCGCGTCAAGCTGAGGCATAGCGAAAACGATTTCCTGTATCTCAAACTCTCTGAGGACCTCAAACGTAGCGTTCTCCTCGGAAAGCACGGGAATACCGTGTATCTGACGTCCGACCTTATCGCTCTTTACGTCGATAAAGCATCTTGGGACGTAAGTCGCCATTGCGTTATTCAACAGCTCCTCCGCCAAGGAAACGCCAACTCGTCCCGCTCCGACGATAGCTATTTTGATTTTTTGCTTTTCCGTTTCAAAATCCTTTTCAATGTGTCTGCCCGTAAGCATAAGCACAAGCTTACAAAGGATCTTTCCATAGCGATTGCGACTGCATTTATATGCGTATCTGTAAAGCATTCTCATAGCGAGAGCCACGAGGAGATTTACCGAGCATATAGCAATCATTTTTGCAAAGGATATTCTCGGTATCGGACCTACCAGCTCGATCAAGATGTACAGAAGAGCGCCGACGAAATCCGAGACCAACAGTCTGATATAAGACTGAATACCGCCGTATCTCCATATCTGACGGTAAATTTTAAAGAAAAATCTTGCACCTACGATACAAACGATAGACAGAACGGAGTGATATATAAAACCACCGAGGTCTAATTTTTCAGTCCCTCTGTACAAAAGCATCATGAGAATATCAATAAGCAAGAAGCAAATAAGGTCGTACGTAACGAGCGTCCATCTTATCTTGAATTTTCTCGATGCCTTAACGGCGTCTTTATTTATCTGTTCTGTATTTTGGATATTTTTTTTCATTCCGCGTACCTTTCGTTATGCGGCGCGTCTGACGTGGGAACGGCGCAACCGCGGTTGAAATATAAATATTATAAATATAAAATAGAAGAATACATACTAAGCATACATTAAATTATACCATACTTTTATACTTTTGTCAATGTATCGACACATATTTCCTTAATTTTACACAAAAGTCCTTAATTTGTGAGTTTTTTACAGTCGAATGGTGCGAAAATATACAAATAACTATATTTATTACAATCTACCTCTGTTTGTTTTTTCTTCTCACTCTATTCAGATGTCTCTCAAAATTTCCGCCCGAAATAAATTCCGCCAACACATATTGCTCCATTACGGGAACGGTGCAGGAGTAATGCCCCAGCTCTTCGTCGTATACCTTCAGCAGCTCAGGCGGAAGTATCATATAACCGAGTCGCATGGAGGGTGACAAACTTTTTGAAAAGGTATTTACGTAGATTACTCTGTGAGCGTCGTCCGAGGAATACAGCGATTGGATAGGCTGACCGGGGAGAAAAAATTCACTGTCGAAATCGTCCTCAATTATGTATTTGTTATTTTTCTTAGCCCAATCAAGATATTCGTACCTTCTTGACGCCGACGTCGTAACACCCGACGGATAACTGTGAAAGGGCGTCGTATGTAATACGTCAAAATTATTTTTTGCGATATATCGGCTTTCAATACCGTCATTCCCCATCTTCAAGCGTCTGAGCTTTACCCCCATACCCTCGTAAACGGCGGTTATCTGTCTGTAGCAGGGGTCTTCCACGCCAAATATTTTATCCCTTCCAAGTATTTTAACGATGCTTTCGTATAGCTGCTCCGAGCCAGAGCCTATGATTATCCGCTCAGGTGGAGCTACCATGCCGCGATATCGCAGAAGATAGTCCGCTATAGCGTTCCTGAGTATAGCGCATCCCTTTGATGGTGACTTAACGAAAAGTCGGTCACCATCCTCGGAGATGACCTTTCTTACCGTTTTGAACCATACGGAGTATTCAAAATCTCTGCTATCCGTTACAGGCGGATCTTCTACGTAGTCAAAAGACGCCTGCGCACTCTCGCCCGTCCTTGCCGCAAAGCCGTCGGCTTTGCATACGAAATATCCGCTTCTTTCCTTTGATACGATATATCCTTCGTCAATAAGCATATTGTATGCGTTCTGAACGGTGATAATGCTAAGACCCGTCATATCCGCCATGACCCTCTTTGAAGGCAGCTTTTGCTCGGCGGTATATTCGCCCGATATTATCTTGTTTTTAAGAGAAGTGTAAAGAAGATAATACTTTTTATCTTTCATCTGGTATTATAAAAAACTCCTTATTTGATTATTTAAATAATGTCACATTTATATTATAATATAAAAAAACAAATTTGTAAAGTCCAATCGGAGAAAAATCATGTCATCACGTAAGGAAAATAATAAAATACAAAAAATGTGCTTCGGCGCTTTGTTTGCGGCTATGATATGCCTATGCACGTTTATTTCCATTCCCTTGCCCTTTGGGTATTTCAATTTAGGAGACGCCGCAATATTGCTTTCGGCATGGATAATGGGACCGCTCGTCGGCTGTATAAGCGCCGCCGTCGGCTCGGCTCTTGCGGATATACTTATGGGGTACGTCATATACGCTCCCGCAACCGCTATTATTAAGGCATTGATAGCAATAAGCGCATATTTCATTTACAAAGCGCTCTCAAAGGTTATCACCGCACCCAAGCTCAGCTTTATATCAAGAGCGGTAGCCGCATCGTTTGGAGAGCTCATAATGGTGGCGGGTTATTTTCTGTACGAAGCATTCGTGCTTGGCTACGGAATGGCGGCGCTCGCAAGCGTCGCGGGCAATCTGCTTCAAGGTATCTGCGCGGTGATAATATCAACCTTGGTCTTTGGAATACTAAAAAAAGCTATAAATAAATTGTGATTTGTCGGGGGGACGCGAGGACGCGATTTCCGCTTTTTTGAAAAAAAGCTTGGCAAAAAACTTCCTTGCATGGTGGTATCCCAACAAAGTTATTCTTTGATTTATATGCAAAATGGTTGGGATACCACCATGCAAGAAAGCTTTTGCGGAGCTTTTCTCGAAAAGCGACAACGCGTCCCCTCGCGTCCCTCGATAAATCATAATTTGAACTATAACATTTGTACTCAAAGTAGCAAAGGCTAAGTCGAATAAACGACTTAGCCTTTATAATATTTATAAGTATAAATTAAGTTATTGATTCAACAAAGCGTTGAGATATATTTTCAGCTTTTCGACGTCACCGTCAAACTGATATGCGGATATTCCAACCGCTTGCGCGCCCTTGACGTTAAGTGCGTTATCGTCGATAAACAGCGTCTCGGACGCAAGTATGTCACAGGAGCTGCACAGATATTCAAAAATATCGGCGTTGGGTTTAACCATTTTTATGGGTGCGGATAACACGCATCTTTCAAACGGCTCAAGTATTGAAAATTCGTCAATATGCTCCGCAAAGTAGGTGGATATATTAGAAAGCAAAAACAGCCTTATGCCTCGGCTCTTAAGATATAGCGTAAGCTCCCTCATTCCGTCAATTTCGGGAATATTATATATCCAATTATAATATGCGCTTTCCGCCGCGTCCCAAAGACGCTCGGGCAGGCGCTGCTTACAATGCGCTACCACCTCGGCATCACTGATATCGCCGCTGTCGAGCTTATCCCAATAAAGACGGTCAAAGAGCACGTCGCAAAGCAGCTTGGCGTCATCTTCATTTTGGGTATATTTTGAAACCATATACGCAGGGTCAAATTTTATAAGCACCTGACCAAAGTCGAAAACAATGTTTTTTAAAGCCATAAGTTCTCCTCAATCAAGCGCGTATTTTTGATAAATAACTCTGTTATCGTTGGTGGACGTCTGCGCGCTTATGGCAGTCTGAGTTTTATCATCTATTCGTCCCACCTGTACGCAAACGTACAAAGTTCCCGTAACGTCATTTTTTCCCGCAGTGACATAGCAGTTCGTGGGAATAGTCTCATAGCCGGTCTTTCCGCCAATAAGCTCAATGTCCGAGCCGTTGCCCGCGTATTTGGGTGCGGTGTTGGGATATCGGTATGCTTCCAATCTTGACGTATACCATGCGGTGTACATACTTGCCGTCTCCGTAGCCTTTCCATCAACGTATATGTCAACGGTATACTTTTCCTTATTTGTCAGCACTGACCTTGCTGCCTCGTTATTCATAGCCGCCGCCATTATCGCAGCCATATCAAGACAAGTAGTGTAGTGATTATCATGATAAAGTCCCGTTACGTTTTCAAAATGCGTAGTTGTGTCGATATTCAAACTCTTTGCCTTAGCGTTCATTAGTGCAACGAAGCCCTCCTCGCTTCCGGCAACGGAATTTGCAACTAACCAACACGCATAGGTATCGGATTCATAGATTATCATATGCAAAGCATCCTCCATGGTCACCTGATAGCCCGACTTCCACGATATAGCGACGGAGGGACCATCCTCTTTTGACGCGTTATAGGAGGCATTATACTTCTTGACCATTTCATCAGTCACCGTCAAAAGCGCATTGGGATCCTTGGCGTTTTCGCAAGCCACCAGCAAGGTCATTACCTTGGTCATGGATGCGGGATATATCTTAACGTTCGCGCTTTTAAGAGCAACCGCCTTCCCATCAGTAACGTTGATAAGCGCCGCCGCCGCTGAGGAAATGGCAGTATCTCCCGAAATATCCTGCGTTCTATCATTTATAGCGCCAAGATAACTCCCCGATTTAGTCGCGCACGGCAAAACGATACCCGTCTTTTTACCCGCCTCGGACTTAGCTGAGGGCGTAAGACTGTTCGGATCGTTATTCGCAACCTGCTTTGACGGTCCGTCGTCTATCTGTGCGTAACCCGAGTCACCGTTTGCATCTATCGCAATGCATATGAACATTCCGATAAGCGTTATTATAAGTAACGAAAACGTTACCAATATCGCTATCGCAAGCTTACCGTTTATGTATATATCTTCACCCGTATTTTTTTCTTTACTCATCTTTAAAATTCCCCATAATTAATTATACAAATATTTTATCATATAACCGCATTTTTTTCAATAGGGAATTTTTTAAATATTGCGTGAACACGAAGTTCTATATCAGCGATTGACATAGAAACGAGGCTGGCTCTGAGAGTCAGCCTCGTTTCCGCACTTTATATATGTCAACTGTCAAAGCCTTCAAATTGATAGAAGCCCACTTTTTTTATGTCCTCTATATATTGCGAATACGATATATTCAGCGTTGTCGTGGTATAATGATTTTCTCCGCTTACTCCGTCGCCGTCGCTCCATTCGATATAAATAAAGCTGTTTTCGGGAAGAGCCAATCCACAGACTCGCACCGAGCTATCGGCTGGCGCTTCACATTCACCCTCGGAGAGCAGTGTGCCGTGAGTTATATCCGTTATTCTGTACTTCAAACGCTTATTAAGCTGAAGGTCGTTTACCGCATACAAGCCGTTTTCTCCGTTCGCGTCCTTTTCGTCCATCATCATACATACGGACGCCTGAGAACGCTTGATATAATTGTAGGCAAGCTTTTTACAGCCGTACCAATCGACTACGGCATTGGTTATCTGAGGCCAACCATCGATAAGATTCCACCATATTATTCCGGTTCGTCTCCACTTTGAAATTCTAAAGCTTTCAATAAAATATTTTTTCGCTTCCGCATTTGATATTTGGCTCTGTCTTGCAAAATCCGATAGATTATCCCCTACATTTCCAAATAAGGTCTTAACCTGTTGCGCCATCAAACCTATAAAATAAGAATACGGTCCTTTCATACCTTTTTGCATTTCCGAGCTATGACATATCCAATCGTCGTTTGGATTGCCGTTCTCATCAAAAATAGGCCAAAGCTTGTCTTTAGCTATAAATTTAGCAAGGCTTTCGGGTGACGGACAGCCGTGATATCCAATTTCCGATGCAAAATGACACGTGTTATTCTTGTAAAAGTCACCTTTGAAATATCCTCTTGCTCCCCACAGATGCTCCTCAGAGGTAGGCTTTCCGCTCTCAAACGCTATCTTGTCTATATAAGGCGAGGAAGGAAGATACGGGCGCACCACGTCGTATTCTCTCACCGCCGCGGCAAGTATATCTCGGCTTATTCGGTTGTAGTTGGGGTCACGTCGGAAGCCGCCTATTTTATAGGCGCAATCCACCTCGTTGTCTCCCGCCCAAAGCAAAAGCGATGGGTGCTCTCTCAGCCGCTTTATTACACTGACAGCCTCGCGGTAAACTTTTTCGGCAAAATCATCGCCCTGTAAATACGTAGCGCAGGCAAGAGAAAAGTCCTGCCATACGAGTATTCCGTGGGTATCGCAATAGCGGTAAAACTCATCGTCCTCGTAAACGTTACCACCCCAACAGCGCACTATGTTGCAGTTCAGATCCTCTATCATGTCAAGACCGCGTCTCAAATACTGCTTGTGGCGGCTTGGAAAAGCGTCGGTAGGACACCAATTCGTACCCATACAGAATATCTTTTTGCCATTGACCTTAAATACGAATTCTCCGTTTCCGTCGGCGTCGGTCACCGAGGTTCTGTCAAGCTCCACCGTTCTTATACCGAAATCAAAGCAACGGGTGTCGCACGTCTCTCCGTTGCGAAGAAGCTTTACCGTGACCTTATATATATTTTGTTCTCCCGCGTGCTTGGGATACCACAGCTTAGGATTTTCTACTATCTTGTAAAGATTCTCATAGGTATGCCACAAGCGCTCCTCAAAACCGAAGTGAGAGTCACCGCAAACGGCGTCTACCGTCACCGTAAGCTCCGACAAATCGTCTTTATCGGTATGTATCTCAAAAAATGCTCCGTAGCGCGCTATATTCTTTTCGGTATCCAAAGAGGTGGTATACAGATAGACCTGCTCAATTCGCTCCTCGGGCTTTTGAATTATTTTTACAGACTTCCATATTCCGCCCGAAACAAATCGCGGCATTATGTCCCAGCCGTACATATACGGAGCTTTCCTCAGCGGTATCGAGGACATATTATAGCGCTGTCCTCGGTTCATCGGCTTAAGCTCATACTTACGCGCGTATATAGTTGAGGGGTGGATATGAAGCAAAATTTGATTTTTCCCCTTGACTATAAAGCCGTCAACGCAAAATTCGTGGGAAATCAACATATTTTCGGTTCTTCCAAGGAAGTTGCCGTTAATATAGATATCGCATACCGTATCTATTCCTTCAAATAAAATAAACGTATTTTTATCAGCATCAACGTCACAGTCGAAGTCTACGGAATAGTACAGATGGCGGTTTTCATATTGCTGAAAATCCCAAGCGTTCTGAGAATAATACGGGTCGGGCGCAAGTCCCGCACGAACAAGATCAAGCTCAAAATTTCCGGGGACGTCTGCTGAAATGCTTTGATATCCACAACCGTCAAGCTGTTCCCTCGTACGAATATCAAGCTGGTTTTTCGTCACGTCCTCGTTGGGAATCAAGCAAAGCGACCAAGTGCCGTCAAGGCTAAAAAGTATTTTATTCATATTTTCCTCCAACCAAGTATTTTTCTACGTAAGCGCAAAGATAGTGATATATCGGGAGATGAAGCTCCTGAACCTTGAAGGTCTCGATTTCGGGCGCTTTTACAGTAACGTCGCAAAGCTCTGACAGACGGCTGTCCCTCGCTCCCGTGAGAGCTAAGGTCTTTATCCCCATTGCCCTTGCAACCTTAGCGGCGGCAACTACGTTCTTTGAATTTCCCGACGTTGAAAGTCCTATAAGCATATCCTGCTTTTTTCCGTATCCAAACACCAATTGCGCATACACAAGCTCAGGATCTACGTCGTTTGCGTACGCCGATATAACGGCGCTTTGGGCAGGCAGAGAAATTGCGGGAATTCCTCTCTGGAGCTTAGACAGAATATCCTCGTCGAGTATATCCGACATACATGACTTTTGCTCCTCGCTCATCGGGCGAAGGCTCAAAAATCCCTTCATAAGCTCGCCTACGATATGGTCCGAGTCAGCACACGAGCCGCCGTTACCGCACACGAGCACTGTTCCTCCGTTTTTATACGTATCGACCATCATTTGTGCCGCCGCGTCTATACTGTCTATTACGGCTTCAAGGCACGGATAACGCACAAGCAATTCCGTTCTCATATTATTCATATTATTTTCCTCCCTCTATTGCTACCGACAGTGCGGCAAAATCTCCAATAGCTTCTCCAAGAGCTGCGGGCACTACGCGACAGCACTGCACGGACGCTTCAAGCGCTTCCTTGCGCAAGACCTCCTCCATATGCTCTCTCAGAAGTCCTTCCGATCTTGAAAATACGCTTCCGATAACTATTACCTCAGGATTTAGCATATCAACTACTACGGCAAGCCCCCGACCGAGCATTCTGCCGCTTATGGCATAAACCTCTCTCGCATCTTTATCTCCGCGGTCAGCGTATTGCGCAATAAGCTTTGCCGTAATCCCGTCAAGCTCTGCCGTCGTTCTGCAAAATCCCACGGGGCTTCCTTTCTGCAATCCTTCAAGGGCAACCGTTCTGCCTATTTCGGCAATTCCGCGACCACTGCAAAAGCCCTCGAACGAGCCTGATTTTCCATATCCCACAGGACCGTGCTGAGACAATCTTATATGACCAAGCTCGCCCGCCATTCCGCAAGCTCCCTCGTATAATTTTCCGTTAAGTATAAGACCTGCGCCAAGACCCGTACCAAAGGTAAGAAAAACCATATTTTCCGTCCCTCTCCCCGCGCCGTATTTCCACTCAGCCAAAGCGCAGGCATTTGCGTCGTTGCACAAATACGTGGGAACGCCAAACCTCTCGGTAAGCATATCCACGATATGAACGTCGTCCCACCCGGGAAGATTGGGCGGAGACATTATAATTCCCTTTTTCGAGTCCAGCGGTCCGCCGCAGGATATGCCAATAGCGTCTCCCTCTCCTATGCTTGCGACGGCGTTCATTATATTATTAAGGGTATCCTCAAGGTCTGTCGTATCAAATCTGATTTTTTTGACTATCTTCGTGTCGTCTCCGAGAACCACAGCGCATTTTGTTCCACCGATATCAATTCCTATTTTCATATTTATTTCTCTTCTTTCAAACAAAAATAACGTTATAAATCCATGCGAAATTATTGCAATTTGCGATATTAGTTCACATGATGAATTATATCATACCAAAAATAAAAAGTCAAGACGATAAGGATAAATATTTAGTTGCGCGGTTATAACACAACATAATCTTGTCAAATTGAGCAACGCGTAACATATTCGTTACAATAGGTATGAAAAATACTTCTTTACAAATTACAAAAATCGGTGTATAATAAAGGGCAGAAAACGTAACGGGAGATATATTCTATCTTCCGACGGTATGCGGTGATATAAAAAGCCACGGGATTCAGAATCAGTTCTCTTTTCAAGGAGTTATTTATCAAAAATGAAAGAAAAAAGCTTATCCAAGGATTTTACTCAGGGAAATATTGCGCGGCAGCTTCTTCTGTTTGCTCTTCCCTTTATGGCGTCCAATGCCTTACAGGTGTTCTACAGCACCATAGATATGATAATAGTGGGAGAATACGTGGGAACACCCGGGCTTTCCGCCGTTTCGCAAAGTAGCCAGATAGTAAATTTTGCAACGATGGTCTGTCTGGGCTTCTCCAATGCAGGTCAGGTTCTTCTCGCTCAAGCCTTAGGAGCGGGAAAGCGCAAGGAAATGAACGACGTCATAGGAACGCTGTTCGGATTTATTTCCGCGCTCGCGCTTGTACTCACGGGCGTAATTTTAGTAGCTCAGAAATGGATACTTGACGTAATGAACATTCCCGCCGAGTCGTACGATATGGCGAGGGATTATCTCGTTATCTGCGCCGTAGGTCTGATATTCACCGCAGGGTATAATATGGTCTCCGCCGTTCTACGCGGCATGGGAGACGCCAAGCGACCGTTTCTTTTCATCGGTATTGCTTCGGGAGTAAACCTCGTGCTCGATATTCTCTTTACGGGAATTTTGGGTTGGGGCGTTGCGGGAGCCGCATGGGCGACTATCATAGGACAAGCGGTCTCCTTCCTTTTCTCGCTTTTCTATCTTTTCCGAAGACGTGAGCTTTTCGGCTTTGATTTCGCCAAAAAAAGCTTTGTACCGAATCTTAAATACGTCGGTATGATAGTAAACCTCGGAACGCCTATGGCAATTCAATCGGGCTTTATAAACGTATCCATGCTCGTCGTAAACTCCATGATAAACGGAGCGGGCGTTGTAGCGTCCGCGACCTTCGGTGTCGGAGTTCGAATTGACGATATAGTAAACAAGATATCACAAGGTATACAGTACGCGGCAGTGCCTATAATAAGTCAGAACATCGGCGCGGCAAATAACGCAAGAGCAAAAAAGGCAGTTCACTTCGCATGGCTATACTCCGTGATACTCACCGTTTTCTTTATGATACTTTACATAACGCTTGGTAAGCAGCTGTTTATGATATTCTCCGACGACCCATTGGTGCACAGTATGTCCTCTGACTTTATCAAGGCTATTATGTGGATGTTCCCCGCCTTCGCAGTCATGCGAGGAAGCGGAGCGTTTATCCAAGGAATAGGACACGCCAAGCTCAGCATGGCTCTTGCAATTCTTGACGGCGTCGCACTGAGAATAGGTCTTAGCTGGTTCTTCGGTATCTTTCTGGATCTTGGCTTCTTCGGCTTCGTTCTCGGATACGGTCTTGCACCCTACGGCTACGCAATTCCAAGCATGATATATTTTCTTTCGGGACGTTGGCAAAAGAGAAAAGTTCTCGCAGAGGATATCTGACCTTTATTAATACGCTATACAGGAAAACCTTGCTGACTGTTCAACTCTGTTTCATCCTTGGGTAACCTCACCGATAATCACTCTCTCGAGTTGCGCTATCGTTATGATGAAAAATTATATTTTATTCGAACCATTTATTGTTTTATCTTTTAAGAAAATTATATATTTATGACGATTATTGCAACTTTATTCAAAGCAGCATACGTATATCAAAAGGCTTCGCCGTGGCGAAGCCTTCCTTCATTAATATTATATTTGTGTATTTATTTTTTCTTTAAATTTCCGGGAGCTTTTCCCGTTCTCTTTTTATAAAACCTATAAAATGAAGAATAATCGCCAAAGCCGCACCGTTGGCTCGCGGCTACCGCGCCAACTCCCGAGGATATAAGCTCCTGAACCATAACCAGACGCTTGGAAAGTATATAGTTATATACGGACGTTCCCGTCATTTTTCGAAAAATTCTGTTAACCTGCGACGGACTCATATGCACGTATTCCGAAACGCTTTCAAGAGATATTTCCTCAGTCAGATGCTTATTTACATAATCAAGCATCTTTCTTCCAACGTCGTTTTGCGCCGAAACCTCCTCCGAGGTTTTCTTTTTTATAAAAACGGAATTTACCGAGCAAAGAAGTGCCGCAAGATTGGAGAGGATAACCGTTCTTGAATCCATCTCCTTGGATTGCTCGCACATTCTCTTAAAGAAAGACTCCGGCTCAATATCATTGAACTCGGCGGAGAAATACTGATTTTTTTCTCCAAGCTCTCGTGAATTGAAAGCCATGAGCATATTCTCCGACAGCCCCATGCTCCGTATATCCTCGGCGTGAAAGGAAAGAACGTATCTTTCGTACACGCCTTTTCCTCTTACGGTAAGCTTATGCGTCTCAGCGGGACGCGTCAGTATTATGCATCCCGAATACAGATCGTATTCGCGTCCTTCAACAAGGTATCCGACGTTTCCCGACACCACGCAAAGTATCTCGTAGCAGTCGTGAACGTGTAGCTTAAAGTCATCTGCGCTTGGGTTCTTGTCAATTGAGTGCGAGACCTTAGGTCCATGCTTTACACTTATCCTTATATACTTATTATCCATATTTTTTCTCCATTTTTAAGCATTTTGACATACTACATTATTATAATAACACAAAATGCGCAAAAATGCAATATGTTTTGATTATATTTACAATTCCATTGCAAATATAAATATTGTATAATAGTAATAGCATAAAGCAAAAAAATAACTTTAAGGAGGACAAAATAATGAAGCTTACATTCAGATGGTACGGCGACAGCGATCCCGTCTCTCTTGAACAGATAGCTCAGATCCCGCAGATGAGCGGAATCGTGTCCGCGGTTTACGACGTAAAGCCAGGCGGCGTATGGAGTGAGGAAAGCATTGCCGCACTGAAAGCAAAGGCGCAAGCCGCAGGACTCGAATTTGAAGTGGTGGAAAGCGTTCCCGTACCCGAGGAGATAAAGTACGGCGGAGAAAACGCGCCCGAGCTTATCGCAAACTACTGCGAAAACGTTCGCAGACTCGGCAAGGCAGGAGTTAAGTGCATCTGCTACAATTTCATGCCCGTTTTCGACTGGCTCCGCAGCGAGCTTGAGCACCGGAATCCCGACGGCTCTAATTCCTTGGCATACGACGAGGCAACTCTTATGACCATGAATCCCGCCGCAGGCGACCTTTCCCTTCCCGGTTGGGATGAAAGCTACACCAAAGAGGGACTTCAGAAGCTCCTTGACATATACAAGAGCGTTGACGAGGAGAAGCTTTGGGAAAATCTTGAGATATTCCTTAAAGCCGTAATTCCCGTTGCCGAGGAGGCAGGCGTCAACATGGCTATTCACCCCGACGATCCGCCATGGGGCATTTTCGGACTTCCCAGAATTATGACCTGCGAAGAAAATTACGACAGATTTCTCTCTATAGTTGATTCCAAGGCTAACGGACTTACCTTCTGCACGGGCTCTCTCGGCGCATCCGCTGACAACGACCTCGTAAAGATGGCTGCAAAGTACGCCGACAGAATACATTTCCTGCACCTGCGCAATATTCTCCGCACGGGAGAGCGTCAGTTCTGCGAGGTTGGACACCCCACCGACTGCGGCTCTATAGATATGTACGGAATTGCAAAGGCGCTCGTTGACAACGGCTTTGACGGATACGTTCGTCCCGACCACGGAAGAATGATCTGGGGCGAGACGGGCAGATACGGCTACGGTCTTTTTGACAGAGCACTTGGAGCAACTTACATTGTAGGTCTTTTTGAGGGAATTGAAAAGACTAAGAACGCAAAATAAGAGAGGTAACTAATAATGAGCAATAAAATTCTTGAAGGCAAGGTTGCCGTTGTAACGGGAGCGGGCGGAGTTCTCTGCTCCGCATTTGCGGAGGCTCTTGCGAAAGCGGGAGCAAAGGTAGCGCTTCTCGACCTTAACGAAGATGCGGCTAAGGAAGCTGCGGCTAAAATATGCGCTGAAGGCTGTACCGCCAAGGGCTACAAGGCAAACGTACTTGACAAGGCGTGTCTTGAAGAGGTTCACGACGCCATAGTTAAGGATTTCGGAAAGTGCGACATTCTCATCAACGGCGCGGGCGGAAACAGCCCCCGTTGCACCACCGCACACGAGTACTACGAGGCGGGAGACGAGCTTACCACCGAGTTCAAGACCTTCTTCAATCTTGAAAAATCCGATTTCGATTTCGTATTTGGACTTAATATCATGGGAACTCTGCTTCCCTCTCAGGTATTTGCAAAGGACATGCTGAACGGTGACGGAACTATTATAAACGTTTCGTCGATGAACGCATTCACGCCTCTTACCAAGATTCCCGCATACAGTGCGGCGAAGGCAGGCGTATCCAACTTTACTCAGTGGCTTGCGGTTCACTTTGCAAACGCGGGCATAAGAGTAAACGCTATCGCTCCGGGCTTCTTTGCTACCAAGCAAAATCAGGCGCTCCTTTTCAACGAGGACGGCACACCCACCGCGCGAACGGACAAAATTCTCAAGGCTACCCCCATGGGACGCTTTGGAAAGCCAGAGGAGCTTCTCGGAACGCTTTTGTGGCTCTGTGACAATACCGCATCGGGCTTTGTTACGGGCGTAGTAGTCCCCGTAGACGGCGGATTCTCGGCTTATTCGGGAGTTTAATTTACACACATACCCAATCCAAAAAGTTTTTAGTCAAGTTTTTTTCAAAAAACTTGCGGAGACGAGAGGCAGAGCCTCTCGTCGCCCTCCGCAGAGGGCGAAACACCCCCTGCGTTTTTTACACGCAAGAGGAATTTCGCTGTCTGCGGACAGCGACAAGGGCTTCTCGCCCTTGACCTCGTGAACTTTTTGAAAAAAGTTCAATCAAAAACTTTTTGGCGGGGTCTGTGCGAGCATTGATAAGAAAATACAACAAAAGGAGAATTTCAAATGAAGCTTTGCGCATTTGCAGATGAGGCGTCCGTTGACATCAAGGGTCAGATCGCGGCGCTTAAAAGAAATAATTTCGATTATCTTGAAATCCGCGGCGTTAACGGAACTAATATCAGCAAAATAACCGTTAACGAAGCTAAGGAAGTCAAGAAAATGCTTGACGATGCGGGTCTTGCAGTCTGGTCTATGGGCTCACCCCTCGGTAAGCACCATATGGAAAGAGATTTTGCTCCTCATATCGAGGATATAAAAAGAGTAGTTGAGCTTTCCTATATTCTCGAAGCAAAGAGAATCCGTATGTTCAGCTTCCACCCCGTTCCCGATGACGACGCCGCTACAACGAAGGCAAAGGCGTTCGAACATCTCGATAAGCTCTGCTCCCTCGTCCCCGAGGATATTATCCTCTGCCACGAGAACGAAAAGAAAATATACGCAGAAACTCCCGAGAACTGCCTCGAGGTACACAAGGCATTCCCCCGTATCCGCGCTGTATTCGACCCCGCCAACTTCGTTCAGTGCGGCGTTGACACGCTTAAGGCTTGGGAAATACTCAAGGATTACGTCGAGTACGTTCACATCAAGGACGCTCTTGCAGACGGAACCGTCGTCCCCGCAGGTATGGGTATCGGTAACGTTCCCGCGATCCTTAAGATGTACAAGGCTCAGGGCGGCGAGGTAGTTACGCTTGAACCTCACCTTCAGGACTTCGTAGGTCTTTCGGGACTTGAAAACGGCGAGTCGGTAAAAACTCAGAACATAAGCTACAAGAATAACGACGAATCCTTTGATGCGGCGGCAAGCGCCCTCAAGGGAATTCTCGCAACCATCTGAAAGGAGAAATAAAAATGACACTTGGCGCTCAATTTTATACTTTGAAGGATTACACCAAGGATTTGGATTCCTTCTCCGAATCTCTCAAAAAGGTTGCTGATATAGGCTACACCACCGTTCAGATTTCGGGCACTTGCGATTTTGAGGCTGAATGGCTCGCAGAACAGCTTAAGGCTACGGGTCTTAAGTGCGTGCTTACTCACACCAAAGCGCAGAGAATTCTTGAAGAGACCAAGAAGGTATGCGACGAGCATAAGCTCTTCGGTTGCCGTAATATAGGTCTCGGAATAATCCCCGGCGGTAAAAATCTCACTGAGGAGAATTACCTCAAATTCGTTGAAGAATACACCCCCGCTATAAAAGAAATCGCAAAAAACGATTGTAAGTTCTTCTTCCACAATCACTGCATGGAGTTCTACAAGGGCAAGGAAGGCAAAACCTTCATGGAAAGAATGATGGAGGACTTCACCGCTGACGAGCTCAACTTCACTCTTGACACCTATTGGGTACAGTATGCGGGCGGAAACCCTAACGAGTGGCTCCGCAAGCTCAAGGGCAGACTTGAGTGCATTCACCTCAAGGACATGGCTATCGACGGACCTACGTGGGAGCATCGCATGGCGCCCGTAGGAAGCGGAAACATGAACTTCGAGAAAATAATCGAGACCGCCGCTGACTGCGACGTAAGCTATCTTCTCGTAGAGCAGGATAAGTGCTACGACGAGAACCCCTTTGATTGCCTTACCAAGAGCTACAAGTATCTGACGGCTCTCGGACTTAAATAATTTTGGAGGATAAGTATAATGGAACAGGTAAGACTTGGTATACTCGGACTTGGAAACATGGGCAGCTCCCATGCAAAAAAGATATTTGAAGGACAGTGCCCTGAGATAGTCCTCACGGCAGTTGCCGATAAAAAGCCCGACAGAATGGATTGGGCAAAGGAGAACCTCGGTGACACCGCAGTTTTTGCAACCGCTGAGGAAATGATTGACAGCGGTCTTATTGACGCGCTTCTCGTAGCAGTTCCCCACTACGACCACCCCAAATACTCCATCATGGCTATGCGCAAGGGTCTGCACGTTATGTGCGAGAAGCCCGCGGGCGTTTACACCAATCAGGTTCTTGAAATGAACAAGGTTGCAGACGAGTGCGGCGTTGTATTCGCGCTCATGATGAACCAGAGAACCAACTGCATTTACAGAAAGATGAGAGAAATAATCAAGAGCGGCGAGATGGGTCAGATTCGCCGTACCTCTTGGATAATCACCGACTGGTATCGTCCTCAGGCATACTACAACTCCGGTGATTGGAGAGCAACCTGGTCGGGCGAGGGCGGCGGAGTTCTGCTCAATCAGTGCCCCCACAATCTTGACCTCTGGCAGTGGATATGCGGCATGCCCAAGGTAGTTGACGCTAAGGTTCACTTCGGCAAGTGGCACGATATCGAGGTTGAGGACGACGTTACCGCTTACGTTGAGTACGAAAACGGCGCGACGGGTACGTTCATAACCACGACGGGAGATATGCCCGGTACTAACAGATTTGAGGTAACGCTCGAAAAGGGTAAGCTTATCGCAGAGAGAATTGACAAGGAATTTTCACTCACGCAGTGGATAAGCGAGGACGGAATGACCGAGCCCGAATTCTCCGCGGTAAACCAAAAGCCGTTCGGTACTATGAAGTTTATAAAGACAACCGTTGAGACTGACGGTGAGAATCCTCAGCACATGGGCGTTATGAGAGCATTCGCGGCGCACATTCTCCGCGGCGAGCCTCTCGTAGCAGACGGACGCGAGGGAATCAACGGTCTGACCATCTCCAACGCAATGCACCTCTCCGCATTCACGGGCAAGGCAATTGAAATAGCAAGCTTTGACCACGACCTCTACGAAAAAGAGCTCATGAAGAGAGTTGCTACCTCAAGAAGAAAAGAAACAGTTGCGGGCGCAACCGCCGCTGATATGGATAATACCTTCGGCTCATGAGCGTATCGGAAACAGACAAATCACTTCGCGTCGGTATCATCGGTATAGGTAATATAGGCTCTGCTCACGCCCACGCAATATATTCGGGCGAGGTCAAGGGCATGAAGCTCTGCGCGCTTTGCGACAGCGACGAAAAGGTCTCGGCAAGGCTCAAAGAGCAGTACCCCGACGTTCCCGTGTTCTCGGCACATACCGAGCTTATAAACAGCAAGCTCGTGGACGCCGTCGTTATCTCAACGCCGCACTACTATCATCCCCCCATCGCCATCGACGCATTTGGTGCAGGACTTCACGTGCTGACGGAAAAGCCCGCGGGAGTTGACTGCGCAAGCGTCAAAAAAATGTGCGAGGCAGCAAAAAAGAGTGGCAAGGCATTTGGCGTAATGTTCAACCAAAGAGCAAACAAAATCTTTGGAGAGGCTAAACGAATAGTCTCCTCGGGTGAGCTCGGCGAGCTCAGACGCGTCGTATGGATAATCACAAATTGGTATCGCAAGCAATGCTATTACGACTCGGGAAGCTGGAGAGCGACCTGGTCGGGCGAGGGTGGCGGAGTTCTTCTCAATCAAGCTCCTCACAATCTTGACCTTTGGCAGTGGATATGCGGAATGCCTAAGACACTCAGAGCGGAATGTTATATCGCAAAGCGACACAATATTGAAGTCGAGGACGACGCCACTATATTCGCGGAATACGAAAACGGTGCTACGGCAGTCTTCATAACCTCTACGGGCGACTTCCCCGGCACTAACCGCCTTGAAATAACGGGAAGCCGCGGCAAGCTCGTTCTTGAGGGTGGCAAGCTCATACATACCAAGCTTTCTATGGATGAGCTTGATTACAGAGCATCCGATAACGACGTTAAGAATCCAAGAGAAACCGTTGAAATACTCGATGAAAAGCGCAATTGTCATTGCCTTATTCTCGAAAACTTCGCCGATTCAATTCTTAACGGCGCTCCATTGCTCGCATCGGGCTTTGAAGCTATAAACGAGCTTGAAATCTCCAATGCGGCATATCTCTCGGCATGGCAGGATAAAAAAATAGCCCTACCCGTGAACGACGACGATTTTCTGAAGCTGCTTGAAGAAAAGCAAAACACCTCGTCCGTACATGGCGTAAAAAATGACTCCAATAACTATTCCAACTATTCATCACGCTGGAATACCAATTGGTAATTATAAAAAATAAGCGCTGTCTCAAATTTTCATTTGAGACAGCGCTCTCTCTTTTTATTGTTTTTTGCTTTTAATAAACGATATTACGGCAATTATAGCGAGTGTAGCGGATATAAGCGCGCCAACGACAGAATAGTATTTTATACCCATAAGCAACGGTGCAAAGGATAGCACGGCAGCAATAACCGATACGGCAATAATAGGCTTCCTCAGCGTTTTTTGAGTAAGCATAGATACAATAGTCAGAACAAGTAAAGAGCACGTCAGCAACGCAACTATAAACGGCGAAAAATTGGCATATCCAAACGGTGTCAGGTCAAAATAAGAAAACGTCCGACGCCAAGACTCGCCCTCGGGATTTGCGAAATTAAGCACCGCCCCGTACGGCAATATTTCCAATACAAGCGCCACAAGCGTCGTGAAAAGTATTGTTAGCTTCTTTTTCATTCTTGATTCTCTCCCATTATATCAAATTTTACGAGAGCCTTCTTGCATAAGCTGGTTAATTATTTTTGTGTGGCATAGTTATTATATTTATATCATAAATTCGCTATTTTGTCAAGTGAAGTATTGCTCCCTTTGCTTTGCATCGATTTCGTCATAATGTAAAATGAAATTCGGCTCTTATCATTTGCGAAGCAAATATTTTACAGCGTCGCTATTTCACATAGCGACGCCATATTTCACTCACCGAAAGCGAATTCCATTGAAAAAACATACATTATATTGGTAGAAAATATGTACTTTTTTTAGACTCGGCTTAACAAAAAATTCTGTTTAGTTAAGTTATTACTTGCTTTTATTTGCATTCCTTGTTGCTATACGTTCTTCCCAAAAATCCGCTTGTGTAATATATATTTCGTATAGTTGGTCATAAGATAAAAGGAATCTGTAACGGCTACTGCCGTACTTTGAGGGTATGGGCGGCTGCACAATTGCAAGATATACACCTAAAAGCGAAACCACGCACCAGTTGGGAAAATAAAACAAAATGATAAGAGCTATAAAAAATGATGAATAATAAAATCCAAGCACGATATACGAGAGGAACTTTTTCGGCAGAAGCTTACTCCAAAAGCGATACCTTATGTTATAAGTATCAAAAATTAGTGTACGAACAATTCCCAATACAACCCAAATAATCACTAACACAATTATATTAGGAATTGTCACACCCGGGGCGTTTCTCAGCAAAGCTACATAGAAAGGGCACAACAGGAGTACCGTTCCCATAATCAAAATAGGAGATACAAGAGAACTTGCACCTATAATCTTCACATCAATACTTTTTTGATATCTTTTTATGCTTGATATTATGTATAAGGGTGTCTTATCCAAGATAATATGCTTATCGCCGTGTGTGTAAATGATTATTCTCCACGTTTTTCCCGAATCGCTTTTATATCTCGGTTTTGAATCTATTACATATTCGATCTTTTCAATCGAATCCCAATAAAGCTTTCCTTTGTTGTCGTAATATATTCCTTCTTCGTCCAAAACACAAATGATTTTGCCAAAGAAGTGTTTGTTAAACGAGCGCAAAACAAGAAATGGCACAGAGAAAAAGAAACAAACTAAAACAGAAGTGCCAAAAGTAGAGAGAGAACCATAAGTATCAAGTTTACCAATACACCACGAAATTGCAAAAATACAGTATGGAATTGCAAACATCATGGAATACAAAATAATCAAAGGAATACTATAGCCTTGTCGGCGTATCTTTTTTCCCTGAATACACTTTAAGCTGTTTTCTTGCACTGTACTACCACCTTTCTTGGCATTATTATATCACATTTCCTACTTTTTTTCAATATGCTCCTTATAATATTTCAATAGTCTTTCATTAGCGCCGTCAAGCTCGTCGATTTTATTCAGAATGATGAAATATGCGCGATCAATTGCCTTTTTGGCATATTTTTCGGAATCACAGATAACCGCTTCCTTTACCCCACCTTGCAAAAACGAACTATTCACGCATATTTCTTCACAATATTAACTTTATTCAAGAAAAAACACAAACTCTCCAAAAGCGCTCTTGACAAAATACAATTTTTGAATTATAATAAACACGTCAAATTTTCAACAAGCAAGGAGAATACTATTATGAAGCTTTTTATTGACACTGCTAACGTAGATGAAATAAGAGCCGCAAACGACCTTGGAGTAATATGCGGCGTTACCACTAATCCCTCGCTTATCGCAAAAGAAGGTAAGGTATTTGAGGAAGTTATAAAGGAAATTACGACCATAGTTGACGGTCCTATAAGCGCAGAAGTCGTAGCGCCCGATGCGGACGGTATGGTTGCCGAGGCAAAGGAGCTTGTAAAAATACACGATAATATAGTTATCAAGATACCCGTTACCGAGGAAGGACTTAAGGCTGTAAAGAAGCTGGCTGCTATCGGTATCAAGACCAACGTCACTCTCATATTCAGTGCGGCTCAGGCTCTTCTCGCCGCTCGCGCAGGCGCTTCGTTCGTCAGCCCCTTCGTCGGCAGACTCGACGACATCTCCGATAACGGCATGGAGCTTGTCTCCGAAATCGCCGAAATATTCGCTATCCACGATATTTCCACCGAAATCATTTCCGCCTCTATCAGAGGTCCTCAGGACGTAACCGATTCCGCTCGTGCAGGCGCTCATATCGCAACCGTTCCCTATAAGGTAATTCAGCAGATGATAAAGCACCCCTTGACCGATATCGGTATCCAAAAGTTCATGGACGACTGGAATAAGACCTTTAATAAGTAATTTTAAAAGCGCCGTGCTTAATTTTAAGCATGGCACTTTTTTATCCGAAAATCACGTAAGCTGCTACACATTTAAAAATCGGTGCGCCAAATTACGATTTATCGGGGAGTTGATTATCTATGTTCGCACTCTCTACGTGTCATTCTGAGCAGATGAGACATTGGGGGAGAGACGGATAAACGATGCGAAGAATCTTTGCGACGTAAGGAGCAACTACTAACCGCATATATTGGGAG
>JAFTXE010000085.1 GCA_017461745.1 Clostridia bacterium | reverse complement strand
GAAAAGCTCCGCAAAAGCTTTCTTGCAGGGTTGTAGCCCGACGAAGCTATTCTTGGAATTATATATGTTTAATCGGGCTACAACCCTGCAAGGAAGTTTTTTGCCAAGCTTTTTTTCAAAAAAGCGGAAATCGCGTCCCCCGCGTCCCTCGCGTCCCCGTACTCCCCGACAAATCATAATTTGAAGGTAACGCCAACGTGTGGAGTGTGAAGCCTTACGGTTAAAAGATACAGAAAACATATGTTTCCAACTGATTTCAAATGAAATGGAGGAACAAGATTTAACTATGAAAACGATTAAAAAATTTTTAATAGCAATATTGGCGCTTCTTATGTGTCTGCTTACTGCTTGCGGCGGTGGTGAGACTGAGGAGACGTCAAGCGAAACGAGCGCCGATAACAGCGCGGTCATATGCGCTGACGGAGCGTCCGACTATCAGATAGTCTTTTCTATGACGGGTGAGCGCGCTATGCGAAAAACTGCCGTCGCTCTATCTGAAAAAATCAAGGAGCTGACAGGTGTTGAAATCCCTTACGTCAACGACTCCAAGGAAGAGAAGGAAAAGGAAATTCTTATCGGTGATACCGCAAGGGCGGAGAACGGCGAGGAGCTCGCCGACCGTGAAATACTTATTACCGAGGAAGGCTCTAAAATCGCAATCTACGGCGTGAACGAGGATATAATCGATGCCGCCGTTGAAATGTTCGTAGGTCTTATGTCCGAGACGGACGGCAAATGGACGATGTCCGGACTTCCTGCTCGTAAGGTAATTGAAGATACCGAAAAGCACATTGAGCTTACTGTCGCTACCTTCAATCTGCACGAGGGCGGATATCATGAGCTTGCAGCCAGCGGCACTAAGAGCCCCGATTTTACTAAAATCGGCGATGATATACTCCAAAATGAAATTGACGTCGTTGCTTTTCAGGAAATAGACTGCAAGACAAGAAGAAACTTCGGTCAGGATACATTGAAGGTGATCGCAGAGTACCTTGAGAGCAAAACGGGACAGAAGTATTACTACGAATACGGCGTTGCGACAACGACGTACTATGAAAAGGCAGACCCCGACAGACGTATTGAAGCAGGTACGACTGGTACTATAGGTGTCGGAGTTCTTTCAAAATATCCCATCAAGGAAGCGAACGAGTACAAAATGACGGTGAATAATTCCGTTAACAACTGCGTTCTTCTTGAAACGGTAATTGAGGTTGAGGGCGAGAATTTCGTATTTTATTCCAGTCATAACGACCAGGGCGTTATCAAGACACAGCTCGCTGAAATATACGCTCAGGCAAAAAATCACAGCCATTATATAGTCGCAGGAGACTTCAATTGGCAAAAGTGGCAGGACTTTGACGATGCTTTCCCGAATACCACTAAGGCAAACAATGCGGGAACTAATATCGTCACCACAAAGAACGGACAGATGTTCGACAACATTATTTTCTCCGAGAATATAGTGGGAAGCAATGCGCACGCAATTGATACGGGACATACCGACCACTTCCTGCTTATCTCTGACGTAATTATTTCCTACGTTAAGTAATAATGAATTTTTTGACGGCAAAAGCCGCAGAAAATAAATAATTCAGAAAGGAAAACACAACAATGAAGAAAAATCTTTTACGCATTGCGTGCATGATGCTTGCTCTTCTGATGTTGCTTCCCGCTGTCGTTTCCTGCTCTAAGAAAGAGGAGGAAAAGGAGCGCGAGACTTACGCAGAAAATGAGTTGGACGTCAACTCGGAGGAATACAAGCTAAAGCCCGCAGAAAAGGACTTCGGCGGTTACGAATTCAAGATTCTCGCTCAGTCCAACTGGCTTTACGGTTATCATCTTACGTATGATTCCGAGGAGCTTGGTTACCCCACGAGCGTCGTAGACAAGGCTGTTTACGAGCGTCAGGAGGTAATATACAACAACTATGGCATCGAGCTTGTAATGGTGTCGGTGGGCGGCGCGGCAAGCAAGCTTGATACCGCCTTTAATGCAGGCGACTATATGTGCGATATCGTTACTCTTTCGGGTAAGGAATCCATGACTGTAGCTCAGAAGGGTCAGCTTTACGACATCAATAAGCTTGACGGGCTTAATCTGGAGGCAAGCTATTACGACCAGAACATTCAAAAGCAGTACAGACTTGGCGACCGTCTTTTCCAGATAGACGGAGACTTCAACTACTTTGACGAGCTGAGAACCGCATCTATCGCTTATAACGTTGATATCTACAACGTCAACAAGTACGATGACAAATACGGCAGTCTTTACGATATCGTAATGGAAAAGGAATGGACGTACGACCTTATGTACGAGATGTATAAGGATCTCGGCGAGGACGTAAACGGCGACGGCAAGTTCAACGACGCTGACAAGTACGGCATGATAAGTGAGACGACCTTCCCCCATACTATTCTTCTCGGTGCGGGAGTATTCCCCGTAACCAACGTTAACGGCGATATCACTATAGCACTTGAGGACACAACCGTTAAGCAGAGAACCATTGACATTCTTCAAAAGGTAATGCCCACCGTTCTTGAGGATTCCTTCCTTCAGTACGACAAGAGCGGCTGGACGTCAAGCTCACAGGAAGCAGACCTTGCGACCGCAGGCTCTGATATGTTCGCAAACGGCAACGCCCTCTTCCGTCTTTGCTCCCTCAGCGCAGTTACAAGACTTATCAGCGCTGACGTAAACTACGGAATGCTTCCCGTTCCAATGTACTACGAGGATCAGGAAAGCTATTACAGCGAATGCAGCGCGGCTTATCATTATCCCGCAAGCTTTGCTAACAATATGCAGCCCGACCTTGATACCGCCGTTGAGGCATTTGAGATATTTGCTTATCTCTCCAAATATATGCCTGGGGAAATGGTATCTCTCAATGAGGCGTTCTTTGAAACTCTTTCCGAGTTCCGTCTGTGCAAGACCCCCGAGGACGCAGAGATAATGAGGCTTATATTCGCTAACAAGGTATATGACGCGGATTCCGCTCTGTATCTCGTAAACGTAAAGGGAATTACGTGGGACGTTGTTTGGAATAACAAGATAACTACCGTAGCGTCAAGACTTGATAAGAGCATTCAGGATAATAAATACGCATTCCTATTGCTTACCATGTCTCTTGATGAAAACTGCCCCAACTAATTGATTTTAACCAACTGCGGTTGGTTGAAAAATAAAATTCATAGCCAAAATATTGGCAGAAAGGAAAAGTATATGAAAACAAAACTTTTCAAGCGTATTCTTTCAATGGCACTTGCGCTCGTATTCATGCTTGCGCTTGCTGCTCCTCTCACCGTGTCTGCTGACGAGGTTGACCTCGGTGTAAAAACGGCTGTCAATCAGAACAATTCCGCAACAGCTTGGAAAGCAAGTAAGACAGAGCTGACGCAGAACGGATTGTTGTTGCACACCTTCGTCAACGGCGGCTCAGCTATGATGCTTACGCCTTCCTACTATGATCTCTCCGCAATCACGGAGAACGTTACGGTATCCGTGAAAATGACCACCGAGCACTATAATTGGAGCGAGAACAAGGAAACCGCTACTAAGACTATAGGCCCTGCAAGCAGGAACTATACATGGATCGCCTTTGGTGTAGGAACGGATAATTCCGCCAATCTTACCGCTTCGGGCGCTTGGAACTATTGTACCGAAATGACCGACGAAAAGCAGTCTACTATAAAGGTTTGCTACGATGATACCAATAAATATCATCTGTCATGGAATGACCAGATAATAGCGTCGAACAGCGTTATTGCTCAGGCAATAGTTGAAGGAACGGATGCTATTATTTACGATTTCGATTTTGACGCTACGGCTAAGACGATGACCAAGGTAACGCTTACTCTTGCAAGCGATGCAAGCAAGAAGCTTGAGCTTGATATTACAGACGTAGCAATTGGTGCGGGCAACTTTGCTCTCGCTCTTCGTGAGGTTTACGGAACAACGTATACGCACTTTGACGGATATATTTCCGAGCTTAACGTAAAGACCGCAACCGCTTCCAAGTATTCCGTTAATTTCAAGCAGAAGTACATAGACAACGGCGGTACGGTTACGAATCCCGATACCCCCGATAAGCCTCTCGTAATTGATCCCGTTGCTTTTGACGCAAACAGAACTATTCCTAAGGCAAGCGCAACTCTCGGCTTTGAGGATACTCCTCTTACCGAGTACGTTGACGGCGCAGTCCTTCACCACGTTGACTTTACCAAGGTTACTGACCTTGCAAGCGTTGGCTACTACGTAACCAAGCCCACCGAGGGTATTACCAACGACGCAAAGTACGCATATACGGAGCAGGGTCTGTATCTTGAAGGAACGGAAGGAAAGGTATATCTTGTTCCTTCGGGTATAGTTATTCCCGAGTATAACCGCCATTTTACCATTGAGATAGAGTTTAAGTTCGTTGAGGCTAATAATAAGAGATATCTCTGCCTCTGTCCCAATACCACGCTTGATGAGGCTACGGGACTTGCAACGCATTCAGGTGATGTTTGCATTCGTTACGACCAGACAAACGAGTCGTCTAACGGCTTTGACTCCGCAAAACGTAAGGATGGATATACCGCAGCGCAGGGAGCTGCTATAAACGACGCAAGAGATAATTTTGAGTTCGTAACCTATCAGTTCCACTTCGTTAACCGTAAGCTCGATAGCGCTACTATCACCTCTGGTGAGAATATGATCGAAGTAACTCCTCAGAGCGCACTCCTCGCAACTGATTTCGCATTCATGCTTGGAACGAACAGCGGCGGACCTAACGTTAAGGTGCTGATAGACCATGTAACAGTTATCGCAGGCGAGGCTGAGGACGCAAAGGAAACTCTCGTATGGCCCGGTGAGGCTGGAGCAAACGTACTCGTAACTCCTACAAGCGTTGTTAAGGGTGCTGACACAACTCCCGACAACAACAATAATAACAATAACAACAATAATAACAACACCAACGACAAGACCGACGATAAGAAGGATGACGAAACTACCGATACCAAGGCAACAGAGACCACAGCAGAGGCAACCGAATCCGTTGCTGATGACAAGGTGGGCTGCGGCGGAAGCATAGGCTTTGCGGCGGCATCTGTAGTTGCTATCGCGGCAGGCGCGGCTGCTACGGCAAAGCGCAAAAAAGAAGATTAAGTCATTAAGACGTTTGATTTAGAGCTTAATTGAAAAAAGAGGCTGTTCATTCATGATGAATTTGAATATCTATGGGTGTAACAGCCTCTTGACTTTATATTATTTCGATAACACAAAATAACTTTTAATACTTATTTTAACTTTTCCGAAGGAGATGCGCTATGAAAATGTTGCGTTTTATTTGCTTGGTACTCGTTATTTTAATGACGATGCCTTTAATAATATCTTGTTCAACCGAGCAGGAAGAGCGCGAGACACTTGAAATATTGGAGAATTCAAATATCGAACCGAATTCCGAGGAAGCGCTTCTTAAGCCTGCGGATAAGGATTACGGCGGATACGAATTGAAGATACTCGCCGAGACGAATTTCCTTTACGGATACCAATTTACCTACGACTTTGATGAGCTTGGATATCCGACGACCGCTATTAACAAGGCGGTATACGAGCGTCAGATAGTTATGAACAACGTATACGGAATAGACGTGGTGCTGGTTTCGGAGGGCGATCCTCGAACTAAGCTTGACGCAGCCTTTGCCTCGGGAACGTATACCTATGACGTCGCTTCCATGACTGGTAGAAATTTATTGACTGCGGCGCAAAAGGGACAGTTTTACAATATAAATAATCTGGAGGGACTTAATCTCTCCGCATCATATTACGACCAAAATATTCAAGAACAGTACCGTCTTGGAAAACGCTTATTTACTATAGACGGAGACTTTAGCTATATAGGTAACCTTTATACGAATTGCGTAGCGTACAACGTTGACCTTTACAACAAGTACGGTTATAATGAAAAATACGGAAGTCCTTACGATCTTGTAGCACAGAAGAAATGGACATACGATGTCATGTATGAGATGTACAAGGGAGTAGGAGACGACCTTAACGGCGACGGAATATACGATTATCGGGATCAGTACGGAATGATAAGTGAAACAACTATTCCATACGATATACTTTACGGAGCGGGTGTTTTTCCTGTTACCAACGTCAATGGAGAGTTAACGATAGCTCTCGAAGATCCAACGGTAAAGGAGCAAACGATAAATATTCTTCAGCGCGTGATGCCAACGGTTTACGAAAGCTCGTTCTTGCAGTACGACAAGAGCGGCTGGAGTGACGGAAGCACTGTTGAAGCACTTCAAAAGGGGGCTTCGGATATGTTCGCAAACGGCAGAGCGTTGTTCCGTATGTCTTCGCTTTGGGCGGCAACTGACCAGATAGCGAGAGACGTAAATTATGGAATGCTACCTATACCGCTTTATTATGAAGACCAAGAAAATTATTACAGTCGCTGTCATCCTCAATACGACGGTCCTGTGGGATTTGTAAATAATGCTCAGCCCGATATTGATTTGGCAGTCGAGGTATTTGAGATATTTGCGTACGTTTCAAAATATATGCCAGAGGGACTTTCTTCAATGCATGAGGCGTTTTACGAGACACTTTCCGAATTCCGTCTCTGTAAGACCTATGAGGATACCGAGATAATGAAGATAATATACGAAAATAAGGTATATGATATAGATAATGCGTTAGCGTTATGCAACGTGCGCGGAATAGTGTGGAATCTCGTGTGGTACGACAACCTCACGGCGCTTTCCTCTAACATAGATAAAACAATAAAAGACAATAAATATGCGTTTTTACTGCTTAATATGGCGCTTGATGAGAATTGCCCTAACTAATTATGCGCAGTAAATTCGTAATTAACATATAACGAAAGGAATATTATGATTTCCGATAACCCTTATTTAAGACATGCCCAGACTGAACGAAGTAAAATAAATAATCTCTCTCCGGATATATCGCAGAGTATATTTCTTGACGGAATACTTAAGGACTCTGTGGATTTTGTCCTTGCCGAACAGCTCCTTGATAGAGAACTGTGGAAGAAATTTGTAGAGCAATACCGCCTTAAATCCGACTCGGCAAAAAGCGAGTGGAGAGGCGAGTACTGGGGCAAGATGATGCGCGGCGGAGCGTTCGTTTACAGCGTTACAAGGAATGAGACGCTTTATTCCGTTCTTGAAGATACCGTCCGCGACATGCTTACTGCTCAAGATGATAACGGAAGATTTTCCACATATTCAGAAGACGCTGAGTTTACCAAGTGGGATATGTGGTGCAGAAAATACATACTTTTAGGTTTTATATGCTTCTATCCTCTGTGTCGAGATGATATACTCAAGGAGCAAATTGTCGAGGCAATGAAACGCCACGCAGATTATATAATAGACCGCGTAGGATCTAAGATTCAGGGTAAAATGCCCATAACCATGACCTCGGTGGTGCAGGATAATAAGCCCGTACACGGCGCTATGAATTCTATGTCCATACTTGAACCTATGGTAATTCTTTATAGAATGACTAAAGAAAAAAGATATCTTGATTTCGCGTCTTATATAGTGAACGAGGGTGTTGGAGAGTACGAGGACAGTATATTTGAGCTTGCTTACGAGGATAAAATCTCCCCGTATCAATATCCTCATACCAAGGCATACGAGATGATGTCCTGCTTTGAGGGACTTCTCGAATACGCTTTGGAGACGGGAAATGAGAAATGGAAGACGGCTGCTATTCGCTTTGCATATCGCTTTATGGAGACGGATATCACCGTTATGGGAAGCGCGGGCACGGCTCACGAATTTCTAAATCACGCATCTGTTAGACAGACAGTACACGAGGGAATAGGTCAGGAGACCTGCGTCAGCGTTACTTGGATGAAGCTGTGCGCGAGAATGCTTATAGTTACTGGTGATCCCATATTCGCCGATTGCTTTGAGCAGACGCTATATAACGCATATCTGGGAGCGTTCAATAAAGAGAGAATAGATAACCATAAGGCTTTTCCAAAGGGATTTTTTATAGAAGGAATTGAAATAAAGCCGACGGTATTACCCTTTGACAGTTATACCCCGCTTCTTAGTGGAAATAGAGGAAGGGGAATAGGCGGAGCGCTTCTTTTCTCCGACGGAACGTATTACGGCTGTTGCGCTTGCATAGGAGCGATAGGCATAGGAATAGCTCCTTATCTTGCGTTTATGCGTCAGAATAACGGCTTTGCGGCTATGCTTTACTCTGATGGAACGTATAAGACTAACACCCAAAACGGCACGGCAGTGCAGTTTAAGGTGGAAGGAAATTATCCCTTCGGAGATAGTGTTCGCATTATACTTTCACTTGAAAAGTCAGAAGAATTTACTTTGTCGTTGCGTATTCCAAGCTGGAGTGTTGAAAATTATTTGACTGTCAACGGCGAGAAGATAAGTACTGATAAGGGTATGACGTCAATCACTCGAATATGGAACGACGGAGATACCGTAGAGCTTGGCTTTGATATGAGAGTAGAGGCTCTTCGTCCTACCGTTTATCACAAGGATATAATACGATCCAAAATCATTTGGAGAACCTGTGAGATGGTTTCGGAGGAGGATATACCCACTCCCGAAAGATTTGATTATGCGGCGTTCAGAAGAGGACCGCTCGTGCTCGCTTGCGAGGGCACGGATAAGCACGTATCAATAAAAGGTAATAAGGATACTTATGTAGACGCTAAGGCAATAAGCTACGAAAGCTCAGGTCTTGAAGTAATGCTCGATAACGGACTTCGCCTCGTCGACAGCGCAAGCGCGGGAAAAGAGTGGAACGAAGCTTCTGCGTTTACAGTATGGATGAAAAATAACTGAAATTGGAGTTATTTACAATGAAAAAGATAAGGTTTATTTTAATAGGCGCGGGTGACCGCGGAACGACCTACGCCAATTACGGCTTTTCAGATTGTCCTGAGTTTGAGCTTGTTGGCGTTGCTGACCCCAACCCTATAAGAAGAAATTACATAAAGGAAAAGTTCTCGCTTGACGACAGCGCTTGCTTTGAGAGCTGGGAGGACATTCTCGCGCTTCCCAAGATGGCGGACGCGGCAATTATAGCGACGCAAGACCAAATGCATTTCGAGCCCGCAATGAAGGCTATATCTTTGGGCTACAATCTCTTGCTCGAGAAGCCCGCCGCTCCCACTCCCGAGGAGTGTCTGCAAATAGCCGAGGCGGCAAATGAGAATGGCGTACACGTAATAGTCTGTCACGTTCTCAGATATACGCCGTTCTTCCGTCTTATTAAGAGAATGATAGACGAAGATAAGCTTGGCAGTGTAATAAATATCGATCATGTAGAATGTGTTGGAAATGTACACCAAAGTCATAGCTACGTCAGAGGCAATTGGCGAAATTCCGAGAGCAGTACACCCATGATACTCGCCAAAAGCTGTCACGATATAGATATACTTCAGTGGCTTCTTGGAGAGCGGTGTACGAGAGTACAGAGCTTTGGTTCACTGTCCTATTTCAGAAAAGAAAACGCACCCGATGGAGCAACGGAATACTGCTATCAGGGTTGCAAGGCAGAGAAGGATTGCCCGTATAGCGCGATAAGAGTGTACAACGATGAAAAGTGTCCCTTCCGTACAACAGCTACGGGCAAGCACACCCCCACAGATGATGATATAGATTACGCAATTAAAAATACCAATTACGGTAAATGCGTATTTATGTGCGATAACAACGTGGTAGATCATCAGGTAGTAAACCTTGAATACGAGGATGGAGCGACCGTTTCCTTTACCATGAGCGCCTTCAATAAGGGCGGCAGGAAGATAAGAGTTATGGGAACTAAGGGTGAGATAAACGCTGAAATGAAAGATGACCATATTACCTTCTATGATTTTGCTACGAGAGAGACTACCGAGTTATCCATTACCGACGCCGTTCTTGACGAGCATATAAGTGGAGGACACGGAGGTGGAGACAGAGGAATAATCCGTTCCTTCTGTCAATATCTTGCGGGTACTTACCAAGGGAATTCTATTACCGACATCTCGACTTCAATTGAAAACCATCTTGTTACCTTCGCCGCGGAAAAGTCTCGCGTTGAGGGTAGCGTTGTTAATGTGGAAGATTATATTAACTGTATAAGAAATGGAGAAAAATAATGCTTAAAGCGCTCATATTTGACCTTGACGGAGTTTTGACGGACACTGCCGAGCTTCACTATCTTGCATGGAAAAGGCTTTCAGATGAATTGGGACTTGCTTTTGACAGAGTGCAGAATGAAGCGCTTAAGGGAGTTGGAAGACTTGATTCCTTTGAGATAATACTTAAAAATAACGGAAAAAACGATGCGTACACACAGCCCGAGAAGGAGAAGCTTGCGACTCGTAAAAATGAATATTACAAGGAGCTCATCAAAACGCTTACCAAAGATGACGTTCTTTCGGGAATAACCGAGCTTTTGACAGAGGCTCGGAAAATGGGATTGAAAACGGCGGTAGCATCCGTATCAAGAAACGCCCCCGAGGTTCTTGAAAGACTTGAGCTTACAAAATATTTTGATACCGTGGCAGACGCCGCGAAGGTGAAAAATTCCAAGCCTGATCCCGAAATATTCCTGACCTGCGCCGAACAGCTTGGCGTAGCTCCAAAGGCGTGCATTGGTATTGAGGATTCACAGGCGGGTATCGAGGGCATACTCTCGGCGGGAATGTTCGCCGTAGGAATAAACGTTACGGTTACGGGACGCACTCCCGACCTCTGCCTTTGCTCCACGGAAGAATTAAAGCTTGACTATCTTATAAAAAGCTTCAAAGTCAAAAGATAATTAAAACGGAGACAAAATATGTTCGTTAACTCAACCGAAGGTAAAAATACTTATATTCTTGAAGAACGCGATTGCACCGAGAAGCTGCAAAAGAAATATGAGACGGTGATGTGTCTCGGTAACGGATATCTGGGAATGAGGAGCGCATTTTGCGAAGAGATACCCGAACAAACAAGACTTACGTTGATAGCGGGGCTGTACGATAAACAACCGAGGGAGGAAGAGGAGCTTATTCCGCTTCCTGACGTCACATCGCTTAGCATTGTGGCAGAAGGAGAAAAAATATCTCCGTTACATAAAAATTCGTCCGAATATTCACGTTCGCTGAATGTCAGAAACGGTTTGCTTACTTATCAATACAGATATTCTCCAAAGGATAAAGATGGCAGCCTTTGGGTAAAGCACAGACGTTTTGCTTCAATGGCGCAAAAGCACCTCGTGATGCTTGAAACGGATATAGTAAGTGATGGCGATTTTCAATTGGAGCTTATAAGCTCTGTCAATGCTCGCATAACCGTAAACGGAACACAGCATACGTTTGAGGAGGAGAGGACGGTTCTTGACAACGACCTTCTGTGGTATGGCGGAAGAGCCGTAGTTGCGGGTACGCAGTTCAGAGTAGGCTCAAGAATGAAGATATACGTAAATGGAGCAGAACGGAAGGGAATACAGCGCTATTCAACAGAACGAAGAATAGTATCCTCGACCGCTCGGATAAGGCTTTCCAAGGGAGACGAGCTGAAAATAGTCAGATACGCTACGTATTATACCGCCAACGATACGGATTGGACGGGCAATGACGAGGATATAGTCGAAATAACCGACAGTATATGCCAAAAGGACTTTGAAAAGTTACTGTATGAATCGGAAAGAGAGTGGGAGAAACTTTGGCAAAATTGCGATATCTCCATAGAGTCGGATGATGCGACGGAAAATCTGAAGATCCGTTTGGCTATGTATCACATGATAATAATGTGTCCGTGGCATGACAGCAAAGTAAGCATTGCAGCAAAGGGATTGACGGGAATGGGATATGCGGGTCACGTTTTTTGGGACTGCGAGATATTCAATTTGCCGTTTTTCAGCTATACGCAACCCTTGGCGGCGAGAAATCTCTGTACCTATCGGTATCATACACTTGACGGTGCACGAAGAAAGGCTCGGCAATATGGATATGCGGGAGCAATGTATCCGTGGGAATCCGCAAGTATAAGCGGAGACGAGCAATGTCCTAAATTCAAAAATTATTCTCCCGATAATACGCCAAGGCGTGTTACCTGCGGCGATATAGAACAGCACGTTGTGTGTGACGTAGCTTACGGCGTATATTCATACGGGCAGATAACGGAAGACCGTGAATTTATGAAAAAATACGGTTTTGAAATATTATTTGAAACAGCGGCGTTCTGGTTATCAAGACTTGAATACAACGAACAAAAAGACCGTTATGAAATACGTCAGATAACGGGTCCCGACGAGTATAAGGAATACGTCGACAACGACGTGTTTACAAACTATATGGTAGCGTGGAATCTCAAAACAGCACTTAATGAGATTGATATACTCGCATCGGAAGATACGCAAGCTTACAATACATTGGATAAAAGGCTCGGACTTGCAGAGCTTGCGAACGCTATTGGTCAAAAGCTTCCTAAGCTCTATTTGCCGAGTATTAATGACGATGGACTTGTTCCTCAAAACGACACATACCTTACGCTTAAGCAGATAGATTTGACAAAATATAAAAAAAGCTGTATAAACCGTTTGATATACAGGGATTATTCTCTCAAAGAGATAGGCGACCTGATGGTGTCCAAGCAGGCTGACCTCATTCAGCTTTTTGCGTTGATGCCGAACTTGTTTCCGTCAGATATAGTTAAAAAGAATTTTGATTTTTACGAGGATAAATGTATTCACGATTCCTCGCTGTCTCTTTCGGCTTTTGCCACTGTTGCCGCGCGTTTGGGCGAAATTGAAATAGCGCATGGTTTTTTCAAGGGCGCTCTTGATACCGATTTCGGTGAGAGCTCAATTCTTTGCAACGAGGGGATACACGCAGCAAACTGCGGAGGTATTTGGCAAACCGTGGTATTTGGATTTGCGGGAATAGGCGTGCTTGAAGGCAACTTGATAATTGAGCCGCATCTCCCTTCAGAATGGCGAAATATATCGATACGTCTGAATTGGCGCGGATGTGAGCTTTTAATCAGCTTGGATAAGAAGAGCGTTACCGTAGAATCGTTGAATGGAAAAGAAATATTCGTTTTTATTAGCGGAAAAGAAATTTGTGTGAATGGTAAAGCAACAGTGAATTATTAAAACGGGAGGGGCGAAATATGGATTTAAAAATACAAAAATACGGCAACTATATCTCCGAATATGCAAGAGAAAACTATCGCGAATGCTTGAGAGAGCCAAATGGATTGCTGAAATTTAAATTTATAGTGCCCGGTAACTGCTATCCAGACGAGCTTTGGGATTGGGATTCATGGCTTACGGCGAGCGCACTGCGCGGTATTGCTGAGGCAGACGACTTTAAGGAATATGAAAAAGGGTGTATTCTCAACTTTCTTGAATACGTAGACGACGAAGGCAGAATGCCGATATTTATAAATCCGCGAAAAACGGCACTCACAGCCTTTGGCGAGGGCGAAAAGAATATACATAAGCCCTGCCTTGCTCAGCACGCACTTTCTGTGTCGCAATATGTAAAAGATGCCGAATGGATAAGGGAGAGCTATGAAAAAATAGAGAGATATATTGGATGGTATGACGCGCATTGCTATCACGAGTCGGGACTTTACGTGTGGCTTGATGATTTTGCTATAGGAGTTGACAACGATCCGTGTACTTATTACCGTCCTCCTAAAAGCTCGGCGTCTATATACCTCAATTGCCTTATGTATAAGGAGCTGAGTACCGCGTCAGAGCTTGCGGATATACTTGGTATGAAAGAAAAGCAGTGCTTATACGCACAAAAGGCGGATAAGCTGAAGGAAGCAATACAGACGCAATGTTGGGACGAAAGAGACGGCATATTTTATAGTGCCGACGTAAATCTTTTGCCCATAGACCTCAACCAAAAGCTCCATTCGGGCTGTCCGAGACATTGGTCAACGCTCATACAAAGAATAGAGGTCTGGGCGTGCTTCATGCCAATGTGGGCGGGGATAGCGACTGAGCGCCAAGCTGAAAGAATGGTCAAGGAGCATTACAGATGCGCGGCGACCTTTAATGCGCCCTATGGCGTTCGCACGCTTTCCAAAATGGAAAAGATGTACGCTATAATAAAGTCGGGGAATCCGTCCTGCTGGCTCGGACCAATTTGGGGAATATCCAACTATATGGTATTCGATGGACTGAGAAAATACGGCTACGATGATGACGCAACAGAGCTTGCCGAAAAGACGGTGATTCTTCTTGGCAGAGATATAGAGCAGTGCGGAAAAATGCACGAATACTATCATCCTGAAACAGGAGAGGGTGTCAATAATGCGGGATTTCAGAATTGGAACTTCCTGTCACTTGATATGATAGAATGGTTGAAAACGAAATAAGGAGTACGAAAATGGCAAAACAGAACTACGCGGAACAAAATACCGTATCGGCTGAGAATCAATTGAATGTCAACGAGTACGTCAGTATAGTACGTCGCGGCGGAAGTAAAAGGGTACTTTTCTTTGGTAATTCTATTACGCGTCACGCGCCAAAGGCAGATATAGGCTGGCACGGAGATTGGGGAATGGCGGCATCCTGCGCTGAAAACGACTACGTTCACCGTGTGCTTGCTTTCCTTGATGACAAATACGGAAGGGTTGATTATTGCATAGCGCAGGGAAGCGCATGGGAAACGGGATATTTCAAGGGTGATGAGATACTTGAGGCGCATTACCGCCCCGCCCGTGAATTTGAAGCAGATATCGTCATTATACGAATAGGAGAAAATATCAAGCGTGTAGACATTGAGAGAATAGACTGTAAGCCTTATTTCCAAAAGATGATAAAATACCTTGCGAGCAATCCCGACGCAAAGGTAGTACTTACCGACAACTTCTGGTATAGTGAGCGCATTCATAACTATACCAAGTCAATATCCGAGGAAAACGGATATGCCTTTTGTCCCATAGGGGATTTGTCAAAGGACGAGAGCAACATGGCAATAGGACTTTTCGAGCATCGCGGTGTATCTATTCACCCCGGTGACCGCGGTATGAAATGCATTGCAGAAAGGATAATAAACTGTCTTAAGTAATAGGAGAAATATGTTATGAATGAATTTAAAGATAAAACTGCGATTTCTACGGGTGCTGCATCGGGAATGGGACTTCTGTTTGCTGAGAATTTTGCAGCCCTTGGTGGAAATGTCGTTATGTGTGACGTAAACGAGCAGGTATTAACAAAGAAAAAGGCTATCGCAGAAACAAACTCTGCGATAGCCTTGATGCTTTATTAAAGCTCTGATGCTTTTTTGATGCTGTACCAAACGGAAAGGTTGGAGCGTATGGAATTATTGGAACGCGTACTCACCTTTTCACTCTTCACTATTACTTATTACTTGCCAAAAATCCTGCCGTTTTAGTGAAAAGTGAAGAGTTAAGAGTGAAAAAGTAAAAATCCCGCACTTTCGTGCAGGATTTTGGGCAGGAGCAGGAGGATAGGTCGAACACGCTTGGCTTCGCCAAACTGCGACCCACGGTTTTGGAGTGGCTCTGAAAGCTCGCAAAGTCTTGAAAATACTCGATTTTCGAACGTTTGAAGCTATTTTTCACGCAGAACCGTGTGTCGAAGTTGTGTCTGAAATTTTTTGATGCTTTATTGATGCTATAAAAAATTCAAGCACAGATACTAATTATTGTTTATTGAAATATGCAGCCGTAGTATTCATATGGTTGCTTTTATATTTTCCCGGAGGAATCTTGTAAAACTTTTTAAACATACGGTTGAAATAACAAATGTCGTTGATACCTACTTCAATCGCCACCTCTGAGGAGGTGTAAAGTCCCGAACGAAGTAGCTCGGCGGCTTTTTTCATTGTTAGATGGTTTTTATACTGAATGGGTGACATTCCCGTGATAGCATGAAATTGACTACGGAACGCAGTAGGGCATAGCGAACACATTTTTGCAAGCTCGTTTACGTCTATTTCGTCCATGTAATGGTTCTCAATATAGAGAATTCCCTTATAAACGGTATTATTCTTTTGCGGCTGAGGAACTTCGACAAGCTCGGTTATAAAGGAATGCAGAATGTTTAGTATTATGGATTGACATTGTATTTTATATGCAAATCTGCCTTCGCTGTACGTATTTGCAAAAAGCAAAAATTGCTTAAGATACGTTCCGTGCTCGTCATTGAGAATAATGAACATATCGTTCGACAGCGCGGTTTTTACGTCGCTGACGTATAGCTCGAACTGTATCAGAATGGCGGAGTTTTCTGGATTTCCTTCTTCCCAGTAGCAAACGTAGGTTATATCGGCGGGCAGATAGAGAATATCACCTTTTTTGCAGATTATGGTTTTGTCGTTTAATTCAAATTTTGCCCTGCCGCCTTGAATGTAGAAAAATCTTTGAGTCCGATACTGTCCTTTTGAACGTACGGTTTTAGGGCTTATATTGCTGTGAGAGATTATCTGCCCCGCAAGTCTGCGCGCAACACATGTTCCCGAGCATATTCTTTTTAATGCTTCTATATTCATAGCTTGTTCCTCTTCGCATATTATATTTTTATTATACAATATTTTTTCGGTTTTGTAAAGCAGTAATTTTTTTATTTATGTTATTTAGTCCAATAAATATGTTACGGTGTCCATTGAATTGAAGGGGATTTTCTGCTATACTTTAATTGTATAATCAAAAATTGTCGGAATGGAGACGTTGACATGAAAAAAATCAGTATAGGAATTATAGGATTTGGCGAGTATTCCGAGAGCTATCTTGACCTTTGGCTCAATCACCCGCTGGTTGAAAGAGTAGTTGGAGCGGATATGATACCCGAGCGCAGAGCTCACATCGTTAAGCACTACGGAATTGATATGTACGAAAGCTATGACGAGCTTTTGGAAAAAAAGCCTGATATACAGTGCGTCGGAATATTTACTCCCAGACATCTGCACGGTCCTATGGTTATAAAGGCGCTTAATCTCGGTAAGCACGTTTTCTCAGCGGTTCCTATGGGAATTACGGAGGACGAGATATACGAGATACTTGACATAGTCAAAAAGACGCGTCTTACGTACATGATGGCTGAAACCTGCTATTATTTCCCCTGCGCAGTATGGTGTCGCAAAAAGTATAAGGAAGGCGCTTTCGGTAAGTTCGTTTACGGTGAGTCGCAGTATTACCATGATATAATGGATATGGTCGCGGCTTATGCATCTGAAGGTGAAAAATGGAAATGGGCAGCGGGCATACCGCCTATGTATTACTCAACTCACTCCATGTCAATGCTGTTCTCAGCCGTTGACGATTACCCCGTGGACGTTACCTGCTTCGGTTACGTTGATACTCAGGGGGATGATATTTACGGCGTGGGCAAAAACGCATGGGATAATCCATATTCAAACGAAACTGCAATACTCCGAATGAGCAAGGGCGGTATTGCCAGAATAAACGAGTTTCGCCGTTGCGGAAACGTTCGCCCCACATCTTATATCACGGGACTTTACGGAGACACGGGAGCGTACGAGGGAAGCGGAAATCAGCATCTCTTCAGCCGTAACGACTATTATAACAACAAGGAATTTACCTCAGAGACGGTAAGCGACGAAATAAACACCTTTAATTTCCTTAAGGACAAGGAAAAGGATTCCGTTGTAAATCACGGAGCGGGAAGAACCAATTACTACTATATGATGGGATTTTCCGAGGTACATGATACCGATAGACTTCCCGAAAGCTTTATAAATATTAATGACGTAGCGCATGTCAATTCTGCGCTTGGTCACAACGGCTCACACGCATTCCTCGTTGACGACTTTATCCGTTCGGTGCTCACGGGTAAATTACCTCCCGTAGACCCTTGGATGGCAGCGACGTATACGCTTGCGGGAATTTACGCTCACAAGAGCGCAATGATGGGCGGAGTAACTATCAAGCTTCCCGAAATAGGCAAAGCGCCTGAGGATTGGGAGCATATCAATTTTGAGGACATAAAGTATTAAGTTATGGTAAGCGTATGTATAGATATGATGTTCCCGCACCTTGACTTTTACGACCGAATAGATGCGGTTAAGGCGTGCGGAATAGATACGGTTGAGTTCTGGAAGTGGAGCAATAAAGATATAAAGAGAATAAAGGATAGCGGAGTAAAGGTGTCCATATTCAATATAGATAGCGCCGACGAACAGCTTTCATACGACCTCTCGCGCGGAATACTCAACAGCGGCAGAGCGGAGGACTTTTTGAAGGCTCTTGAAGAAAGTATTCCCGTATACCGAGAGCTTGGCGCGTCAGCTATGATAGTGCTTATCGGAGAGCACGCTCCGTATAACGAGGAAAACGTGTATAAATGCTTGACGGCGGCGTTGCCTTTGCTTGAAAAGCACGACGTCAATCTTATAGTCGAGCCGCTTAATAATATCGACAGAGTAGGGTATTCTATGCCCTACGCCGCTCCCGTGTTTGAGCTTCTGCGGAAAATAAACAGCCCACGTATCAAAATGCTTTACGACATATACCATCAGAATATGATGGGAGATTTCTCTATGGAGGATATCAGAGAGAATATCAAATATATCGGTCATTTTCACGTGGCAGACGCGCCGGGGCGTCATGAGCCGGGAACGGGTAAGGTTGATTACGTCAGCATTTTAAAGGAAATATCAAGATTGGATTACAACGGATACGTCGGACTTGAATACAGAGCGACGAAGCCCGACGATAAAACTCTTGGATTTTTAAAGGAGGCGGGATATCTTGTTTAAGGTTTGTATAATAAGCTGCGGAATGATAGCTAACTCGGCTCATATACCCGCATACAGAGAGTTTTCAGAGGATTATGAAATTGCAGCGGTCTGCGATATAAACGCTCAAGCGGCAAAGGAAACGGCAGAAAGGCACGGAATTCCAAATTATTATACAGACGCCGAGGAGATGCTTATCAAGGAAAGCCCCGACGTAGTGTCGGTGTGCGTACCGAACTGCTTTCATAAGCAATATACGCTAATGGCACTGAGAGCGGGAGCGAACGTTCTTTGTGAAAAGCCACTTGCCACCACGTATGCCGACGCAAAGGAGATGTTTGACGAGGCGCAAAGACAGGGCAAGGTGCTGATGGCGTGTCAGAGTATGCGCTTTACACCCGACAGACTTGCAGCTAAAAGATACGTAGACGAGCACGGTATCGACGATATTTATTACGGTGAGCTTGCGCGTATACGCCGCAGAGGCATACCCTATTGGGGTAGCTTTCATATAGGAAAGATAAGCTGTGGCGGCGCGTTTATAGATATCGGAGTACATATGCTTGACGCGCTTGTGTGGCTGATGGGAAATCCCGAGGTGGAGTCGGTCAGCGGCAAGACTATGCAGAATCATAAGGACGAGCTTGGCTCGCTGAAATCAAGCGGAGCGCTTACGGGTAACGTTGACAGAATAAGAAACTTTGACCCCGACGAGATGGACGTCGAGGATTTTTCGGCGGGACTTATTAATTTCAAAAACGGAGCGACGGTCTCCTTTAAGGTGGCTTGGGCGGCAAACTGTCCCGAGGCGTCGGACATAAGACTTATCGGCAAAAAAGCGGGAATATATTTGCCCGAATGCCGTGTGTATTCGGGAACGGACGGGGAAGAAAGCATCGTATCTACGGAGCTTGCGTATGATAGCGTTTTTGCGGGACATATATATCTTGCGGATAATCTTCGCAAGGTTCTTAAGGGAGAGAAAGCTCCTATTGTGAAGCCTGAAGAGACGCTCAACGTAACAAGGATAATAGAGCTTTTTTACCGCTCGGCAGAGCTTGGGAGAGAGGTATATGTAAATGAAAACTAAAGCAGTAATAATAGGATTTTCGCACATGCACGTCAACGAGGTAGCATTGTATATCAGCGATAGAGAGGATATGGAGCTTTGCGGGATAGCGGGAGTTCCGTCCAAGGCGGAGAGCATACCCGCCCTCAGATATACGCCCGAATGGAATCTCTGTAACGTAAGAGACAACTATTGCTCAAACGTCTACGAGGATTATAAGGTTATGCTCGACGAGATAAAGCCGGACTTTGCCTTTATCCTTACCGAGAACGGTCAGAAGCCCGACGTGGTAGAGGAGTGCGCAAAGAGAGGCGTCAACGTATGTATAGAAAAGCCTATTGCCGTGAGCCTTGCCGAAGCG
>JAFTXE010000012.1 GCA_017461745.1 Clostridia bacterium | reverse complement strand
ACCGTCGTATATTCCGTAGTTATAAGTCCTTTCTTTTCAAGACCTTTTACATGCTTCTTGACAGTATTGTTACTCATATTTACTGCTTCACCAATGGTGGAATAGCTTGGATAGCATTGATGCGTTTGTCTATCTTCGCAGTACATAAGGTACGTATATACGAGTATCTCACCTGACGTAAGACCGAGATTGAAAATGCTTTTCGGTACTGGAAAATATGTGCTTGGTATATCTCTTTTGTTATTATAATATTTCAATATAAATCTCCTTAAATTTGAATATAAAAAGAGTGCCGAGATAAAAATCTTTCTCGACACTCATATGAGTTGTGTTTATTAAATTTATAAATGGGTATAGCTATAGCTTGTGCTGGGTTTTCTATGCTTTGCGAATTTTATGAAACAAAAGGTTATTTCACCCATCAAAAGTACGTTTCTTTCGCAACAGCTCGATACATAAAAGTTTGCGGTAAGTTTTATACCTCTCACAGACTGACGGTTACGAGCTGTCATCATAGGAATCTCACCTCCGCCGGGTTGCCCGCCGGCCGCGCGTTTTGCACGGAAGTATCATTATCACCGCTATCTGTCATCGCTCTCCGCAAGTAGTAAGCTTGCAGCCGTTCACAGGAATAGTCCCGATTATTATTCCGCGTTTCTGTGGCTTGTAGGTCTCCCTACAATAACGGCAAGGTATCTGTTCAAGGTTATTTAATTGTGATGCTATTATAACACAGCTTTTTGTTTTTGTCAATAAAAATCGCTTTTATTTGATTACACCGACGCAATTTTTGATCGCCAAAATTTGATGCGGTCAGCTCTGCTGAACGATGTTAGTAAGACAATTTCTCCCGCTTCAAAATCGAAGCAGTATTTTAGGGTTTATGACCCATAATTCAACTATGAAAGTCGCTTATATCAGTGCTTATTTTTAGCACAAATTCCATAATACTTTTTTATCTTTTTCTCTGCAGCTTTAAAATGAGCTATGACAGTTTTCCCTGTCACTCCCATTCTTCGTCCGATTTCATTGAAAGACAAATTGTCAACATACCGAGCAATAATAGCTGTACGTTGTTTTTGGGTTAGAGTAGAAAGAGCTTTTCTCATTTTTAGAATGTTTTCCATTCTTACTCCATGCTGTGATAGATCGCTATCTTGATCCTCAATAAAATGTCCTTGCTCGAATAAATTATCCAAGGAAGTATGTCTTCTTGTTTCTTTTCGTTGTATCAAATCTTCCTTATGCTTCTCCACTACATAAAAATGCGTTATCTCGGGACTGTTTGCTTCGTCTAATGCTTGCGCTGTTTTGTCATCAAGCCATACAGATATTTTCTTTTGCTCACCCTTTTTAATTTCTATGAACGTAGTATATTTTTTCATTATTACTCCTCCTGCTTTTTTGAAATTCTTGATGTTCAAAAAACCAGAAGGCGGGGCGCGGATATGCAGATTTATACGTTTTTTACAATACAAAAGGCACTTAAAGAACGAAGTATAATTGTTCGTTCTGTCAAGTGCCTTGTTTTTATTTACTTATACATCGGTCCGTAAGTCTGACAAGCCCTATAATCCTGTCCTTCCTTATCCATACCGAATGCGTTCCAAGCGGCGGGACGGAAAATCTTTTCCTCGGGTACGTTATGCATACATATGGGAATTCTCAGAATAGAGCAAAGCGTGATAAGGTCTGCACCTATATGACCGTAGCTTATCGCTCCGTGGTTTGCACCCCAATTTGCCATCACCTCGTATGCGGTCTTGAAGGGACTTCCCTCTTTGCCATCGCATCTGGGCGCAAACCAAGTGCAGGGCCAGGTGTAGTCCGTTCTCTTCCAAAGTGTGTCTGAAACGTCCTCGGGAAGGCTACCGTCTTGCTATAAAGTCGTTACTCAATAATCTTTATTATCAGGTATCACTAAACTATATTATGCTTTCATAAGTTGTTTTTATCTGTCAAATAGCCTAATTTATCAAACCACACAAGGACATGTGATGCAAAGCCGTGATTACAGCTTGCCTTAATACTATCATACTCCCAAAGCGTTCCAGTACGCTTTGCCATATAATCAAAGTATCCGCAGATATCCGATTCAAGCTTATCATGCATTTCTGCATTGGAAAGCAACTCCAAGCGCAGATAATTCCCGATAAACGCATTGGATGGATGTATCTCCTGCCATTTTCCCGTCTGCTTTCTTTGAGGTCCAAAATCGTTCACCATAGTATTCCAAAGTTCTCTGTCCTCTTCTATCGTCGCAACTCCCGTAAAGAAGGCGTAGTATTGGCAGGTTTCCGTACACTCACCTGACAATGACAGCTTTCCGTCCTTATCAAACACAGAATTATCACAGAAGAACAGCCCCATGCGGCTTTCTTTACGAATAGCTTTGCGCAGTTTTTCCGCCTTGACTTTATATTTGTTTTCGCCGTAAAGCCCGTACATAGCAGTAAGGAATTTATAATAGAGCATATTTGAGGGATAATTTACGTCCTTAACAAGCTTATTGCACATTGACCATTCAACGAACACCCACCCTTTAAGCTTTTGCAAAAGCCCATTTTCATTTTCATATTTTGAGAAATACTCGCTAAGCCTTTTCATCTTGGGATAAACATCGTTAACGAGCTCCACATCACCGGTTCTGTCAAAATATTCTTTAAGCTCAAGCAAAAACCACATTGCCCAATTGGGAATATACAGCTCGTATCTGAAATCCGACGGATAACACATTGGCAACATTCCATCAGGAATATTCTTGTAGCTTTCTTGCATTGCAAAGTTGGACAGAAAGCATCTCTCAACCGTACTCCTTCCCGTCATCAATCTTTCAACTCTTGACGTAAAGAAGCTATCGCAAAGATACCCCGCTCGCTCTCTTGAGGGACAATCCATAAATATATCAAAGGTATTCTGTCTGAAGGTCTCGACGGCGGCATTGTATATCCGTTCTATTACATCGTTTGCCTTATCCTTGTTCAAGCACCGTATTATCTCACATGCATTGAAATCCGTGCGTATAAGCCCTATGCGGCGAAGCTCCGCTTTGCCACCTTGCGATATTACGTTGACATATTTAAAGGTATACGGCTCAGCGGTTATAAGCTTATATTCATATCCTCCCTTAAGGCGATAAAGAATAACATTTGAGGTCTCATTTCTGGTAAAGTCGATTTTGCCGTCCACAAGCAGTTCATCGAAGGTAAGGTATATATCCGTATCCTCGTAGCAATATATGTCCGTACTGATAAGCCCCGTAGTATTCTGCTTCATCTTCATTCCGACGTAAGTATCCGAAAGGGTCAATGGAAGTGAAATGCTCTGAGGCTTCGACGTAAGACTAAGTCTTTGCGCCATATGTATACTCAGATATTCAAGGCTGTCACGAGCAAAGCCGTCTGCGGTATTATATCCCACAACGGTCGCGTTTTCGATTGCTCTATCCTTAAAATAGCGTTCTGGCTCACATTCCGCGACACTGCCGTAACCGTAAGCTTCCTCCGCATTTTCCGTGGGAAAATCGGGATATGACAATTCCCTTTCTATAAAGCGCTTACCTTCACAAAATTCGGTTTCTACCTCATATCTACCATTTGATGAGCGAATATTCCCCTCACATTTTCTATGGTCATACACCTCGGCAAATCCACGCATAAACGAATATCTCTGCACTCGTTGTATTTTGTCGTCATAGGAATACGCTTTCCAATTGCCATCGCCAGTATAGCATATTATCTCCCCGTCAGTCTCTATCTCGGCGCAGAAAAAGGAAGGCTCTTTAAACCACTGAAAACTTTCGCAGTAATATCCCGTAGATATAACTGTTATTTTATTTTTATCCTCGGTAATATATCTATCAAGCTCCAGCTCGTCAACTCTGTAATATTCTCGCCCAGCTCTCGCAGGACCCCAATGTATAAATTTGTCGTTAATAAATATTTGATAGCCCGTGTATCCCGTGACACGAAGAAGAATATTTTCACCTTTGTCTATCTCCGTCTCGAAAAGCAATGTGTGGTTGAGCGTCATCTGCTTACCCACTTCCCATATCGGTCTTGCCTTTATAAAGCTCTTCTCTTTATAGATCATATATCGCCCCTATATTTTTAATAATTAAAGAGTCACACCTTCCTTGGATATGGATATTTCCTTATAGCCGTGAATTTTATTTTGGGTTTCTGTTCCGTTTGCCGCCTGAATTATGTAATCAAACAGCTCGTCGGTAAGCTCCTGTCCCTCAAGCATCGGGCTTGCGTCGAACTATTAAATTCTCTTTAGCCACAAAAAATATTATAATACCACTGAAAGTAAGTTCTCACTTATCCGCGACCGACAACACCATCCTTGAAATAATCGGGGGTAAGTCCGTCGTTTATTTCAGAAAATCCGACGGTTTCGTTACCCGAGCAATAATAGTTATCTCCCACAAGGCTGTAAATATAAATGAACCTCTGCTTATAGTTAGTTCCTTCAAGAATCTGTTCTTCGGAATTAAGAAGCTCGCGTGAAGTCGAGAGATAGAATATTTCGGGATCTACATAATCATAGAGCTTAGGCAGATGATAGAGCATATGGTGTGCTGCGTGCATTATATCCGATTTCAGTGTTTCGGTTGTAAAGCAACGGCGAAGTCTTGAAGAAGTTCTCGAATTTGCGTCTCCTATGACCATCATCGAAAGGTTGCCGTTATCTATGCGAATGACCGTGCTTGTATCATTTGAGTCACCGCTGTTAAAGAAAGCATGAGTCGTAGTCAGCAGGTCCTCGTGTGTGTAAAGTACCTGCAAGGACACATCGGCTATCTGTATCGTCTGACCCGAATGTACCTTCAATTCCTTGCATTCGGGATATTTCGCTTTAAGAAGTGTGTTCCATTCGGCGAGTATCTTGAACCACCATTGCGTGTTCCATTGGCTGTTGATAGCATTTGTGGGAACATTTGCGATTATTCTTTCAAGCGTGTAGGTATCCGAATACTGATTGAGAAAATGATAAAAGCCGTAGGTGTGGTCGTTGTGATAGTGTGTCATATACCACGCCGATATTCTTATCTTTTCACCCTTTGCTATACCCGTTATCTCGTGCAGAAAATCGTCAAGACCCGCAAGTGCTACGTCTGTCATCTGCACGTATCCCGTTCCCTTGCGGTCTCCGCCATCAATGATGATAATACTGTTGTCGGCACACTTAATTATATCAAGTGAACCACAGTTGGGATTGTTGTTTCCCGCACCGTCGGTCATGGGAATACCGTACTGATAAAATACACTCTTCTCTCCATCCTTGGGCGTATAGGTATATCCAAACTCCTTGACCGACATTCCCGTCGGGTCGAGTATTACACGTGCCTCAGAGGACAGACGTTCGAATGCGGGAGTATATGAAATGTGAACTCTGTGCTCACCGTTATAATAGGTCGCATAAAGATTGTTTTCAAGATTTGCCTCGTTTTCCTTCTCATATCCAAAGCGCTCCAGCTTTTCCATGTAAGCCGAAAACTCTTCCACCGTAGTATCGGTAATAAGATGAAGCTTTGAGCTCGTATCGTTGATACCGCCGTTTGTCAAATCCTTTACCGTCGTACCGCAGTTGTAAACGTTCTGCACGAGCTTGTTCTGACCAACCGTGTATGCGGGTACTCCGTAAAGGCCCCAACTGTCACGCGTGTGGTCTTTAAGTATCTTCTGTTCGAAAAGGTCGGGCGAAATACCAAGAGTTTCGGTTTTGTCACCTGTAAGATACTTTTCGGTAAAGTAATCTATGGCAAGTCCTAACTGATAAGGGTCGGAGCCGTTGATAACTACCTTCTTTCCGATGACCGCTACCGTATAGAAGGAATCGTTCTCACCAACTTCCTCGGGAGCATCGCTTTCGGGTCGGTTGGTATTGCCGAGCAGAATCTCTATCGCCTCGCTGTCAATATCTATGCTGTCGTCGGTCTTAAAGGGGGCAGTAATTCCCGTTTTATTCTTAAATGAAGCGCGTATTCTGTTTCTGAGTGCCGAAACCTCGTTCTCGATAAGTGTCGGATACACGAAATTGCACTTGTATTCGCCGTCCGCAAATATAATTATATCTTCTTTTTTTGCTTCTTCAGTCATTCCGTTCGTTTCTCCTTCCGCAGGTATATCTGTCTTATCCGCGCATGAGCAGAGCAGTAACGAAAGGGTCGCAATAAGCAACAACAATACCGCTCCGTATGATAAAAATCTTTTCACTGTATTCCTTTCCCAAAGTTCCCACGCGCTAATAGCGCGTGGGAGAGTAATACTACTTTATTAAAATTCGTAATCGTTCAAAAATTTCTGTATATTTGCATTGATTGTCGACGCATACGTAGAAACAGTCGAGCCCACTGTGTCTGCATCGCTTGTTATTACATTACGTATTGTCGTATCCGAAGAGTCTACCCAACCGAACTGAGGAGCGATATCAATCGCCATACTATCGCATATCAGGTTGAATATCTGAGACTCAACTTCGTTCTCAACATACTTCAAACCAAAGGTCTTTTCGTAAAATTCGGGGTATACGTACTGATAGGAAAGAGCCATGTATATCTCAGTGCAGTAAGCCGCAAGCTCGGGGTCAGCGCACGCCGCAGGGATACCCGCAACATTAGTGGTCCATGCGCCGCAGAGTGAACGGTATTCGTCACCCTCATTATAGAGAGGAGCGGGAAGGAGACGGTCATCTATGTTATCGTTACTGTTGTAGCCAAGCAGACCGCCAAATAAGAACATGGAGCGTTTTTCTTCGAATACCTCTTGTCCGGTGCTCTGGGGAGCAATGTGCGCAATTGAATTCTTGGTGACCTTATCTCTTATGTAGGAGAGAAGATCTATGTTAACTCTATCATCCACGCTGACGTAGGGTATTCCCTGATTGTCCTTCTCTGCAACCGTTCCGCCAAGTGTCCAGAACAGACCCTGACCGCCGTACTCATCCATGGTGAATACGTAAGTTCCCTTGTCGGTGCCATTTGCTTCAACGTTCGCACCTGTTGCAAACCCCTTGTCGTAACGGAGAAGTGCTTCAAGGGTAAACTTGTGGTCGAGCGCAAGCTGATAGAGCTCATCCACCTTATCATCGTCCTGATGCTGCGCGGTAAGTAGCCCGTTGTGTACTCGCGTACAGAGAGCTCCTCTGATGTTTCCCGTGGTATAATATCCCGTAACGATGAACTGCTTTCCACCAATGCTTGCCTGCTCGTTAATTACCGAGTTATAATAGGGCTTGTCGTGGTGAATGAGATTGTCATACTCGCTGAGGTCGGTAAGTGCCTGCTCTGCAATAAGCAGACCCGAACAGCGAGTGCTCATCATGAGCAGGTCGAAGTCAGAGATATCTCCGCTCTGTATAAGTATCTGAATCGTGGCGTATTCACTGTTGCTTCCGTAGAAATCGTTTGGCAGTGTATCAAATCCCTGATAAGAAAGCTCTGCGCCCGTAAGATCCTCGAACTCTCTGTCTCTGTCGTAGCCCGCCTTGCTGACGGTGTCCTTCGCCGCATCGAGCTTTGATACGTCAATGGGCTTCGGCGCCCACTCGGAAAGTCTGGAATAACGGATAACGTATACCTCATCGGAGATATCACGCTCCTCGAGTCCTGTCATTTCAAAGATAGGCTTCTTTACCTCTCCCGCCTGCTCGGTATCCGCGCTGCTCTCATTTTCCGTTTCCTCGTCATTTTTGCACGCTATTGCCATAGGCAGAAGCATAATGCAGACAAGAAGAAGTGCTAAAATTTTGATAAAATTCTTCATCGTTTACGTCTCCTTAAAAAATTTATTGTGTGGAACTTCCCCACGGAAGCTTTATAAATCCGTCATCCGAAAGACCGTCGCCCGTGCCTATCGTCTCAACGTCAGCCTCGGAGCTCGTTTCTTCATCGGTTGTCTTATCAGAGTCATCAGTATCCGTTGAAGGACTATCGGATGCAGAAACGGTTTCTCCACTGGTCTCTGCGTCGGTATCGCCGTCACCGCAAGAAACGGCAACAAGGCTCGTAATAAGGCAGAGAGCAATCAACAACACTATATACAATTTCATTTTGCTATTCATAACATTCTCTCCTTTCAGGACAAGGGCGCAAGCGTTGAATCAAGCGCACCGTCTTTAAACGAGACTGTCACAGGCTCACCGTATATGCGAATCTTGTTCTTTCCAACTTCCTTATAGCTCTTTACGGTAAAGTCTATCTGTCCGATATCGGTGGGAACGTTCTCGATAACGATCCCATAAACGTAGTACGCGCCAAGCTCCTTAGCCGTTGCATTCTTCAACGTACCGTTCTCAGTCGCGGTTATGGAAGTGTAGACCTTATTGCCCGCTCCCTTATAGGTCTCGGTCTTTAAAGAGTCACCCTCCTTATATTTTGCAACTATCTCAAATCCAACTCCCGAGCCACTCGTAGCGAATATACCGCCGATAAAGCGGATATCCTGTTTGCCGCCCGACACCGCGCCGTATTGAACACCAAGCGTTTTGCTCTCGTTCTTTCCGATATCGTAAGCTCTGAAGGTTGTACTGGACGTAACGGTCATGGGAGTTTCCGCAATAGCACCGGTCTCTTCGTTTATCCATACGAGCTGACTCTCCGCCGTCACATCGGGGAAGCTTTGCAGCGTAAGGCTTCCGTTTTCTATCTCGGTGCTCTGAATTATCGTCCCGTCTATTCCCTTGAAGATAACGAACTCAGAATCGGGAACATCATCGGGAACGTCATCGGGATCAACGATACCCGAATAGATGGAAATATCTTTTATCTGCATCACACAATCCCCTACAGTAAGAGCCGAACCGTCTGACGATAGCTTGTCATTATAACCCGCACTGATATAAAGCTGGCCTCCGGTGTTTGACACAAGACTATCCAATGTAGCGGCGCCCGAACCACCGGCCTTGGTAATATCCCATTTATATCCCGTATCAACTCCGCCTATGCTAAGTCGTATATATTTACCGTCAAAAGTAAACACATATCTTACATATCCGTCTTGATCCGCTTTTGAAGTCCATGGATTGTACGAGATCTCCTTTGACCATCTGTCACTTGTACTATCATTAAGGAACCATCTATTCGTAGCTCCATTTGAATAAGTGTATACTTTATTGTTGTTTCCGCCAACACAAACGCTGATACACTTATTAGAAGAATCAGTATTATACATAAATCCAAACGACATTCCCATGGTCTTGTCATAATCAGTCATTTTTGCATAATACTCGATCGTGTATTTCGTATCAGCATTCAACGGAAGGTTTGTCTTAACGCCCACGCTACCTGTAGTGCTAGTATCAGCGGCAAGTATTTTTGTAGAATCATTAGTGTCAAGCTTTGCTTTTGAGTTGGCAGCAGTATCGATACTCGCGCCGATCCTGTTCACAAGAACAGTGGAAGGGTCAAGAGAGGACATCTTTATAAGAAGCTGTCCGCCTTCGGAATTGCTCAAAGCCGCAGTTGCCGTCATAGGAAATACAGATACGGCAAGTAACAGACCAAGCATAAGCGATAAAATTCTTTTTGCGTTTTTATTCATTTGCAAAGTCTCCTTTTCTTATTTGTGTTTTTGGATTTATCGGAGCAGTCAAAGATTCAACTGCTCCGATGACGTCAATTACTGAAAGAGATCTCCCGTATAGTTACCGCCGCCAAAGGTAATGAGTTTTTCCTCATTATTATTAAGCTCTGACGATACCTCGAGCATAGTTACGTCTGAAAAATCGATAAACCTGCACTCAGGATTTATATAATTCTTTTTCATTTTCAAGCTCTCCTTTCACATTATGCAAGACGGTCAGCGGTCGTAGTAAACTTGCCGTCAACTATTGAAAACTCGAATATCTCGCTGTAAACTCTGGCATCATTTCCATCAAAGGTTCTGAAGGATGCAACCTTAAAATCTATCTGCGAATAGTTTGTCGTGTCAACACCCTCAACTGCAAGAACTATAAGGTAATTTGCTCCAAGATCCTTCGCAGTGTGGTTGGTTATATCGCCATCCACGTTTGCATTTATAGACTCATATACGGATGTACTCGTAATGCGGTACTTATCCTGTTTAAGTTCCCCGTCCTTCATATATTCAATAAGAACGTCAAACCCAACACTTGTACCTTCGGTATTATACATACCCCCAACTATACGGATATTGCGCTTTCCGTCGTCTCCGACCTCGCCAAGCTGTACGCCAATCACGTCGGACGCTTTACGGTCTCTCGACTTAGCAATGAAAACGGTGTCACTTGTGTAGGTTCCCGAAGGAGCTTCAACTACGGCACCCGTGTAGGGGTCGCACCAAATGACCTGATCGCCTTCAACCTGGTTAAACGCGGTTGCGGCGATTCCCTCTTCGTCAAAGGTCTCGACCTTCTTAAGAACGTTTCCGTCCTCGTCACGGACTTCAACAGCGGTGCGCACTCCTGCATATACGGAAATATTTTTTATCTCCACTACACAATAATCTTGTTCTACAGTTTTGGCAGTACCTTGATCTTTATTTGTAAAACCAGCGGACAAGCACAAATTCTTATTGGGCCAATTCGATATTGAAGTAAAGTTTGTAGTTTCAGGATTTTCAAGGTCATATCTTACATCAACAGCAATACCGCCAATAGACAATGACATATATTGACCATCAAATGTCAATACAAATCTAACAAATCCATCAGCATCGGCACGAACAGTCCATGGATTACATCCAATACCCCTTCCATACCTGTCAGAACTATCTTCTTTATAATAACCATTAACCCACCATTTACTGTATGTATTAACCTTATTCAAGGTGGCATACGTCAACATATTTGCGCCTTTGTATGCCTCGTTAGTATCTTGGCAAAAACCGAAAAAAACACCGTAATTTTTACTATACTCGGTCAGTTTAGCATAATACTCAATAGTATATTTTGTTGATGAGCCAAAAGGAAGATTGGTTGTAATTCCAACGCCACCCGCCGAAGGCGAACCGGAAGTAGTAAGTATTTTAGTTTTATCATCTTCATCAAGCTTTGCGTTCTTAGCAGTTGAAGTTCCCAACTCAACGCCGTACGGATTGTAAGTTGCAGTTCCGTCAAGCGCATCCATCTTCAAAAGTAGATCGCCGTCTTGATAACCCGCGGGTTCTGCATACGCTGTCAGCGGTATTATCGGAACGAGCATAAGTGCCATAACGATAAAAGCTGTCAGCCTTGTAAGAAAATTCTTTGTGTTTCGCTTTTTCATTTTTTCTTTTTCTCCTTTTTTATTTTTTTATTAAATATTTCCCAAAATTCAGTATTTCAGTTTTTGAGAAATTATTTACGTATTATTCGAGCAAATCGCCATTTATTACAAAAGCAATTATGTTTTTTGTGCAATTATCACAACGCATTCAATCGCAACAAAAATTATTTCCAAAAGCTTGACAATTTACTTTTTATATTGTATAATTATTATAGCATAATAATCTTACCTTTTCAATCATTTTTTCAGTAAATTTATTGCCTAAAACTATATTTTTCCGTACGTAAGGAGGTCAGTATGAGCTTTTTGGAAGACTACGGAACCGATTTTGCATTATTACACCGACTGTCATCAGGAAATACTGGAATTATGCATATTCATCCCCATTGGGAGATGTTACTTATAGCCACACCCGAAAAAGCACGCATTACGGTAAACGGACATTTCTGTGACGTAGACTCCCCTTTTCTTGCCTTATTTTCACCTTTTTGTCTGCACAAGACCGATTTCATTGATATCGACAAGCAGATAGAGCGTTTCGTGTGCTATTTTGGAGAAGAAATGACCTCAAAATACGAACAGGTCTTTGACGAGTATTCTCAGCTCTTATCAAAAAAATTCTGGCTTTTCAGATTGACCGAGGAAGAAACGTTCAAATGCAAGGAAATGATTGCACAAACTTCCAAATATCCACACAACAGCATTCCACAAAAGCTTATTTTCCTTTTAATATTAAGCACCATTTTTGACGGTCGGAAACTTGACAATGCAGCCTTAAATGTTGATAATTTTAAAATATGTGCGATAATCAAATATATGTACGAGCATATTTTCGAAAATATCAACGCAGACAGCGTTGCATCGCATTTTCACATAAGCCGCTCAAAGCTTGACAAGGATTTTCAAAAACACACGTCGGTGTCATTCCGTCAGCTACTCATAGATATGCGATTGTCTCATGCGGCATATCTTATCTTGAACTCAACGCTTAAGATAAGTGAGATTGCCGCCATGTCGGGCTTTGAAAACGAAACTTATTTTTACAATCAGTTCAAAAGCTTTACGGGTACGACTCCGCTTAAATATCGAAAGAATCCGCCTAAGAGAGATAGAAGAAAAGTAATACAATAGCAATTTTGCAACACAGAAAAAATAAAAGCTTACAAACAGGCTTCTAAAACAGCTACGTAAGTAGTGGCAGATTTCCAGTAAACTTCCACGATTAGAGTGGAAATCAAGCCAAATAAAGCATAAAGAAAGAACTCAAAGCTTAAAGCATATTTGCTTACCGCGACGTAAATTTTGATGTCTAAATAGTACCAAAATCACGGTGTAGGCAACAATAAAAGGCGGAAATTTTTAATAGCATCAAAAAAGCAGCAGAAAATTTCAGACATAAACACGACACACGGTCTTGCGAGAAAAAGGCTTTGAAACGGGCGAAAAAACGAGGATTTTCAAGATTTTGAGTGCTTTCAGAGCCACTCCAAAACCGTGGGTCGCGGGTTCGAATCCTCCTGCCCCTGCCATAACCGAAGCCAAACGGCTTCGGTTTTTCTCTTTTTGGTGTGTTTTATTCTGTATTTCCTTGTCGAAAGCAGAAATGACGAAATTTTT
>JAFTXE010000084.1 GCA_017461745.1 Clostridia bacterium | reverse complement strand
TATATTCAGTAGTAAAGCCTTCTTCAAGCATTTGAGGAGTTACAACGCTCAAAACGTTTCTTACTATGTATACGGTAAGATAGGTTATCGAGCAAAGAACGCCTATAATAACGGCGTTCCTTACGTTTTGATTTTCTTTTGCTTTAATACTCATTAAAAAACGCTCTTTCCATGTTGATCTTATTAGGGCGATGGAGCGATATCATTCGGACGCCGTCAAGACGCTCAAAGAGCATAGCGTGTCCACCGTCAAAATCAAACTGACACTCTTTATGTTCCCATTTATCTTTAATAGAATTACTCTGCGCTAAAAGCACCTGATATTTTCCACTGCAAAACGACGACCATATCATATTCAGTTTTCCGTTCTCTTTGTATAAAAACGGACCGTCCGTAACGTATCTTCCCGTTCCTCTGCCAAACTCGCTCACCTCGGGGTTATCAGAGGCGTGAAAAAGCAAAAACGGCTCACCTACGGAGTGCGTTAAATCTTCCGATAGCTGAAGAGCGCATATCTCGCCGTTTTTTACCTGTGTCCATTCATGGCAAAAAACAATATACGGAATATCATTTTCCACCCAAAGAGTGCCATCAAGGCAGTACCAATCTATTGGAGTGATTGGATACTCTGTAAGCGGCAAAAACTCTCCATCCGGAGTATCACAGACAAAAATATGAGTACCTCGGCATTTCCCCTCAGTTCTACAGCTTCCGAAAAGATAATACTTTCCTTTATATTTATGTACCTCGGGAGCCCAAAAATCCTTATCAGCCCAAAGCTTTACCTTTGAACCGTCAACAACGATTTTGGGTTCTTCGAAATTTTCAAGATCTAATGAACGATAAACGGAAAAGGTATTTTTAGCGTTTCCGCTTCCTGCTTCAAGTGCGGTTGTTCCGTACATATAATAACAGCAATTTTCCGTATCGGTATATATAAATGGGTCTCTTATTCTTATTTCTTCTCTTTTTAGCATATTATTAAATCCAATATATTAATTCAAATTGTAAGCGCTCTACCCCACGACATAAGCCGTGGGGTAAACACTATAACAGTTTCTTTGGTTTAAGATGCAAGGTATATAGCGTCTGTTTCAAACACCTGCGCGGTAATATTTCCGTTATTAAGCGTAAGTATAACTATATCGTCCTTTGCCATAAACACCTTGTTCTTATCCATAGTTTTCATATAAGCATTCATCTGATGCTCGGATATTACGCGATTGTACTCCTTAACATAATCCGTACCCAATGGCCACAATGCCCATTCAGGCGCAATTATGGGATAGAGCTTTGTTCCGCAATTGCTTATACCGTGATGCGACACCTGCATTATGTCGCTTTTGAGGGTAGATGACGAATATAGGCTACGCAAAATACCCAAGTCATCGTAATAATCTCCAAGCACCATAAATTTTTTGCCCTCAAGCTCTACAGTAAACACGAGGGATGCTTCGTTAGCCGTTTTCAGTTCCTGCTTTCCGTAAACCCAGAGATCGTTTGTGTAAAGCACAGTTATCTTGGAATTACGTATATAAAAGACTTGACCTGGGTGTGCTTTGACGACGGGAACATTCTTAAAGTATTTAGCAACTGTTCCGTCAGCGCGTGCTTGATCCGCATCGTCTATTTCATTTACGCTCGGGAAATTATAGACGAACTGCTCCACCTTAACCTTTGAAGCGTAACTCTGGCAAAAGCTTGCGAAGAATCCTGTATGGTCACTGTGACCGTGGGTGAAAAACCACGCCGCTATGACTATATTATTGGGGTCAGGCGCTTGCTTCTTCATCACGTTGTAGAGTCGCGTACCATCTATTGACTTTGAGTGTCCTCCGTCAATAACTATGAAGCTACCGTCTTTCAGACGAATAACGTACGACATACCGTTAAAGTAAGGATTATTGCTATTTTGGGGATCTGCAACTACTCTTCCATCGGTCTCGTAATACAGACCGAGCTGAGAGATAGTAGTCGTAACGCCTGAGACCGCCGTCCATTTATTGTCGGACTCACGCGTAGGCAGAGCGGTATCGGTCTGTCTTTCTACTATAACCTTCATTTCCTTGTTGTAGCCTGTAAAGGCTACGTTCACAACGTTATCTGAATTCGTATACGTATAGTAACGGTTGTCATCTATAGTATTACTTGCATACTCACTGTACCCGTGGGAAGCAAGGCTTGAGACATATCCTTCAACTGCATTGAGCGTTGCATTAGAGAACATCAGTACGTAACTGTCATCCCCCGCATCCTTGATATAACTCGGAGACATATCCTTGACAATGGGAAGTGAAGCTACGAGTTCGTTTGTCGAAACAGAGATCGTATAATCCGTAGCGATTTTGATATTTTTGTCCTTATCCTTACCGTTGTTCAGCGCAATAGCAAATCTCTGCACGAGAGTATCATAGGATTCCTCGTCGCTTCCCAAGATTATAACCTTACTTCCGACAATTCTTATAATACCTTCTGAGTATCCAATATCCTCCGATACCTCTTTAGTCTCAGAATAGCCCGTATTTCCAACGACTATCTCCACCGCAGAGGAATCGTAATTTTCAGTCTCAAATTTAACTTTTGAGGTAACTCCGCTTATATTCTTAAGCGAAGCTACTATACCGTTTGCCGCTTTAAGCTCATAAGCCGTGGCAAGCTTGGAATATACAACGTCAACCGCCACGCCGTCCTTTACGATGTCAAGGAACTCCGCCTCGGGGGCGGAATCCGCCCCCGAAACATTACCATCGGTAATAGCCGTTTGTTCCCCCTTGCCGTTACAGCCAACTAAAGACAAAAGCACAAACAACAAACCAAGCAACAAACATAAAATCTTTTTTACTTTCATTTATTCACCGCCAACGCTTCATCCCTGAGCCAACAGCCACGCATCGAAATCCTGAACCTTTTTGTTATTCTTTCTCCAATAGTTAGACCAGTTGGTCTCAAAGCTTGCGTTTGCCGCGAAGGGTGCTCTCCACAGAGCATTACGAACCCAGCCTATACCTGCACAGTATACGTCGCAAAAATCGAAACAAATATTATCAATAACGTAGTTAAAGCAGTTAGAGGAATCGTAGTCCATGTTTCTGAGCTTAAGAATATTCTCAACGTAGTAAGGACGAACGGTGTTATAGCTCTCGTAAGCCATCTTTTCAAGAACTGCGCTTATCATAGCCAAGTCCTGATTTTGTCCGCAATGCATAATGGAAAGAACGTTGTATGCGTCCTGAACTCCCGTTATGTAGCTTTCCTGATCCTCGTCGAATTTGGGCATAGGTATAATTCCGTAACCGTCCGACATAGCGTGCAGCTTAGTAAGTCCGGTCTCATAGTGCCATACGACGTCAACGGTAAACAGAGCGTGTCCGCCTGTAAATACGTCGTAGTTAGTTGCTGAATCGGTAGGCATTATTGCGCCGTTCGAATACCAGAACTCCGTCATTGCTTCATAAATATCGCCGAGCTTCTGAAGCTTAGTGTCGGTAACAAGTGAGTGGCTTCCGTCGGACGCAGTCGTGGAAAGCATACCGCCAAGGCTATAAAGGAATGCGTCGCTTGCTTCGCTTCCCTTTATACCCGTAACTCCGTAAAAGTCCTTGTTATCTCTTTGTTCCTGAACATCTCCCGTGTCCTCGTAAACATCCTTTATCATATTATAGAACGTCTCGTAGTACCACTGACCGTTCTGAACGAGCTCATAGAGATTTATGGGATTACCTGAGCTATCCTTAATATACTGCGCTACCTTGGTCTTATTGAAGAATACGACCATACATCTGTCGTAGAGAGACAGGTTCATGTCACCCACGTTAACGTAAAGCTTACCGAACGCTGCGGCATCTCTCTGGTAGTTCTGATTCCAATACTTTCTGTCAAGATTGAGATAAGGAAGCTTTTCCGAATCGAACCAGTTGACGTAATACGGCATAGCATTCTGGTTAGTAGCGTAAGCCGCGAAGCCCGAGACCACGTCGATCTCGCCCTGTCCAGATGCGCCTGCGTTGGTTACTTTCGTGTAAAAATCCTTGTTATCCGCGCCTTCAGCCTGAACGATGTAATTGAGCTTAACGTCAAGGGCGTCCTCCACCGTTACGTTACGGGAGTATATCTGCTGGTCAACGTTGCTGGTGGGGTTATCCGTGTACCACTCGCGCAGATATTGTGAACCCGAACGAACAAGGAAGTTGACTTGCTTTCCACCGAAGCTAAGACCTGCCGTGGGGTCACTGTAAACCTCCTGACCGTACTGGTCAGTTTCAACAGGACCGTCCTCTGAAATCGACAGCTCTCCGTGACCTGTGTCCTCCTCTTCGCTATTAGCACAAGCTATAAGAGAAGTAAGAAGCATAAGCAGTGCCAAGGTCAAGCAAAGAATTCGTTTTAAATTTTTCATTAGCGTTCTCCTAACTTTAATTCAGCTAATTACGGGGGTATTTCCGCCTTGATATATATCATCCTTGTAATCGTCTATAGGTGACGTTACCATTATATCGTCGGATGCCAAAAGAACCATATCAAGCTTTGGATCGTTATAAATCCTTTTCATAATTTTTATTTTACCTTTCTTATGAATTTTTTGTAATATAGGCGTTGACGTTGTCAGATACGCTGACTGACAACGTATCTCCAAGCGTCATGACAGTCACGCTTGAGCCTGCAAGATATTTCTCTGCACCGCTTATCTTCCAAGCTGCTCTTTCTTCAAGTCTGATATACGTACCGTCAATCTTGGTGTACATACTTGCGCAAGGTACGAAAACGTAGTCAGGCGCAATCAGCTCGTAGAGTGCTTCGGTTTCTTTTGCAGTGTCCAAGCCGTGATGAGAGGCTTGAAGAATATCAGATCTGAGCGTGGTCGCGGAGTATATCTCCACAACCTCAGCAAGCTCATTGGTGCTGTGAGCGGAGTCTCCACCCGCATCACCAAGGAACATAATTGTCTTACCCTCGGCAACGACGTTGAATATCATCGTACAGCCGTTGTAGTAGTCAAGCGTGCAGGGCTGCATCATATCCCACGTAAAGAGAATATTTACCTTTGCGTTTCTGATGCTGAACACCTGACCCGCGTGAGCGACTACAATAATAGCGCCGTCGTATTTTGACATAGCGTTTTTAACAGCTCCGAGATTGGGAGAGCTTTGACCGCCAAGCGTTGCCTCCTCCTCGGTCGGGAAGTTGTAAATAAACCGTTCAACAGTCACTTTATCGGCGTAGCTTGTGGTAAACGCCTTAAAAGCTCCTACGTGGTCGTCGTGGGCGTGAGTGAATATCCAAGCAGCGATAACTATACCCTCTTCTCCGCCATTCTGTTTTACGAGAACGTCGTAGAGATTCTTGGCGTGGGTCTCTGTGTTGTATCCGCCGTCAACGATAATGAAGCTTCCGTCCTCAAGACGAATTATATAGCCCATACCCGAGTTATAGTTAGTTGCAAAATCTTTGGTCACCCCAAAAATATTTCCCAAACCGCTTTCAGGATAATATTTGTGCTCCTCGGTCGAGGTATCAACGTACCACTGTCCGATTTGAGTCACTGTCGTGGTCTCACTGCCCGAGCCATCGTAGTTATCGCTCAGAGAGGTAGAGGTGTTTTCGGTAAGCTCCATTATAACTCTCATTACCTGCGTATTCGCGGTATAAACGAGCGTCACTATCTGGTCGTCTCTCGTATAGGTAGCAAAGCTGTTATTCTCAATCGTATTGCCGTACGACTTGGAAAAGCCCACCGCCTCGAGAAAAGCGGCATATTCTGCGTGAGTATTTGCTGTCGCGTTTTCTACGTAATACTGACTAGCGCCGCTTCCACATTCGTAAAGCTGCGCACCCGCAGGTTTCGGAATAATATTAGTCTTGCCGAAGAAAGCCTTGGAGAATTGCTCTCTGCGCCTCCGTGTAATCAGCCTCGGTATCGGCAAGTGCCTCGTTTGCTACGTATTCAACGCTTCTTGCGTTATTTGCCATATCGAACGCGGTGTAATAGTACTCACCGTCGATGATTACGTAAGAAACTGCCGCGAATATAGTTCCGTAGTTATCGTAGGTATCGAGGTTGGTGATAGCCGCGCGAATAGTAACTGTGTCTCCAACAACGTCCTTACCGTCATTTGCAACGATATTGAGGAAGCCGTTTTCGCCGTACTTGGTTGTAAGTGCCTCAACGGTGAAAGCGTCAATGGTTGCCAGATAGCTTGCGGGAACTATGATAGTTCCGTAGGTTGCGCCGTCTACATATGCGAATTCGCTGGTAAATCTCAGACCCGTGCTGCCCGCGGTCAGACGAACGGATGCGCCGTCAAGCATCTCGCCCTTTTCAGCGTCGGTTGCAGCGTAGCGGGTGTAGAAATTGTAGTCGTTGTCCTCATACTTAACGGTAACACCCTTGGTTGCCTCCGTAGTCGAGTTGATATTGGTTATGTTTTCACCGTAAATGATATTACCCTTAACGTAGTTGACTTTATCGGAGAATATCGTAGTATTTGCGGTATTATTATTGATAAAGAGACCGCCGTTTACCGTGGTAGTACCTGTTGAATTTCCACCCTGATATATAACTTGCGCCGCATTGTTACTACCGCCAACGATAAATTTACCGCCTGTAATATTAACGTTACCGCTATTTGTTACGACAGCGTACTGGCTGCTGATATCGTCCGGTGTGTACTCATTGCTTACGTCGATGAGTCCACCTGAAACGTTGAAGGTAAGACCTTCACTTGCAACAAGAGCCTGCTTGCCTGCGTAGATTTTGGCATTTTCAGAAATAGTTACCGTTGTGTCCGACGCTCCAGAGCCCGTAATAGCAACTGATTCCTTAGCTACAATCTTACCGCCAGTAATATTAACATTATAATTTGCTTCTGCGGCTATAGTATTATTTTTAGCTTCAAGGTAAGCATCGTCTGAAATGTTTATATTGACATACTTAGAGTTAGTATGAGGGAATATAGCATAACCATTTTCCGCTATTACACTACCACCCGAAATATTTATAGTACGATATTTAACTGCTGTTCCTCCACCGTAGCATTGGATAGTCTTTTGCGGTGCTGTAAGCTCACCGCCTGTGATATTGACAGTTCCAAGGTTTGCATCGTTAATCTTTACTGCATACGCGCCATCTACTGTTTGTATTATTTTTCCACCCGAGATATTAAGTTCAGACCCCTCTCCGGTAAACAATCCAACAACAGATTTATCTGCTGCTCCATTTTTCGTAGTAAGCGTTCCGCCTTTAATATTAATAATTACTTTACCTACGCCAGCAGAGTAGTTTTCTATAAGGTAGTTTCCCGTTGCTTCAAGATAAACGTCACCCTCAACGTTCAACGTCGAGTACGGCTCAACAATTATCGGAGAGCTAACAGAACTTTCAAGCCTCAAATTGCCATTTAACGTAAGAGTCGCCGCAATTGTGTTGTCCTTGGCTGCATTGCCACCTACAGTCAATCCGTACGTTTTAGAGCAATTAATAGTGCTTCCGTTGCTTGATGTCAACGTGATATCTTTAGCTCCAATTGCAATAACAGCACTAATTGAAGTATCAGCATAGACGTCAATAACGTCGCCGTCTTTCGCCGCGCTTACAGCAGCGGCAATAGAAGAATAGTGCTGATCACCGATCTTGCACACTTCTCCCGCAGCCGCTACGGTCAGCGGAAGGCTAACGAGAGCCAAAGCAAGAGCCATCAGTATGGCAAGTATTTTTTTCATACTCTTTTTGATTTTCATAAAAATTCTCTCCTTATTCTATTTTTTCTTGTTACTGTCGGAAAACAGCGTACAGCCGTTATCCTTTAAAAATTGTATTCGCTCCCTGAGGTATTCCTCGGAGCATCTGAGCTTCACCGCAAGACATGGAACGCAAACCATATCAGCGCCCTCTCTGTCCCAAAACTTGAGATACGCGCCCCTGTCGTCAGCAGTAAGCCTTGAATTACATTCAGCGCAATTCATTTTTTATTTCACCAAGGAAATACGGAACAAACGGCAGGAATGAGGGGGAATACCCGATTCCATAATGATATCGTTTTGCAGATATTTTTCCGTTCCGTCCCAAAGGTCGCACATAAGAAGCTTTGTTCCCGATTCGCGTGTCCAGCCGAACTCCTCGGGTATGAGCCAAGAGCCCCATTGGTCGCTCGCTTGGTCGCTAAGATTGAATACTCCCAAGGCTACGTCTCCGTTTTCAAGCATTCTGCACGCCACGAATTGCTCGTGAGGCGGATGCTTACAGATAACGGGCTGACAGCAAGCCGTGTCTTGCGATATGGCGATAACTTCCTTATTAGTAAGTATCCGCTTGGTGTCCTCGCTCATATTGCGTATATCACAGCCTATCATCAGAGGTGATCCCATCAACGCCCAAAGAGAAAAGTGGAATTTATATTCCTCAAATCCAAGCGCGGGCTCGTCTTTAGCAACGTTGCCCTTACCGTTCATTCCGACAACGAGCATATCCATATCAAGGAAACTGCCCTTATAATTATCGTAAGCTCGGTCAATAGCTCGCTCGGTTATCCTTCGTATGCTCCCCCAAGTGTCGAAAATGTCTCCGCAGAAGCGCCACATACTCGCACCCGTGGTTCGTATCCATTTCTCAGTGCTTTCCTTGCCAAAGCTTGAAGTGCTCAAAAGAATGTCTCTGCCGCAGTTGGCAAGGGCAAGTCCCATTCTGCGATAAAGTATCTCCGCGGGTATTCTCTCGTCTCTAAAGCAAAAATCGTATTTGAGAAAGTCAACGCCCCACTCGGCAAAGCTCTGCGCATCGGTAAATTCGTGATTATAGCTTCCCGGGAACTCCGCGCAGGTGAGCGCGCCTACGCAGGAATACATTCCGAATTTAAGTCCTTTAGAATGGACGTAATCCGCTACGTATTTCATACCGTGAGGAAATTTTTCAGGGTCGGGCACGAGCCTTCCGTTTTCGTCTCTTGTTTTGGATTGCCAGCAATCGTCAATAACCAAATACTCATAGCCACACTCAAGAAGTCCTTCCCTTACCATAGTGTCCGCCGTCTCGAATATCATTTTTTCATCGATATTCGCACCAAACGTATTCCAAGAGTTCCACCCCATAGGCGGCTTGTTTACTAATACCATCTGTATCACCATCCTTATTAATATCCCACCAGCGTGGGAACGTGACGGACTGTCAGATTGCCGTCCTCAATCTCGATAAGCGTACCGCCAAGCGAGCCGTTGGTATGGTAATCGTACGTGCCGCATTTCAAACCGAACGTCCACCTGATATTCTTCCACGTCACCGAGGTATTGGTGTTATGCTCGTGTCCGACGAAAACTCCGTTAACTCCGCAACCGACAAGTCGCTCGGCAAAATTTTCGGGACTTGATGCTATTTTGAAGCCCTTTTCATAAAAAGCTCCAAAATCACCTTTATGCGCTGGAACTGTTACACCTATGACGATTCCCTCGGCTACGGGGTATCCCTTTTCCGCAAAGGCGTCGAAAAACTCCTCGGTAGGAATGTGATACGCGACGATAGCAGGTACGGTCTTTCCTGCCTCTGCCTTTGCTTCATCGGCTTTTTGCTCGACAAAGGACATTTGCCCCTCGGTAATTCCACGCGGGCGCTTGAGCGCAGGGTCGGTAGCATTTGTGCAACCCTTGGTATCAAGCATATAGACCATTTCTATGAGCTTGTTCTCGCGATAAATCTTAACGGCGTAGTTACTCTCGCCATCCTCAAAGTCTTGTGTTTCTGTACGGAAAAGACAATTCTTTGCAGCTTGGTAGATCTCGCATATCTCCCTTATTCCTATCCTTGACTCTTTATCGTGATTACCGAAAACGGGCGCCCACGGAATATTTAAATCCCCCATGAAATCAACGAACTCACGGAGTATTCTTCCGCTGTCGTCGAACTCGCCGTAAACGATATCTCCCGTCACAAGTATAAGATGGGGACAAGTTTGAGTTACCAGATCTTTTATATGCGAATAGCAGTTTTTCTCGACGCACAAGGGCGACCAATCCACAAGCCTTTCGGGCGCAAGCCTGTCGGGTCTGCGGCATTGGGACGCGTCGATTATCTGCATATCGGTAATTTGAAGAATCCGCAGTTTTTCATCAGCGGGAATTTTTACAATATTTTCTTTCATATTTGTTTTATAGAGCCGCAACGCCAAGGGCATTTTCTTGCCCTTGGCAAATTTGCATTCTATCAGCCGATTGCTTCGGGAGTTACGCCCTCGTAAATATCGTTTGCGTATGCGTCCTTAGCTGCATCGACGTCTCCTATGACAACTTCGTTGCCACCGTTTCCGCTATTGTCTTCATTTCCGCCGTTTCCGCCGTTGCCACCGTTATCTCCGTTGTCTCCGGTAGTCTCAGCCGTATCGTCGGTGGTCTCGGGCGCCTCCGTAGTCGTCTCTACATCAGTGTCAGTAATGGTAGTCTCAGTCTCGTCGCCACCGCAAGCGGCAAGGAGAACGCATCCGAGACAAATAATCAAAGCCATCAAAAAACTTAATTTTTTCATAATGTTCCTCCTCTTTAAGCAACGAATCCGTTAAGCACGGTCTTCTGAGCGTCGGTATATCCTGCCGCTGTATCAGCAAGCGCTACTGTCGCTACGTCCTTAATAGTAGCAGCATTCGCACCCTGATCAAATGCGGTGTAATAGTACTCGCCGCCTACGCACGCATAGGTAACTGCCGCAAACGCGGTGTCGTAGTTCTCAGCCTTAATGTTAACGATAGCCGCCTGAATCTGAACGCTTCCGTCCTCGTTCTTAACTACTCCCGAGTTCTCGGTACAAGCAATATTGAGGAATCCGCTTGCGCCGTACTTCGTGGTAAGCGCTTCAACGGTAAAGCTATCGAGATTGGTAAGATACTCAACGGGAACGATGATAGTTCCGTAGGTTACCGTACCCTTTGCCGCAAGAGCGGTTACCGTCTCTGCGGAGAAGTAAGCAACAAATCTCATACCGTTGCTACCGTCAACCAAACGAACGGTAGCACCATCGCTCATAACACCTGCGTTATCCTTTGCGCCTGCAAAGCGATTATAAATATAGTAGGTTTCTCCATCGTAGGTTGCCTGTGTAGTCTTGGTAGCGTCAAGCTTACCTTCCATTATCTTGGTAACGTTGGTCTTATAGAGAACCTTTCCCGCATTGAAGTTGATGGGATTGGTCTCGGGGGTAACGTCACTCATAACGTTTGCGTTAGCCGTGTTCTTATTGATAAACAGACCGCCGTTGATATTTACAGTACCCGTCATAAATTCCGTTGCATTATATGCAGACTTGGCAAGAACTGCACTCGCGTTACTTCCTTCAAGTACAAACTTACCACCCGTAATATTGAGAGTACCGTATTGCATATTAATAGGAGCATCCTCGGTTGCTATTATCGTACCGCCGCTTACGTTCACAGTCGTCATGGGGCTACTTACCGTTAACGTATTCTCAGGAGCCCTGAGAACCGCATTTTCCGAAATATTAACGGTCAGATAGTCGCACTTTGAATACATATGTATCGTGGAGCTTTCGGTAGCCTCAACGGTACCGCCTGAAATATTGATCACCTTGTTGGCGTTTGGATTGTATATAGCAATAGTTTTGTTTACAGCCTTAACCGTACCGCCCGTTATATTTATAGTTCCGTCTTTAGCAACCATCTTGATGGCATACGAGTCCTTGCTGTGCTGAAGAAGAGTTCCGCCGGTTATATTAATTGTCGAGCCTGTACCACCAAAGAAAATAGTTCCCTTGTCATTAGCGTCAGACGTAGACTCGATCGTTCCGCCGTAAATATTAATGTTTACAGGAAGCTCTCCCGTAGATGGAGAATCGACAACGTATCTGGTCGACGACTTAATATGAGCCGTGTCCTTTACAGTCAGAGTTCCGTAGTTAATGAGAAATAAAAAGCTTTGACCGGTAGTCATTTTGAGATTACCTGAAATGGTAAGCTCTCCTGCCGTGCTTCCTGCGGTCTTTCCGCTACCGAGAGTAAATGCCGTACCTACAGTAACGGTTACTTCACTGCCGTTGTTTGAAGTGATCTCGATCTTCTTGGTGAGCGTAACCTTGCTCGACAGCGTAGTATCTGCGGTAACGGTAATAACATCTCCGTCTGCCGCTGCGCTTATAGCAGTCGCAAGCGAGTCGTAGGTAGTCATTCCGATTCTGCAAACAGACGTAGCCGCCGATACCGACATAAGTGGCGAGCCTACGACAAGCAATGCAAGAGCCATAAGAATTGCAAGGGTGGTTTTTAGTCTCTTTTTGATTTTCATCTTTGTTCTCTCCTTTATATATTTATTTTTGAGACGGTGATGCGGCTACCCTTTTCCGCATCCGTGAAGCCTTATACCTTTATGCAAACTGCAAAAAAAGGACTAAATCGACTTCAATTTCATTATAGCATAAAAACAAAAGACATACAATACTCAAAATGTGCCTTTTTACGAGTCAATCCCATAAAAATGAGACTGCCATGTCCCATTTCTAATTCTTCAAAATCAATAAAAAAAATAATATTTGATACCTAACAGCAACCTATTTGTGCATATATCACTTCAATAGCTCATGCTTTTTGTGAATTTTCAACAAATATCGCATTTTACCCCAAGATTGCGATTGCTTAAATTTGGTATTGACAAAAAGGGACAGCCATGTTATACTGATTTTAAGAACAAAGGAGAAGTGCTATGAAAAAACAAACTGAGGCGGTATATCCGTCCAAATATATTAAATTTCGCTTGAAAAATATCACTCATAATACCTCCGCTGACGATTTTGTTTTTGTGCGATCGATAATCAAAAATTCTCTTGATCCCATAGTTCCCTTGATGGCGGGTATTACTCGCGCAGACCCCAATTATTTTGTCAATCTCCAAACAAGAGGCTTTGATAAACGTCGTCTTGTGGTTTTGGAATACGTTATAGCAGGCAGCGGACATATCACCTACAACGGAATTACAAAAAAAGTCTCCGCAGGAGACTTCTACCTTCTGAATTCGGAATTTAACGGCTCGTATCATTCAGACCCGCAAGACCCATTCGTAAAAAAATGGGTAAACCTCAATGGTCAGCTCGTCCCTTCGCTTCTCAAGGCTCACGGAATAAAAAATCAAGTACTGATACTGCATTTTGACGCGGAAAGATATCTTGACGATATCCTTGATATTCTTTCATCGTATGACGAAGGAAATCCCCAAGAGTATGACCGCAAACTGTCTCACGTGCTTATCGATCTGTTCGTTGATATAAGAAGCTTTCAGGAAATGCAAAAAAAAGAGCTTCGCTCCGCAAGCATAAGTGAGATGGTTAAATATATAGATAATAATCTTTTGCAAAACGAAATCACGGTGGATTCCCTCAGCAACGAGTTTTACGTCAGCAGACGTACCGTCCACCGTATGTTCGTAAAAGAGTTCAATATGCCACCGCTTAAATATATCACCGCAAAAAAGATGGAGCTTGCGCAAAAAATGCTTGCTGAGGATCTTTCCGTAGAGGAGGTTTCAAAGCAACTGTATTTTTCAAATCCCGAATATTTTCGTAAGGTTTTCGTGTCGGTGTGCGGAATGTCTCCGCAAAAATATAAAAAGCAAATGCAAAAAAAATCATAATCGGAGGAAATTTTATGGCAAAGTTTATTCAGTACATGACAAGGGCCTCTTTGTACGACGGTCCTTTTGATAGCAAATCGGGTTGGCCCGCGGCAGGAATGGGAGATGTAATAGTTACAGAAAACGGAAAACTCATCGTCGTTGACGGCGGTCAACCAAACGATGCGGACACGTTTATCGAGCTTTTGGAAGCGCAAGCTGAAGGAAAAATACCGGAAATTGAGCATTGGATAATTACTCATCCACACCTTGACCACTACGGTACAATAAAGGAAATAAGCCAAAATCAAGAGTTGAAAAATCGTATAAATGTAAAACAATTTATATATTGGTTTCCCGATGAATTTTGCAATAACGAGGGTCAACCAAACGCATTGGATAACGCAAATAGAGAAATGCGGAAAATATGCGATGCTATGAACGCCGACTCTTACAGACCCAGAAGAGACGATATACTCACGTTAGACGATATAACGTTACAATTCCTTTATGTTCCCGATGATTGCTCGATTTTGAATACCAGTAACGGCAATTCAAATATGTGCTCGCTTATTTTTACCGTGTGTGGTAAAAACAAAAAAGCAATGATAACGGGTGACGCATATAGGCGCAGTATGCAAATTACAGCATGGAGATACGCAAAAAAATTAAAGTGCGATATTTTACAAATGCCGCACCACGCTCTCTGCGACGCATATTGTGTTGATTTTTACAAATATATAGATCCTCAAATACTGCTCATGCCAATTTCAAAAGGCGCATACCGTTCTATGCATTCCAAACTCTATGATAGCTTGGAAGGATGTATAGCCAATCTTTGCGTTGAAGCAAAGGCCGAGAAAACCTACAAAGCATTTGAGGGCACAGCAGAACTTTTTATTTGATCACAGCGACGCAATTTTTGATGCTTGAACGATACTCTGCGAGAAGTATTGCCAATGCTCTTACGGATATCCATGATAAGGTAAATCATATTACGATAAATACGTATATGTAATATCTCTGTAATGCCTTTGCGTTCTATAAAATACGCAGGTATGATATAAAGGGCAAAAAATATCTTTCAAGTAATGATAAATATTATTTGAGTGACCATACCTTCCGTTACGCCAAGCTCGGCACGAAAAAAATGGATTACGGCAGAATGCTTGAAAACATTGTTGCGATTGAGCTTTTACGCAGAGGATACGAGGTATACGTTGGCGTCCTCTACAAAAAAGAAATTGATTTCGTTGCAATTAAGCGTAATGAAAAAATTTATATTCAGGTATCGGATAATATCAGTGATACGAAAACTTTTGAGCGTGAAGTGTCACCTCTGTTACAGATCAAGGATGCTTATCCAAAGATGGTCATTGCGAGAACACGACACGACGAATATCAGTACGAGGGAGTACAAATCGTAGATATCTCTAATTGGCTGCTTTCTTAAGGCGAGATTTACTCATGGCATCAATAAAGCATCAAATAAAAAAATGACAGTTTAATACTACCGAAAAAGGTGAGGACGCGTTCCAATAATTACAACTGTTCTAACCGTTCCGTCCACGCAGTTGTACAGCATAAAAAAAGCAGCAGCCGTATCAGCGAGGCTTAAAAAAAAGCGTCAAAAAAGTTTTAAGGCGACCGCAGATTTTTCGTCATCTGCGGTCGCCCTCTTATTTGTTTTCTGCGACGCAATTTTTGATGCGTTATAGGCAGAAATCATTTGTTATGCCGTTTAGCATTGATGTATCGACGAGGATACTTTTAACCGTGTTCAAGAATTGCGCGAGAACCGCAGACGCAACATCGCCACGGGTAGAGAAAGTCTGTTCTCGGGATTGCTTTACTGTGCCGATTGTAAATCCAAGCTCTACTTCTGTGCCGCAAAGAGCGTCAAGGAAAACCAAGAGTTTCACAGATGCTCCGCGTACAAGGAAAACCGAGAAACTTGCTCTATCCATTTTATTCGTGAGGTCGTTTTGCGAGACATGGTACAAGAGCTTGTCAGACGAGTGGCAATATTCATTCATCAGTACGAAGCGGTGTATCTCTATATGTATTCCAAAAAGCATAATCTGACGAAAGCCAATATTACAAGCCTTTAAACTGTGCTAAAAAAAACTGCCATCAATGTGGAATGCATCTAATCAAGGGACAGTTTTGAAAAAGAAGAATTGTAACATATGGCATAAAACTATAAAACAAACTAAACTCAGCGTAATTTGTCCGCTTTAAGCTTTAACGTTGCGACACGGCAGGCGCGGGCGTATGCCTCTGCCAAATATTCATCAAGAGGCATTTTCATGTATTTGTCATTTTCGTGTCTTTCGCGCTTACTCAGACGTATCAGCTCAAACGTAAGGATACCGTCGTAGCCGCATCTGCTGATTCGTTCCGTGACGTTTTGCCAATCAGCGACACCGTCAAATGGTAACAAATGCAGATCATCCGTCCAATATATCTCTCCGTCATACTTGCTTATACCGAGATTATCGTTGATATGCGTAGCTATCAGTCTATCACCGTATTTTGCGAGCATATCCTTGCTGTGATTGTAGCACATTTCATGCCCCGTATCCCAGCAGAAGCCAACGTTTTCATATGATGCAAAGGCGCTCATAAGGCAATCGAGATATTCCTCTCCCTCGGTATTCTCAAAAGCAATTTTTATACCCAACGCACTTGCTCTTTGTACTACCTTGCGAAAATTTTCAACGCCTATATTATTGGGACAATGCTCTTTAAATCCCTTGAACGCGTGAACTACCATTATCGGAACGCCGTACCTTCCACAATCCTCAAGGCAAGCAATAAGCTCGGCGACAGCCATATCCGCGTCTGCGCTTTGTTCCCACATAATTGCGGCGTTTCGAAAAGGAGCGTGAATGGACTGATATTCCATACCGACGCTATCGGCAATACGTTTGTATTCTCCGATATTTTCCCCCTCGCTCCATTCGGTAAAAAATCCTTCAAAGCCTGCCTTACGGAAAGCCACGATCTGCTCAGATACAGGTAGCCCAAAGCTTGAAGAAGCTCCTATAGCGATTTTACATTTATACATAACTTATACCTCCGTTCATTTACTAAAAACTCCATCTAATTGGAAGCCCTTCTCGCTGAATCCGAGAGGACTCAGCCCGCGCTTCCCTTACCCAATAACAACACGTCCGTGTCAATCGTCTTCATTGCAGTTTTCTTTATTTATATGTTTATATGGAATAGAAGCTATGACTCCTACTACCATAATTCCCAGCCACACAAGTATCAGATTTCCCCAACCGATTTTTGCCACTGCGTTTCCAAACAAAACGTTGGCAACCGCGGCAGATATATAACTTAGAAAATTCAAAAATCCCGTTGCAAACGCCGTCATTCCCGTGTCACGCAGACTTGGGCAATATATATTCCACAGCATTGCCGCAGCACCGTTTGAAGCCATAACCGCCAATATTATCATAATAATATTCAGAATGGGATATTTCAAGAAATATACTCCAACGAAAGCTACGGCAGATACGGAAAACATCAATAGCACCGTAACGTTCATATTTCTATTCAAACGCTCGTACGTAAAAGTAGCTATAAAAGCAGCAACCGATATAAACACCGTTGCAACGGTAAAGGCAACTGACGCGCCATCGGCGGAAAATCCAAGATATTGAGAAATATACGTAGGCAGCCAAAACATTACCGATGTACGAATTATCCCTGTTATTATTGAAATCATCATGAATTTTACTATATTACGCTTCAATAAAACCCTTGCGTTTGCCATACCGTTCTTTTGCTTTTTGTAAAATCCGTATCTGACTATTTCTTTTTTCTCAAGCACCCAAAGACAGACGAACACCGTCACACCCATTACGATAAGCATTAAGCTACTGACGAAATACGTCGCCCTCCACGATAACAGCGCGGCAATAAATCCAGCCACCGTTGCTCCGAAATAAGATGCAAAGGTACAACC
>JAFTXE010000083.1 GCA_017461745.1 Clostridia bacterium | reverse complement strand
GCTTACCAAGCTCGTTAAACCGCTTCTTGATATGGTTGATGAGGGAAAGATATCTCTCACACCTGCGGAGAGATTATCCTATCTTACAGAGCATGAGCAACTATGTGTAGCAGAGCTGATAGAGGATTTGGAATGTACTCCGTCGCTTTCACAAGCTGCAAAATTAAAAGAGATGAGCGCTAAACAACAGCTTGATGCAGATACGCTTTATGCCGTGATGACGATACCCAAAGCCAACCAAAAGGAAACACTCAAGCTTGATATGGACAAGCTAAGAGATTTCTTTCCAAATTGTTTACCTAAAGAAATGGAGACGATTATATTTCAAATCCTCAAGGATTGGAAAAGGAATAGGGAACGACAGAGAAGCTTTGATAGGGAGGAGAGATAGGAAATATGAATTTACTGATTAAGATATTGGCATTCTTGTGTTGGTTAAGAAAAGATAGAAGCGGAGAATACAAGCTACGCTCATATCTTCCTAAACATGAGCTTGAAGCTATAGTCCGAACCTTTTATCCTGCGGTAATAGAATTTTTTGAATCCGAAGAAGGCAAAAAGGCGTTTGAAGCATGGAAAGAGAAAAGGAATATTCAAAATATCGCAAACAAGTAACAGATACCGCCAAGCGCAATAAAATGTATTTGGCGGTTGTCTGTATTATATATTAAAAAGTTCAAAGGAAACAAATAATCCGAACGTTTCTCCAATTAGGAAAATGTTCGGATTATTATCATGTGGTGCATTGAATAAAGATAAATCCGAACCCCACCATCGCGTGATAAGGTTCGGATTTTTTCTGTCGCCACCCGATATTTGGGTGCCGACACTGTCGGCTGGTGCGGATGTTCATAACGAAACTCATTTGTTATTGATAGTATCCATACATATTCCAACCGTGCCTAAAGCCTTAAGTTTTCGAGCCAAATCAATACTTGAAAGGAATATGATTATGGAAAAATACATCACTCAAAACGGAATCAAATACGAGCTACGTGGAGAGCTATATTATCCGTTGCTTGAAATACTCGAGCAAACCTATTCAATGTTTAAAATCATTGTTGATGAAGAATGTAGCATAGAGGAAAAATTAAAAACTTCTGATGAGCGGGAATGGGGATAAGTGTTATTGTATATTGTAGAAAGTAACTAATCAAAAGTGATATTTTTATAATCAATTATTACTTTACAAAAGAAATTATATATGATAAAATTAGTTTGAAAATATAATGTGAATTTGTAAAAAAGAAGGGTGCGGTTTATGGAAAAGTGGTATGAAAGCAGTTATCGAAGAAACTTGATTGATATGCATATAGATGATTGGCATGAGGATTTTCTGTCCAAATTTGATGTGGATGATTATTTTCAATATTTGAAAAAAGCGCGTGTTGATTCCGCAATGATCTATCTTCAGTCTCACGTTGGGTTGTGCTACTATCCTACTAAATCAGGAAAAATGCACAGTGCGTTTATCGGCAGAGAGGACATCGTAAGACGTCTTATTGATAAATGCAGAGAAAATAATATTGCGGTCGTTGGATATTATAGCCTTATTTTCAATACTTATGAGGAGGATAGGCATCCCGAATGGCGCTTGATAGTCGAGAAAGAGACAGGAAGATCACAGCATCAGCTCGGAAGCAGATACGGAAAATGCTGCCCTAATAATATTGAATATAGGGAATTTGTCAAAACACAGATAAAAGAAATTGCTGAGTATTTTTCTCTTGACGGTATTTTCTACGATATGACATATTGGGCCGGGATGTGCTATTGTGAAAGCTGTAGAAAAAGATTTGAAAAAGAAGCGGGATATTCTGAAATCCCCGATGTTGACAATTTGAAAAGTGATGTTACCCGTACCTTTATGAAAAAAAGGTATGAATGGATAGCGGAATTTTGTAAATGGGTTTCCGATTATACAAGAGAGGAAATGCCAAACGTAACGGTAAGCCATAATAATGCCTTTGAAGTAAGTGGCAATTGGCATCAAGCGGTTTGGGAGGGAGTAAGCGATAACTGTGATTACTGCACGGGAGATCTTTATGGGGATATTTACGACCACTCATTTTGTATGAAATTTTATCAAGGCGCAACGCAAAATATGCCCTTTGAATACATGGTCAGCAGATTTGCAAAGGACTTAAAGCAGCATACCGTAAGTAAAACTCAGACTCAGCTTGACCAAGACGTGTTTCTTACCGTTGCTCATCACGGAGCGAATTTCATAATTGACGCAATAAATCCTGATGGTACTTTGAATAATAAGGTAGCAGAGCTTATTGGAAACGCATACGAAAAACAGATTCCATATGAGAAATATATGTATGGAAATTCGGTTGGAGATATTGCGATATGGTATTCTACAACGGGGCGCTATAATACGGAGGGGCAGGATTATAACAGCCGAAACTGCTCTGCCAACTTATCGAAAACATTGAATATTAATCATGTTCCGTTTAACGTAATAGGAAATACCGACGGTAAAAAGCTCGGTGGCTATAAAGTAATTTTTGCTCCTGCTATTGCGGGACTTGAAGATTGTCAAAGAGATGATATTTTAGATTACATCAGAAACGGTGGGACTTTCTTTTTCAGCGGAAGCGAAGAGCCTGAGCTGTTAAAGGAGCTTCTGGAAGCTGAGCTTAAGGGATATACTCAAGAGTGTGATACGTACATAGCGCCCATTAAAGAAAAAGAGGCAATGTTCTTAGATTTCAACGAGAAATATCCTATTGCTATGTCACATATGCATCCAAGAATAAGTGGGCTAAAATCCGAGGCGGTTGTGGAAGCATATCTAAAGCTACCGTATTCAAATCCCGAAGATCCTAACGCATTTGCTTCTATTCACTCCAATCCCCCTGGAGTATTGACTGACATTCCCTCTGTTGTGAGAGTACCGTATGGCAAAGGAGTAGCCATATGGTTGGCGCTTCCCGTTGAGGGATATGACGGATACCATTACAGAAAAATCATAATGAATATGCTTCGGGAGTATTTCTCGGAAGACAATCAGACTATAACAACTAATGCACCAATGCAAGTTGAGCTTATAGCTTTTTCTGCTGAAAACAATATGCTTATAAGTGCCGTTGATATGGGAGTTACGGAAGAACGAAGGAAAATAGAAAATTTCAGAATTAACGTTAAAATAAATAAGCTTCCCAAGCGAATACTTCTGTTGCCTGAAGAAAAAGAAATTGATTTTACGTATGACGGCAGTAGGGTAAGCTTTAGCACACGGGAGCTTGACCTGTTTGATATGTATTGCATAGAGTTTTGAGGTGTATATGTATTTTGATGGTTGTAAAGATATAAGTGTGATGGAGTTTACCTTCGAGAGCGGCAAAGCAAAGGGACTGTCGGCAATGCTCGTTCGCAACGGAGCTTTTGAATGTGTAGTCGTTAAGGACCACGCTCTTGATATTGTCCATGCAGCATTTTGCGGAGTTGGAGTTTCGTTTATAAGCAGAAACGGCTTGTGTTATCAAAAGGATACTTTCCTGAAGAGCTTCGAGGGCGGCTTGCTCTATACTTGTGGACTTGATAACGTAAGTAATTGTGTAGAGGGAGTATATACCCACGGAACTTTGCACGGAACACCTGCCGAGAACGTAAGATATGAAGTTATTGACGGAACGGTTTATGTCAGCGGAGATATTGCAACTACAGGACTTTTCTGCGATAGCTTAATACTTCACAGAAAACTGTGTATATCGTGCGACGGAGTTACCGTTATTGACAGAATAGAGAACACCCGCAAGGTTGATGCAGACTACTGTCTGTTGTATCATTGCAACTTCGGCGCGCCGTTTCTGTCCGAGAGTGGCGAGGTAAAGGTGAACTATCTTACAAGAGAGGGATTGACAACTCTTGCAATGGAAAATGAAGTAACGGCGAGCAATATTACATCTCCTATTCCAAACGCCGAGGAAGTAGTCTACTATCACACGGTAAAGGACGGAAGGGCAGAGTACGTAAATAGACGCCTCGGTCTCGGAGTTGAGATAACTTACGACAAAGAAAATCTCCCCTACTTACTCGAATGGAAGAGTATGGCAGAGGACGATTATGCACTCGGCCTTGAACCCGCTACTACAAGATTTGATACTTTCAAGAAAACACCAATAAACGCAAAAGATACGCACGAATATATAGTTAATATAAAATTTAATAGATTCTAAGTTCTTTGAAGGTGTCGGAAACTTTCTCAAAAGAAAGTTTCCGACAGCCCCAAACACAAACTAATTTTAAGGAGGAAAAGAAAATGACGTTATCCGAAAGATTACTTAAAGAGGGCGATGGAATACTTCGCTTAAAGCCTACCTGGGTCCCAAGAGCATTCTGCCGCCCCGGTAAGAGAATTAAGTTGCACCCCGATGACTACTACTGCAAGGGAACGGAAAAGGGAGGTATAGACGAGCGTTGGTTCGCCTCAACTACATGGGCAGAGAACGGACCCGACACACCCGAGGATGAGGGTCTTTCATACGTAGTAAGCGCAGACGGAAGTGAGCAGATACTGCTCCGTGACCTTGTTGACGAGCTTAAGGGAGCGGTAATAGGCGAGGAACTTTGGAATAAGTACCGTAAGTGGCCCATGTTCTCTAAGTTCTTCGATAATGCGGGACCCCTGCCTCACCATATCCACCACAGAGACGAGCACGCAAAGAGAGTTGGAGCGGACGGCAAGCCCGAAATGTATTTTTTCCCATCACAGCTCAATAACCATGGCGGAGAGTTTCCGTTTACCTTCTTCGGTCTTAACCCCGAGGTTACTAAGGAAGAAATTAAAGAATGCCTTATGAATTTTGAAAAGGGAGACAATCAGCTCCTTGACCATTCGCAAGCGTATAAGATAACACTCGATACGGGTTGGGACGTGCCTCCAGGGGTTCTCCACGCTCCCGCAAGCCTCTGTACGTACGAGCCTCAGTTCGCCTCCGACGTTTACGCAATGTATCAATCTGTTCTTTACGGCGGACATACGGTAGGCAAGGACCTTCTTTGGAAGAACTGCCCCGAGGAAGAATTGGGTAACTTTGATTACCTGATGGACGTTATAGATTGGGAAACTAATACAGACCCCGATTTCCACAAGAACCGCTTTATGAAGCCTGTAGTTTGCCGTGAGGACGACAGATATTGCGAGGAATGGATATGCTATCGCTGCCCCGTGGTAAGCGCAAAGAGACTTATCGTTAATCCAGGGCAGACAGTAACGATAACAGACGCGTCGGCATACGGAATGATACTTATAGAGGGATACGGAAAAATGGGTAAATGGGATATTTCCACGCCCACGCTTATCCGCTACGGCGAGCTTACGAACGACGAGTTCTTTGTAACCGAAGCAACGGCGAAGAAGGGTGTAACTATAACGAATACCTCAGCTACCGAGCCGCTGGTTATGCTTAAGCATTTCTCCGAAAATCCCGATTTGCCAAAGGGACTTTGAATAATGGGTATAAAAAATGAAGCTTCTCAGTTGTAATATACTTAAAGACGGAGAGATTCGTTCCGCACCCGTTGTATCAAACGAAGAAATATCATCCGGTGCTGAGAGAATAAATATATTTCCCGTAGAAAAGCAAAGTATAATAGGCTTTGGCGGTGCGTTTACGGAAAGCTCTGCATATTTGTACTCCTTGATGAGCAAAGATAATAAGCTAAAGGCATTGGAGCTTTTATTTGGTGATAGCGGACTAAAATATAGGCTGTGCCGCGTATGTATAGGCTCTTGTGATTTTTCTACCGAAGCGTATACGTACGTTGCGGATGGAGACAGCTCTCTGGAAAGCTTTGATATATCACGGGACAAAAAATACGTCATACCGTTCATCAAGGATGCAATGGAATATATTAAGGGCGATTTTACCCTTATCGCTTCGCCGTGGAGCCCACCTGCTTTTATGAAGGATAATGATAGCTTGTTTGAAGGCGGGTGTCTTAAGGAAGAATTTTATTCGATATATGCTGATTATATTGTGAAATTTATTCTTGCGTATTGGGAAGAAGGAATAAAAATATCACTTATTACACCGCAAAATGAGCCGAACGCAAGTCAGACGTGGGAAAGCTGTATATTTTCCGCAAAACAAGAGGCGAGATTTATTCGGGTACTTTCCGATAAGCTTAAAAAAAGCGCGCCTTGGGTGAAAATACTTTGTTGGGACCATAATAAAGGGCGTTTGTATGACAGAGCTAAGGCGATATACGAAGCGGTAGGCGACAACGTGTGTGGGTGTGGCTTTCATTGGTATAGCGGAAGTCACTTTGACGAGCTTAGAATGCACAGAGAGTTGTATCCGCAGAAGATGATTATAGAAACCGAATTTTGCAACGGTTTGACGAGAAAGTTTTTTGATACTTACAGGAATGAGATATTAAATAATTTAAATTGCGGTGTCAGCGGAATTTGCGAATGGAATATGATACTCGATAAAAACGGAGCGCCTTTCCATAATCGCGGATTTGGCTGCGGAGCGCCTATTTGCTACGATACGGAGAAGAAGGTGCTGACAACTCGTAATATGTATAACGATATGTTTATGTTTTCTCATTTTATAGGATACGATGCGAAATCACTGTTTACTTCAACCTTCGATGAAAAAATTCGGGTCTGCGCGGCAAAACGTACGGATGGGATAATCGTCGCTGTAATAGAAAATCATCATACTTTGGCGAAAGAATTTACTCTTTGTTGCAGCGAGACTACTTGGCGGCTCGATATACCTGCCAATTCGCTTATGACGGTAGAAATATCTGATCAGTAATACACAAAAAGATCGTAATTAAAATATTACGGTCTTTTTTCGTTGTTAAACTTTACCATTGATTGCCTGCTTTTTAATAATGATTTCTTAGTTAAAAATGATAAAAAACAATCCAAAATGCAAGTTTTTTGTTCAATAATGAATTTACATTATGTGTTTTATATGTTAAAATCAAAACATAGATAATATGTATCATTTGCATAAATAAGTTGTAAAATGCATTGATACGGTGGTCTAATAAATACAACGGAGGTAAATTATGAAAAAATCCATTTCAATTTTTCTTGTTACCGTTATGATACTTACTGTATGTATAACGGCGTTTTCCACGGTTTTTGCAAATGCAGAAACACAGTCTACAGAGTTACCGGCTTCAAAATTCACAGGTGACAGTCAAAAATTAGCGCAGCTTCAAGCGGCATATGAGGCAGATATCGCCGCTGCAACCAAAACTCAGTACGATATCCAAAGCGCAGACGAGCTTTATGCTTTGTTCAAAGCTATAAATGCTAAAAATGCTACATTTGAAAATTGGTCTATAAAATTAAAGTGTGATATAATTTTTAACGAAGGAAACTCTAACACTTGGGGTGATACGCCAGCATCATACACCGATTGGCCTACAGTTACAACTTGGTTTAAGGGAACTTTCGATGGCGAAAATCATACTATATCGGGTATATATATATCGAAAGGTACTTCTACGGGAATTGCAGCGATATTTAAAAATACCACGACAGGCGCTAAAATAAAGAATATTGGATTGCTTAATTCATACGTTTGCGGAAGTACTCAGGTTGGTGCAATTGTAGCTAATGCTTACGGAAATACGAACTTGATAAATTGCTATTCCGATGCAACAGTTGTAGCAAATGCGGATGTAGCAGGTGGAATAGTCGGTTGGGATAGAACCGAAGGCAATGGCTTAGTAGATAGTTGTGTATTCTCCGGCTATGTTGAGGGTCAAAAGGAATCGAGCGGTATCGTTGGAACTGCAAGAACCAGTGCAACTGTTATTAAAAACTGTGCTAATTTCGGAACTATAGTTGCTAATGTTGGAACGTACGGTCATGCGGCAGGAATAGTATCAAATTTACATAGTGGAACGGTTGAGAAATGTATCAATTTTGGAAATATTACGTCAGCTAAAAACGATATGACAGGAAGTGCTATTTGCGGAGGAGTTAAATCGACGGCATCGGCAACCTCTATCAAAGACTGTTATTTAGTAAGTGGATTGGAGCAAACGCAAAAGCTTGTTGGAGTTAATGATTTCGGTGCGTCTAACAGCTGGACTTATAGTACAATTTCCGCTAATAGCATCAAGGGTGATGCCGCTAAGACTGCGCTCGCAGCATTTGACTTTGATAATGAAAAGATTTGGAGTACCCGTGAGAACGATTATCCCGTTCCTACAGCTGTAAAGACTATTCTTGAAGGTATTGTTCCAAACATTGGCGCTCAGCTTTCCGTTGATACCTATACGACGGAAGGAGAAAATGGATATACGGCGCAGAAACTGAGATTTCTTGCCGGTATAGACAGTACGGCGGATTTTGAGACTATTGGATTTATAATTACCGAAAGCAAGAGCGGCCAGCGCTGGAACGTATCGGGAAATACCGTATATGAATCCGTTATAGTTGCTACTCTTTCGGGTAATAAGGTGGTCAATGCTTCCGAATACGATGTAAATTATCTGTTTGCGTTGACGCTTGACGATATTCCCGCTACAGTTGATGCGGAATTCGTAGCCATACCTTACGCTATTCCGACGTCGGGAAATATTACGTATTACGGTGAAGCTGTTACCTATACGGTGACGGAAACAAGCATTGCAATAAAGTGAGAATCGAGGTAAAGCTATGAAAATATACGAAAGACCTGAAATGAATATTATTATAACCTCTGCCGAGGAAATAATGGTAGGTATACTTACAACCTCAAAATATGCGGATATGTCTGCAAGCTGGGACCCTTCCGCCGAAATTGAAGAGTAACTGAATTTATAAGAGCCGACTCAAAAACTTTTGAGTCGGCTCTTAGTTTATTTGATTGGCTTGAACTGTTGCATATACTGCTTAGGATACATTCCTACTATCTGCTTGAAGGTTCTTGTAAAGTGGCTTGGAGAGCTGAAGCAACAGGTGGCGCTGATATCTTGTATGGACATATTACCTTGTTGCAACAAGGTTTTTGCGTGGTCGATACGGCAATATCTTATATAATCAGATATCCCCATGCCGAAAGAGGTATTGGAAAGATTATACAACGTGCTTCTCGATATGGAAAAGGCTTGACATATGCTCGACAGAGATAGCTCGGGGGAGCAGAGGTTCTTTTTTATGTACTTTTTTATGGATATCTCCAGCTCTGTTCTGAAGGGCTGTATAATGTCTTTTGATAGGAGATAGTATGCGTATACCTCGAGGATATTGGTGATAGAGGACAACATTTCTGTAGTGATCGACGTTATCGATGACAGCGACTCAATTAACTTTTGCTTATCTATATTCGAGTCGTTGGGCATAGTGGTAACTATGTCTATTATAGCTTTTTTATCACGCTCTGTGGTTACCTGTCCTATCATCAGATATCCTATAGGAGTATCATCATCCATTATAGGAGTGACTGCTTCAAGCATTCCCATATGACAGCGGTAAATAAACGTACTTTTTTTCTTTCTGCAATATTCAAGGGCGAAGTTATCGCATTCAGTGCATTTTTGTGTCAGATGCTCGGATTTTCGCACTTCCTCGCAGAAAGGATTGTTTTTCTGAGGATAACCATACATAAATCGGAACTGCTCGTCGTAAAGCACTACCATTATATTGGTTATCTTACAGAAATCAGCTATGGTGTTTTTTAATTTCTGAAAATTGTATCTCATAATCTATCTCCTTGCTACTTGTAGATTATAATTATAGCACAAACGAACAATTGTGTCAAGTTTATTCTATATAAATTTCAAACAAAAAAATAAGCCAAAATGCCATTTTTTTGTTCGTTGATGCATTTACATATGGAGATGTTTATGATAGAATTATCTTGTAGCAAAGATAAAAGAAAGCGAGGCAAAAACATGAGATCAAAAGCTTTAAGGCTCATATCGGTTATTATTGTTTTTCTTCTATTGATACCAATGGTGGTTGCGTGCAAGAAAAATGGAGACGAAAATAGCGATACGGAGATAAGCACTGAAAACGGCGGATATCAAAATCCCGTTGAGGTTATAGACCTTGGCGGCAAGGAATACACGTTTATGACGACGTTGTGGTATAATTACGAGCCGCTGAATTACGTTGACATAGCGCCCGAGGGAATGACGGGAGACTTCGTTGTGGACGCTTCCTTTGAAAGATTAAGTTATATTCAGGAAACGTACAACTGTAAGATAGTTCAAGTGGATTGTCCTACAAAGGAAATGCTTCATAAGATTGAAACCAATACTATGGCAGGTGATGAAGCGTACGATTTTACTTTTTTGAGAGGCTTGCATTACATTGCGGCGATAAACGGCGGTTATCTTGCGCAGATATCTGAGTTTGATATTGATACCTCTGCGTCATGGTGGGACCAGAACGCAATAGATACCTTGACTATCAATAAGCAGAATTACGGAATTATAGGCGACGTTACTATAAATCATCTTATGGCAGTCGGAATACTTTGCTTCAATAAAGATATGATAGCCGAGCACAATCTTGAAAGTCCGTACGATATGGTTGAAAACGGCACGTGGACGTTTGAAAGAGTTATGCGCATAGCTAAAAATTTTGCGGCGGATAACGACGGTATCGATGGAATGAGTAAAAAAGACCTGTGGGGAGCTAATTATACCCGTGATATCATAGTTAATATTCTTGCGGCTAATAACATTAAGATAATAACAAAAAATGCGGACGGTGTCCCCGAGCTTACCATAGGAGATTATCAGGGAAAGGTATACGATATATTCGTCAAGCTGTTTGATGAGACGTATTGCGCGGATACTCTGAATCCTTTGTGTCTTGCGGAGAAATCGGATACGGAAATATTTGATGATGAAAAATGTCTGTTTCTTTTTACAGCCACACATAATGCGACGGCTTTAAGAAACAGTAAAGTAAAATACGGTGTCGTTCCGTACCCCAAAGCCAATGACGAAGGAAATTACATTTCTTCTACCGCGGGAAATTATCTTGCGATAATGTCTATCCCCGCAACCAATATTGATTATCACAACGCAGGTGTATTCCTTGACGCATACGCAGCCTTCGGTCAGGCAAAGGTACGTCCCATGTACTATGACAATATATTACTTAACAGAGTTAGCGGACAGGACATGGAAAGCTACGATATGATGAAGTATATATTTGAAAATCTTACGTATGATATCGGAACGGTTTACGACGTTGCCGCAATGGATATTATGGATGCGTCGAAAAGTCTGGACGTTAATTTCTCAGGTCTTGTAGGCGCAAACAGACTTATATGGAAGACCGAGCTTAAGGAGCTACTTAAGGCTTTCGGCGTTAAATAAAAGAATCTTACCGATGAAAGATCGGTGGAAAATAAAAAACAAACCAGAAAGGACAAAGTTATGAAAAAAAGAATTTCCGTTTTAATTGCCATGATTATGACTCTGGCAATGGTGATGTCGGCAATGTCTGCCGTATTCGCCGCAGATGCTACCGTAGCTGATTCTGTTTATACAGGCGACTACGACCTTCAGGACGAATACTATGAAAAGTATTCAAAGGACAAGGAGAACGGTGTAACTCAGTACGACGTTTATACGGCTGACGCTTTCTACGTTCTTGCGGGACTTATCAGCGGAAGCGCTGATGGATTCAAGGGTTGTACTATTTCTATTAAATGTGATCTCGTATTCAACGAGGGTAATGCAAGCGATTGGGCAACCACAGCTCCTAAAAATGCTTGGACCTCTATCGGAGCAAGCAAAGCGTTCGAGGGAACGCTCGACGGCGAGGGACATACTATTTCAGGTATTTATATCAGCAAGCCCTCTCAGGACCACGTAGGCTTGATAGCTAAGGCTACCGAGAATGCGGTTATTAAAAATCTCGGCGTTATCAATTCTTACTATCTTGGCGCTTCAAGAGTTGGCGGTATTCTCGGAAGCATAATGAACGCCTCTGCTCAGGCTAAGGTTCAAGTAACAGGCTGCTATTCTAACGCTATCGTTATCGCTACTAAGGATACCGTATCCTCAGGTGGATGGGTATCGGGAGGTATAGTCGGTTGGAACGCAAGCACGGACAGTGTTATCAGTAATTGTGCCTTTGCGGGAAGCGCTAAGGGAACGCAGGAGGTTGGTGGAATACTCGGCGGCGGACGTACCTGTAATTCTACTATAAAGAACTGTGTAAATCTTGGTAAAATAGAGGCTGTTGGAACGAGCAATGCTTTTGCCGCAGGTATATCGGGTAATTTCTATGGCGGTACTATTGAAAAGTGCTACAATGCGGGAACTGTTCTCTCTACTAAGACAGAGGTTGTAGGCAGTGCTATTGCGGGTCAGATAAAGAATACCGCTGTTGAAGGCGCTATCAAGGATTGTTACATAGTAACGGGACTTGGACAGACTCCCGTGGTTGCAGGCGTAAACGCGTCAAGCGTCAGCTTCAGCGCTACGTCCGTTGCTGCAAGCTCTATAAAGGGTGACGGCGCAAAGACTGCACTCACAGCTTTTGATTTCGATAATGAGAAGATTTGGAGTGTTCGCGAAAACGATTATCCCGTTCCTACGGCTGTAAAGACTATTCTTGACGGTGTTGCCAATATTGCTGATCCCAGCGTTAAGGACGACACTCCTCCCGCAGATGACGGTAATGAAAACGTAAGTGGAGATAATAGCAATAACACTCCCGAAACCAATGAGGATACAAAGGCTTCCGAAACTACCGCTGCTCCCGAGACTACTGACGTATCGGATACCGAAGCAGAGAAAGGTGGTTGCGGCGCTTCAATGATGGGCGCGTCCGTAGCCGTTGTTATGGCTGTCGGCAGTGTATGTGCTGTTGTAAGCAAAAAAAGAAGATAATTAGGATAATGAATGATTTAAGGACAGCATCGGATTGCCGATGCTGTCCGTTGAAATTGATTATGAAAAATAAGAAAATGATTATATTTGTACCGTGTATCATTCTTGCAATTCTAATAACGTTATGCGCTTGTAAGAATAACAGTAACGCAGACGTGACGGAGGAAGGTGGCACAGGTGATACGACGGAGGTATCTAAAATGGGAATCGAGCTTAATGAATATACAATAGTTAGAAGCGCTGATGCAAAAGACGCTTTGAGTGAGCTTTGTATGGATCTTTCCAAAAAACTTTCTCAAATTGCGGGAGATAATATCAAGGTCGGAAACGATAGCACAATAGCTGACGACGGTAGCGCACAAATACTTGTTGGAGATACCGACAGAGAGCTGAGCGCAGAGGCGAAAAAACTGATAGAGGAGCATGGCTTTGCAATAAAGCAAGAGGGAAATAAGATAGCTATAGCTGCCTCTAACGATACGATACTTTGTGATGCTATAGAATATTTTTTGAACGACGGTATATCCATGCTTGATGACGGTAGCTTTGAGGTCGTTGAGCAGTACGTAAGCGGAGCTTATACGGCTCTCGAAATACTGAAGGACGGAAAAAGCGATTACCGTGTAATATACGCTAAAGACGATGCGCAGTTCAATAAGGAAATGGCACAAAATTTAGCGTCAGCGCTTGAAAAGCTCAGCGGCGAAAAATTTACGGTAGCGGCTGAAGGGGATATGACTGTGTCGCCGAAGAGTATTCTTATAGGAAATATCAGCGGAAATAAGGATACGTCATACGATTACTATCAATACGGCGCAAAATTAAATGGAAATCGCATATCTTTATGGGGCTGGAACAGAGTAACGCTTAATGCCGCGTGTGATGCGTTTTGTGAACGAATGGAGCAATACAGAGCTTTGGTAAGCTCGTCACGTTCGGCAATAACCTTGTATTATCCTACGAATAGCGCTTGGATAAGAAGCTACGATGCACTGAGATATAACGAAGCTGTTCTTCCTGATGGACTTGAACTCAGTGGAGCATATACGAGAATTGAAAATGCATCGGTGCTTATATATTCAAATGCTGAGCCTAATAATTTTAATGCTTATGAAGCTGAGCTTAAAAACAGTGGATACGAGCTGTGGAGTAAGACTGCAAAGGCAGAAAATCTGTATGCGGGCTATCGTAAGGGAGATATGTCAATATACTTTTATTATCTTGCTTACAGCAGAGAATTGAGAGTGGTTCTTGAAGAATATCAAGTTCTGCCCGAATGGACGTCTGCCGCTGTTTGTGTGAGCGCTCCAACGCTTACTCAAATGGGATTTGGATATCCAACCTATAATTCTCCCGTAGCTAATGGAATGTCGTACGTAGCAACGCTTGCGGACGGAAGCTACGTAATTGTTGACGGAGGTCAGCAGGTGAACGGAAGTAACGATTTAGCTGACGAGCTTTATGGCTATCTGCGCGACAATAATAAACGCGCAGACGGAAAAATAGTTATATCCGCATGGTTTATAACCCACGGACACATAGATCATTTTCAAACTATGGAGCTGTTTGGAAAGAAATACGGCGCTCAGGTGTCACTTGAATATCTTATTTATAATTATCCTTCCGAGTTGGAGCTTCGCTACGGTCTTGAAGCAGGGCAGGGATTGTTTATTAAGAATATTGACACGTATCTTTCAAGCTTTAAAGGCTCACAGGCGTATATTCCACATACGGGTGAAGATATCAAAATAAAGGATTTGTGCGTAGAGATTCTTGGAACTTATGAAAGCACATATCCTGCTATTCTTGATCAATCCAATGATTGTAGCATGACCTTCAGGTTTATATTTAATAAAGGAACGGCTAAAGAGTCAAGCGTTATATTCTTGGCGGACGTATATGCGGAAACGGGAGATTGGCTTGCGTATAATTACGGTTCATATCTTAAGAGCGATATAGTACAGGTGGCTCATCATGGTTGGGATAACGGTGGTAGCTTGATTTTATATCGCAGAATAAGAGCCGATATTGCGCTGTGGTCAAACTGCTACGTTCATCTTCACGCGGATACCTCTGATACATCTGCGGCGTTCGTTGGCGGAACAACGATAAGAAATCAACTTGAGTCTGTTAATTCCAATATAAAGTTTTATACAGTCGCAGATGCGTACGGTAAAGCGCAAAATATAGTTATTACTTTTGGAAATACTATATAAATTATTTCGGAATGAGGATAGCGTAATAATGATAAAGCTAATAGCCTTCGACCTTGACGGCACGCTGACACAGCATAAAACGCCGTTAGACGAAAAAAACAAGTCTGTACTTAACAGACTTGGAGAAAAATATAAGCTTCTTATGGTAGGAGCAGGGCAGTGCCGCAG
>JAFTXE010000082.1 GCA_017461745.1 Clostridia bacterium | reverse complement strand
CTCCCAATATATGCGGTTAGTAGTTGCTCCTTACGTCGCAAAGATTCTTCGCATCGTTTATCCGTCTCTCCCCCAATGTCTCATCTGCTCAGAATGACACGTAGAGAGTGCGAACATAGATAATCAACTCCCCGATAAATCACAATTTGACTGTGACAATGCGTAAATTATTTTATCATCTTTACCGACCAGAAGGATACGGGCTCGTCGCCGTTTTCGTCGGCGGCGGTTAAAGTATCCATATTTATCACCACCGTCTGCTCCGCGTGATAATGTCCTGCTATCGTCGGCGACGAGAACAGTATGGGATTAAACGCGCTTCGAAGCGGATGGTGAATTACCGCGGTATATATGTCTCCCTCCAAGGTGGTACAATGCTCCTTGGTGTTCGCCCAGAATACGTATTTCGGCTTGAAAAGCCTGTATAGCGAATTTGTACCGCCCTTCTGCCCGTGATGGTTGGGCTGAAGCACGTCGGTTATCAGATACTCGCCGTATATATTTGCCATTATGTCCGACGCCTTTTCGTCAAGGTCTGACATGCAAAGGAAGGTATGTCCGCTCTTGAAGCTTACCTTCATTACGCTCGTGGTATCGTTGAAGGTCTGGCACTTATTCGGCCACCAATCCTCCTGCGTAAATAAAAACTCTATCTCCACGCCCGCAAGCAACAGCTTTTGCCCCGTATGATGCACGAAGGTCTTTGCGTTTGGAAACAGCGTATTTATCCGCTCAAACCATTCCGAAACCTTTATTGCGTATCTTTTTGCCTCCTCCGTGGTATAGCTGCTCGCCCATATCAGCGAAGGTACGTCGGGGAAATTATAGGTTACCGTCTCCAGCTCTATCTGCTCGCCGTAGGCTTCAAGAAAGCGCACGGGCAAGGAAACGTGGTCGTAATGCAAATGGGTAAGTATCCATGTCACGCGTGGCTTTGAGTGCGTTTCGGGCTTTCTCTCGTTGAGAAAGTCCATCAGCCTTGCCTTATCCTCGTCGCAGTTACAGCCGCCGTCGATTATAACGAAGCGTCCGTCCTCCGCCTGAATTATATAAAGCATTCCGGGGGTCTCGGTTATCTTTAACGAGGTAAGCGTCGGCTCGACCACCTTGACGTAATCGGGCGGCTCTGCGCTCGGAAGATATTCTCCCTGCCCCGCATATATGCGGAAGGTAGCTATATTTTCCTGCCAGCTTACGTAAACGACCTCGTCGTTCTTGGTATAAGTAATATACTTATTTTTGTTTATTTCATTTTTGTAAAGAACGGTATATCCCGCTCCGTCGAGCTTTTCAAGGTAAGCGTCTACCTCCTCAGAACTGACGCCCTTGTATCCCGTAAGATAGCCCCAATTGCTCCGAACGCCAGCTATTTCTTCGCCCGCCACCGTTTCAAGCTTGGGTATCGAATTTCTTTCTTCTTTATTCACTTCAATCACCTCATCGCAACGGCCAGAAGGAAACTGCCGCATTTCCCTTTCCGTCTATAGCGGTCATTGTGTTTATATTGATTATCGTCGTCTGCTCGCCGTGGAAATGTCCAAGAATATTGGGGTCGTTGAAAAGTATCGGATTGAAGGACGAGCGGTCGCTATGATGAATGGGCGCTTCATAAATGTCACCTACCGTCGTAGTACATTTCTTCTTGGAGTTGGGCCAGAATACGTAGGTCGGCTTCAATAGATTATAGAGCGCTGCCGTTCCGCCCTTCTGTCCGTGGTGTACCGCTTGGAAAATATCGCACTTAAGATAGTCGCCGTAATTCTTAGCCATAAGATTGCAAACGCCTTGGTCGCTGTCTCCCGTTACGAAAAATTTCTTTCCGTTTTTAAAGGTGACCATAAACGTGCTCATCGTATCGTTGAAGGTCTGGCATCCGTTAGGCCACCAATCCTCCTGAGTAAATATAAACTCTATTTCCGCGCCCGCAAGCAGCAGCTTCTGTCCCGTATGGTGAATAAATATCTTGGTATTTGGGAACTTATCCGCCATCAGCTTCCATGTCTCTTCTATCTTTTGCTTTGCCCATTGCTTTTCTGACGTCGTCGTGTAATCCGTAGACCACGTCAGCGAATTAACGTCGGGGAAATTGAAGCTTATCATATCAAGCTGTATCTGGTTGGAGTACGCCTGCAAGAACGACAACGCAAGCTCTATGTGGTCAGAATGGGGATGCGTAAGTATCCACGTAACGCGTGGCTTTGAGTGCTCTGAGGGCTTATTGCTTTTCAGATAGGTCATAAGCGTGGACTTATCCGCAGCATTATTCACTCCGCCGTCAATAACCACGAAGCTTCCGTCCTCAAGCTGTATCACAAAGCTCATTCCCCAACCGCCCGTCAGCATTATCTGTGCCACGGTCGCTGTCTTTACCGCGGTGTATTTGGGAGCTTCCGTCGCGGGAAGATATCCCTTAGGGCTTACGAACACGCGGAAGGTCGATATCTCACCCTGCCACGTCAGATGCGCCATGGTTTTCTCGGTTACGTATGTCATGTATTCGTTGTTCTTTACGGTGTTTGATGCGTAAAGCGTGTATCCCGCGCCTTCAAGCTTCTGACAGTAGGCTTCGTATTCCGCTTTCTTACAGCCCGTATAGCCTACCTGAAAGCCGTCGTTGCTCTTAACGCCCTGTATCATAGTTCCCGACTTTGTCTCAAATTTCGGAATATCATCAGGAATATCAGCCAAAGCCTTGCTATAGCTGAAATCGCTCCATATTCCCCATTCGCCGTTCTCCTTGACTATCGCTCTATTGACAGCACTTAGCGCTTCCTCAAGCATATTCTCTGTAAACGTTGCGACAACGAGCTTGCCGTTTACTATCTCCGCCGCACATTCGGCGTAAGAAATATCCTCATAAAAGCTTACACTCTCCTCACGTCCGCTTACTCGCCCTACTATCATCTCAAAATCCGTAGCGGCAACCGAGGAGTTTACCATCTTCATGGTCATTCCCGTCTTAAGCTCAAATGCGCTCTTGAAATCGTTTACATAGCTTCTGTAATCGCTGTCAGCAAGCTTTATAAGCAAATTTGAGTTATTGGATATCTTAATAAACTCTCTGTCCGTTTCGGGCGCTGACGTATCCGTGGTCTGTGCCTCCTGCTGAGCCGACGGTGCCTCGGTATCAGTCGTCGGTTTATTTTCTCCACAGCTTACAAGAAGCATCGCCACAACCATTAGCAATGACAAAATAGCGGTTCTTAACCTTTTCATAAATACCTCCGTGCTTGGCAATTACAAATATTATATCGGATTTATTATATTTCATCAATATATTTCAATTCAAAGTTTCTTGGTAATTACTGCCTTACCCGTTCTCGCGGATTCCATTCCCGCGTCAAGCGCCGCAACCACCTTGATATTCAGCTCAGCTGAGAGCATTTCATCCTCTTGCTCCTCACCTCGGAGGACCTTGGCAAGATGTTCACCAAGAAGCTCCGCCTGCCTATCCATTCCCGCATCTATGACCTCAGTAGGCTCAACGGGCTTATGGCTTCTGCCCATATACACCTTGACCTTTGAGGAATATCGGTCGCAGACGATCGTTCCCTTCGTACCGTGGATAACGGGTCCCGAGGGGACTTCTCCGCAATTATACGTTGACCACGAGCCCTCAAGCAATCCGACACCGTCACCGAAGTCGAGCATCATCGCGCTGTAATCCTCGATATCCGCGAAGGGTACTTCAAAATTTTTGGTAATGCCGCTGACACACTCAGCTTGCTTTCCGAATATCCAAGTGGTAAGCATTGCGCCGTAGCAGGCGTAGTCAAGCACCGAACCGCCGCCTCGCTCATTATGATACCACCAGCTTGACAGCAGAAATTCTTCAGAAGGAAGCTCTCCGTCCTCAGAGTACGAAAATACGCCCCAAGTCGCCGGACTGCGATATGTAACTCTCATTACCTTTCCTATCTTGCCCTCGTCCACGAGCTTTTTCGCAAGTCTGAAAGGCGGAAACCACGCAATTGGCCAGTTGACGAGCATCTTTGCTCCGCTTTCCTTGGCGGCAAGATACATTTTTTTTGCCTCATCAAAGGCAGGTGCCATAGGCTTTTCGTCGATTACGTTTATGCCCGCGGATAGTAACGCCGTGCATATTTCCCCCCTGAGTGCGTTATCGGTGGTAACGACGGCAAGATCAAGTCCTTGCGCGACGAGCTCTTTCCAATCAGCGTATTCCTTTATTCCGTGGCGGTCGCGAAGACTTTGCGTCAACTCATCGTGGAAATAACCGTCAAACGGTTCGATATCAGCAAAACCAACGATCTCAAAATCATCGCGGCGATCACTGATGCTTTTACGTATTATGCTCAGATGTGGATGTGCTAAGCCAAAAAATCCTACTCTTATTTTTTTCATTATAACGTAACCCTCCATTCCAATTCGGACTATATTAACATATTTCTGTATTTTTTCGACATGGAATTTTTTTGTATTGACAAGCTTGAGATTTTTTTGTATAATATGTACAAGAGATAAAAATACAACGTCGTTTATCTTCCACTTCGCACTAATTATATCATATTATCACCTCACAAGTAAATACACTATACTCGCCAGAACTTGCACAATATTAACATCAAGGAGAATCGTATGTATTATCGTATTCCCGTAGAAACTTTACCCGAGGTCCGCGGCTGTTATATACACACAAGAAAAACGGTATGGACCTGCTCCCACCATCGTAACACCCTCGTATTTGTTCGAGAAGGGTGTTGCATATTTAATATAAATGAAAAAATTTTCAATATGTCAGCAGGAAATATTCTTTTTATTCCCGCCGAGCAGAAATACACGAGATATCCTATAAACAATACAGACTGTAAAATGGTATATCTGTATTTCAAAACCACGTCTCCCATTGAAGTTTTAGAGCATACGAAGATTCCTGATTTTCTTCGCCGATTTGACGAGGAGGTAGCGGATAATATCATCGCTCCATCCAGCGATTTCCAAGCGCTTGAGAAGGATATATTAATTTCAGATTACATTGATGCCGCGGATCAAGCAGACACTATATATGATATCTGCAAAGCAATAGATGCGCAATTTATAGTTCCGCAGCGTTATAACAGTCTGTATAGCTCTGCGCGTATGCTCGAGCTTCTCTCCATTTTAGGTCAAATATCTATTTCCGATTACCACTGTAATACGCTTTCTTCAAACGTGGTCTACCCACTTCCACTTGAGAAAGCAATAGTATATATCACAAAAAATTACCATCAAAAGATTACCATGAACGAGCTTAGCAAATACTGCAACGTATCTCCGCAGCATCTTATTCGTCTGTTCCATACTCACATGAACAGCACTCCAATGCAATATATCAATCAAAATAAAATATCTCACGCGGTGGAAATGCTCATGACTACGGATCTTTCAATAAGTGAGATATCCTACAAGCTCGGCTTCAATGATCCCGGATATTTCAGCCGCTTATTCAAAAAAATTCAAAAGCGCTCTCCAAACGAAGCTCGAAATCATATCAAAAACTACGACAAAAATCAAGATTTAGAGATAAAATGATTACATTAAGTAAGTGCAATCCGTATATCCGTTTCGCTATGAGGCAGGAAACGGTTATGGAAAGCTTCAGGCAACGATTATAAATTTGGGCATAACAATGGGTTTCAGTGAATACTATACTACCCACTCAACAAAGGAAATAGCAGACGTCTCGGATTTTTCAGAAATCGTTTCTGTACCGTTTTCTAAAAGCACTTCGGAACAACACCGCTCTCTTATAGAAAAAACGCGCCATAGGCGGTCACATTAAGATATACCAATAAAAGAAAATAGCGGATGCTTTCTACCAAAAGGTATTAAGCATCCGCTTTCTTTGTTGTATAATTAAATCACCATAAAGCAATGAGATAATTATGATGATATGATTGAGCCGTTTATTGCGCTTTGCGATTGCCGCATCAAGCAACCGAATAAGACATAAAGAAAGAGCGACCTTGCGGCCGCTCTTTAAGTGTTTTGAGCCTTATGTTTATTGACCTTTAAGTATTAGCCAAAGTATCTCTCAAGAAGTCCCTGGAATGCCTTGCCGTGACGAGCTTCGTCGCGAGCCATTTCATGAACGGTGTCATGAATAGCGTCGAGATTCAATGCCTTTGCTCTCTTTGCAAGGTCAAACTTACCCTCGGTTGCTCCGTTCTCAGCCGCAACTCTCATCTCAAGGTTCTTCTTGGTGCTTGCAGTTACTACCTCACCGAGAAGCTCCGCAAACTTTGCAGCGTGCTCTGCCTCCTCGTAAGCTGCCTTTTCCCAATACAGACCTATCTCGGGATAACCCTCGCGATGAGCAACTCTTGCCATTGCAAGATACATACCAACCTCAGAGCACTCGCCCTCGAAGTTTGCGCGAAGATCCATAATGATATCCTCGGGTGCGCCCTCTGCTACGCCTACTACGTGCTCAGCAGCCCAAGTAAGCTTATCCTCTTCCATCTTGTTGAACTTGTCAGCAGGAACCTTGCACTGAGGGCATCTTTCGGGAGCGCTGTCTCCCTCGTGAACATAACCGCATACAGAACATACAAACTTTGCCATGATAAAATTCTCCTTTTTTCTTTTAAAAATTTTTCCGTTTTAATTTTTTTGACATCCTTCACAGATACCAATGAATTCGACGTGACATCCGTCAATCGCAAACCCTTGATGCCCCACGGCAGAATTGGCAAGACCTGCGTCATCAACCTCTACGTCAACGTCGGCAACCGCACCGCACTCTCGACATACAACGTGATAATGCTTTTTCGTTGTTATATCAAATCGGTCGTCAGCCTCAGTCAGCTTCAGTCGCTGTACTTTCCCTTCCTCAGCAGCTTCGGCAAGTAATCTGTAAACCGTCGCTTTACTGATACCAGGATATTTTTCGCAGACCGCCTCATATACCATTGTGGCAGATGGGTGATTGTTCATACTGCAAAAGACATCTGAAACAATTCTCTTTTGCAAGGTGTTTCTTTTGTTTTTCATAGTAATCATTCCTTATTAAGAATTGTTCTTGATATTATTATACCATAAATTTTTCAAATGTCAATACCTTTTTTGAAAAAAATTCGAATTTTTTTGATTTTTTTATTTTTACATTATTGCGCTTTTAAATAAATAAGGAAAACAATCAAACGTGCAGTAGCCCACGCGAGTTTCATCAAAAAAGTGCTGTACTTAAAATTAAGCACAGCACTATATTCCGACACCCTGATATTTATTTCTCACGAGTTCTTTGGGGTATGGTTTTTTCTCCGAAAGAAAGACCCCGAAAAAACTCCCCATAAACTAACTTCCATTCATTCTGCTCATAAGCGCACGTCCGTTTTGCTTCAGCCATGCGTTCCATTTTTTATATTCGGGAAAGGCTTTATAGACCTCGTCGTAAAATCTTTTAGAATGGTTCATTTCTTTTCTGTGACAAAGCTCGTGCACGATAACGCTATCAAGAACCTCTGTGGGCGCGAGCATGAGCAAGCAGTTGAAGTTTAAATTTCCCTGAGCGCTACAGCTTCCCCATTTAGTACGCTGATTTCGTATAGTTATCCGTCCGTAAGTAACGCCTATTCTTTGGGCATACAGCTTTACTCTCTCGGGAATTATGCGCACGGCTTGCTCTGCAAGCGCATTCAGCTCCTCATCCGTAAGCGGTACGACGTCAGACACCTCAGACATTTGCGCCACGTGCTTTTCTATCCATTCAGCGTGCTGAGCCACGAATTGCTCAATATCGGCGTCACGCACGTAATACGGCGCTCGGACGAGCACCTCTCCGTTCTTTATCTCCAAGCTCAGCGTACGCCGACCGCTTCTTATAATTCTGTATTCCAAATCGCACTTTCTCCACTTAAAACCAAACTCGCCAAAAGCATATATGCTTTTGGCGCGGTTTGTAATTCATAAAATTAACTGTTTTTCCGTATTACCTTAAAGAAGCGGTATTCCGTTCTCCTCGCATATGCGTACCGTCTCGGCGTCCCATATGCTCGACTGAACCTCACCTATGTGAGCGCAGCCCATCATGAGCATACAAAGTCTGGACTGACCTATACCGCCGCCGATAGTGAGAGGAAGCTCGTCATTGAGCAGCATTTTGTGGAACGGAAGCGAACGTCTGTCGTCACAGCCCGAGAGTGTGAGCTGTCTGTCAAGCGCCTCTGCGTCAACTCTTATTCCCATCGACGATATTTCAACTCCCCTTCCGAGAACGTCATTCCAGAAGAAGATATCACCGTTGAGCTGCCAATCGTCGTAGTCGGGCGCTCTGCCGTCGTGCTTCTTGCCCGAACGCAACACGCCGCCTATCTGCATGATAAACGCGGTCTTATGCTCCTTTACGTAAGCGCTCTCGCGCTCAGAGCCCGTAAGGTCGGGGTACATATCCTCAAGCTCTTGCGTCGTAACGAATGACACCTCGCGGCACAGCTCAACCTTGAGCTGAGGGAAGCGGACGTGAAGTCTGTCGTTGGTATCGCAAATTGCTTTTACTATCTCTCTTACGATAAGCTTAAGATATTCTATATTTCTCGTATCCCGCGTTATTATTTTTTCCCAATCCCATTGGTCAACGTAGATGGAATGAAGGTTGTCAAGGGACTCGTCACGGCGAATGGCGTTCATATCGGTATAAAGACCGTTACCAACGGAGAAATTATATCTCTTAAGAGCAAGTCTCTTCCACTTTGCAAGAGAATGAACCACCTGCGCGTCAACGCCTATAGCGGGAACGTCAAAGGAAACGGGACGCTCATAGCCGTTAAGATTATCGTTGAGTCCCGACTCCTCGGTTACGAAAAGCGGTGCGGAAACGCGCTTGAGGTTGAGAGCCGAGGCAAACTCCTCTTGAAAATTTTTCTTTATGTAATCTATAGCCTTCTGAGTATTGTACTCGTCAAGCGCGGGCGTATAGTTTTTGGGAACGTATATCTTGTTCATATGCGGCACATCCTTTCCTATATAAAACGTAACGTCTTAACCCATTTATTATATAATAAAATCGCCTTAAAATCAAGAGTTTTTTTAAAAATAAACGCTTTTGTATTAAAAAATATCCCGCTCACTTGACAAAAAAGTGCAAATATGTTAAAATAACATACGTTGGTTAACGCTAACCTAAAAAATAAAGTGAGGATATTTAAAATGGTAAAGACTACGATAGGCGTTGAGGGAATGATGTGCGCGAAATGCGAGGCGCATATGACAAACGCTATTCAAGAAAATTTCAAGGTGAAAAAGGTCGTATGCTCCCATACGGATAAAAAGGCTGTCGTCGTTTCAAAGGACGCTATAGACGAGCAAAAGATGAACGAGACCGTCACAGGCGTGGGATATAAAATGACTTCCTTTAAGTCTGAGCCTTACGAGAAAAAGGGACTGTTCTCCTTCGGCAAATAAAATTAAGTTATTTTCAACGTATTCGGGCTGTTACCGCCATTGCGGAACAGCCCGAATGCATTATGCTCAAAATGTAAATAAATTAAGAAATAAACGCTACAGTTGACAAAAACTATTGACATTTTGCGCAAAATCGTGTAAAATATATGTATATGTCATAAATGCAATATAACATATAAAAGAAAAATAAAAGGATAAGGAGGTGCTTTATGATTATCTATTTTATAGTAGGTGTTATTGCCTTTGCGGTGGGCTCGGGGCTTTTCTTTGGCATTGGATACACGGTCCGTAAGAAAAAAGCCGAAAAGCAGATAGGCTCTGCGGAGCAGGAAGTCAAGAGACTTCACGAAGAAGGCGCTAAGCAGGCAGAAACACTGAAGAAGGAAGCTTTACTTTCAGCTAAGGAAGAAATACTTAAGCAGAGAAACGAAGCCGAAAAAGAGATGAAGGAAAGAAGAGCCGACATCTCAAGAATGGAAAGAAGAATCACGCAGAAGGAAGAAAATCTTGATAAAAAATCCGATGCGCTTGAACGTAAAAACGAGCAGCTGGATAAGAAGATCAAGGAAAACGAAGCTCTTACTGAGCAGATAAATCAGTTGCGTGATCAGGAAATGAAGATACTCGAAAAGATTTCGGGAATCTCCGTCGAAGAGGCTAAGGAGGAGCTGCTCTCCCGAGTAGAATCTTCTATTAAGCACGAGCTTGCGCAAAAAATGTCCGACCTTGAAGCTCAGTTCAAGGAGGAGGCAGACGCAAAGGCTAAAAACATCATTTCCTTGGCAATTCAAAGATGTGCCGCAGACCACGTCGCCGAGACGACGGTCTCCGTGGTATCCCTTCCCAGCGAGGATATGAAGGGACGAATTATCGGACGTGAGGGCAGAAATATCCAGATGCTTGAAAAGCTTACGGGTATTGAGCTTATAATCGACGATACCCCCGAGGCTATAACGCTTTCGGGCTTTGACCCCGTTCGCAGAGAAACGGCAAGAATAGCGCTTGAAAAGCTTATAGCGGACGGAAGAATACACCCCTCGAGAATTGAGGAAACAGTTGAAAAGGCTGCCAAGGAGGTTGAGCTCTCCATTAAGCAGGCAGGCGAGAGAGCAACGTTTGACGTCGGTATACACGGCATAAACGGCGAGCTTGTCAGAATGCTCGGCAGACTTAAGTACAGAACCAGCTACGGACAGAACGTCCTTAAGCATTCAATCGAGGTAGCTCTTATTTCGGGCATGATAGCCGACGAATTGGGAGTTGACAGCACAGTTGCTAAGAGAGCGGGACTTCTCCACGATATTGGAAAGGCTCAGACTCATGAAATGGAAGGCTCACACGTTGAGCTTGGCGTAAACCTTGCTAAGAAGTATAAGGAAAGCCGCGAGGTGATCCACGCAATCGAAGCGCACCACGGCGACGTTGAGGCGCAGACTATTACGGCGGTAATAGTTCAGGCAGCGGACGCAATATCCGCGGCAAGACCGGGAGCAAGACGCGAGGATCTTGAAAATTATATCAAGAGACTTGAAAAGATCGAGGAGATCGCAAAGAGCTTTACGGGAGTTGACAAGGCGTTTGCCGTTCAGGCAGGCAGAGAGATCAGAGTTATGGTCAAGCCCGAGGAGGTCAACGACGCAGGCATGAAGGTGATCGCTCGTGAAATGGCGGCTAAGATTCAGGAAGAGGTCAAGTATCCGGGGCAAATCAAGATAAACGTTATCAGAGAAAGCCGCGCCATCGATTACGCAAAGTAATCAACAATCTATTCTATCTGTTTCCTAAAGGATTTTTATATATTTTTACATAGAATTCTATACGGTAATAAGCGTGCTTACGCATCAGATATAAATCAGATATTAAGAAAAGAGTCTGTCTCAAGCTCAATGAGGCAGGCTCTTTCCCTTTATCGAAATGGCTGAGTCTTATTGACTCAGCCATTAGTTTTATTAATTTCTCAGACCTTATCTACTTTAAGCTTGGGGAAATACTTACAGAACTCAGCAATTTCTTTGGTAAGGTCGCCTTCCATTTCAACGAAATGATGTATGTAAGGACCGTCGATAAGCTTATCCTCAACTGCCTGTAGATCCTCGAACTCACCCCAGATATACGTTCCGTGCGTCTGAGGCCCCTCAGTCGTATGACATTTGAGAGGAAGTATAACGTACCTTCCGCCCTCTTCTCTGTCAATACGAGCCACGGTGTATTCTCCGTCACGTCCTCTGAACCATTCTCTCTGATTTACAAGTCTTGCCGTGCTGTCGGGAGCTTTGCGGGAGAGCGGGAACGGTCCGCAGTGCCACAAAAGCTCTGCGTTCTTATTCTCGGGATGGCGAACGGTAAACTCGCCAAACAGAGGAGCTCCCTCGCCCATGGTAGCCGCCTTGAGAAGCACCATAGTCATAGCGCAGTGAATATCGCTCTCGCAGGATATCATGTAGCCGAGGTCGTTGAGAAGTCCGTAAACGGCACAAGGAGCAAGTCCGTCGAACATAACGGGAGTTGCCGTCCAGCACTCAGCGGAGATAACGTCAAGCTTGAACTCCTCAAAAAGATGCTTATACATAACCGCCATGGTTGCCATGGGAGTTATGTACTTGGGTGTCAGGTCGTCGAGAACGTAATTCTCCTTAAAATACTTCTCAAATTCCGCAATTTCATCAGCGTAAAGCTCGGGAGCGGACTTCATTCTCTGCTCAATTATAGCGAAGTTGATAGGAACTATTCTTATTCCGAACTGCTCCATAAGCTCGCCCTCGTTCCAGATAACCGAGAAGAAGGGAGCGGGACGCGCGCCTACCTGCCCTATACGCATACCCGTAAAGTTTTTGACCATACAAGCAACGCGCACGAAGCTCTCAAAGCCCGCCTTGAACTCATCGGACTCTACTCTACAGCAAGGCAGGTGTGAGAAAGGAACGTGGTATCTCTGCATCTGACGTGAAACGCCGAAAAGACCGCACTGTGAGTCGGTGGGACGCATACCGTCAACGTAGTATTCATCGTCAAGAGGTGCCCAAAGAAGCACGGGCTTTCCGAGAGCCTTGGCAATATCAGCCGCAGCTTCCTCGTTACCGAAGTTGCAGTTGATTATCATAACCGCGTCAACCTTCTCAGCCTTAAAGCGCTCTACTACCTCAGCGGCGGAAGCGTCGTCAAAGACGAGGTCGGCAATGCCTATTCCCTTGTTGTCAACGAAGGTCACCTTGTCGGTGGTGAAATTGTTTTCGATGTACTCAACAAAGCGCTTACCTCTCTGCTCCGCTGAATACCAAGTCAAAAACGTTCCGCGTGGTCTGTCGGTGGTGTTTCTTCTCATTGCGACAAGACCGATCTTTACTTTGTAATCAAGCATAATTTTATTCTCCTTTATAAGATTCAGTTTTTTAATTATGATTTATCGGGGGACGCGGGGACGCGGGGACGCGTTGTCGCTTTTCGAGAAAAGCTCCGCAAAAGCTTTCTTGCCGGGTTGTAGCCCGACTAAGCTATTCTTAAAATTATATATATCTAATCGGGCTACAACCCAGCAAGGAAGTTTTTTGCCAAGCTTTTTTTCAAAAAAGCGGAAATCGCGTCCTCGCGTCCCCGCATCCCCCGCGTCCCCCGACAAGTTAAAACTCATCAACTATACCGAAATCGGCATATTCAAATATAGGGGCGTTCTTATCGGGATTTATGGCTATGACCGTACCCGAGCGCTCCATGCCAACTATGTGGTGCACAGCGCCCGATATGCCTATAGCCACGTACACGGATGGGCTTGCCACCTTGCCCGTAAGTCCGACTTGCATATCGTATGAGGCGTAACCGTTATCCACGAGCTTTCTCGACGCGCACAGCTCAGCGCCTAACGTCTCGCACAGCTCCTTTGCCTTACGTATGCTGTCCTTAGCGCCAAAGCCTACGCCAATCATTATGCGGTTCTTATCTCCGCCGTCAGTTCTTACCGTCGCCATTGCGGGACGGGTCAGGCTCTTTATCTTGGCGATAATACTGCCCGACAGCGCGGGACGGTACATAACGAGCTCGCCGTCAACACATTCAAGATGCGTACAGTCGGCGCAAAGACCAAGTCCGAGTATTTCGGCTACCTGAGATGAAAGCCGCTTTGAGCGGGTATCACTTCACCATATTACAGCGTCGGTGTCGTCCCTCTTTATTCTCTCCGCTATCTCCTCAGCCTCGGCAAAGCCGATATCCGTCACGTTATCGCTGACGGTCTTAGCAAAGTCCATAGGCGCGTCCGTAACCGTGAATACCTTTGACAGCTTCTCGCCGTTATTCTCCGTTTCGGCATACGCCTGTTCTTCACTTCTTTTCAGCCCTTCTTCTATAGCCCATTCAAGCTTGTCACGCGATATAAACGTACATTTGCGCTTTCCCGATTGGTTTTCAAAGGTTTTCAGCACTCTCGTGGGAGAGCCTTTAAGTCCGCACCTCGATAGGTCAGCGCCTACGTCCTCAGCATTCCACGTCTCAAGTACGCCAAGCTTTGAACGAAGTCTCGGCATACGAAGCGCGTTTATTCTCTCAACCGTAACGAGCACGGGCAGTCTTGCCTCCGTCTGCCCTTCGGTTCTTGTGGTGCATACGATATTACTATCCGTCAAAGAGTCTATACTCATGACGTTGGTTATAATACCGTAGCCAAGCATTTGTCCGAGCATTACGGGCGTCTGTGCGGTATCTCCGACGAGCGTCTGTCTGCCGCAAAACACAAGGTCGGGTGAAAGCTTTTGAATAGCCAAAGACAGCGCGTAAGCCGTCGCAAGCGTGTCTGCTCCCGCAAAGGCTTTATCGGAAAGCAGTACGGCTTTTTTCGCCCCAAGCCTCGTCAGCTTCAAAAGCAAGTCCGATACCGAGGGCGCGCCCATGGAAACGAGTATTACCTCTGCCCCATCTATTTTCAGCGCTTCCTCGTAGGCGCAGGCGTCAAACGGACTTATCTCTCCGTCAAGCCCCTGCCTTATACATACTGCTATTCTCATACTCATCTCTCCCTGTATATAGGAGCAAGAGCGTCGTGTATTTTCTTATAGTCCTCAAAAATACGTCTGTACTTCTCGGTGTTCTCGGGATTGGGATAGGTTACGCTATCCTGTTTTACGCACAGCGCCGCCGCGCTCTTTGCGTCCTTGAATACGCCTACGGCTATTCCCGCAAGCATTGCAGAACCGAGTGAGGAATCCGAGCTTTCCGTCGTTCTCAGCGTAATGCCGAGAACATCCGCCGTTATCTGCTTCCAAAGCTTACCCTTAGCTCCGCCACCTATAAGCGTTGCTTGCTTATTATAGGAAATATCAAGTCCGTCAAGATACGTTTTGCAATCAAGCAGGGATAAAGACACGCCCTCAAGCACCGCTCTTGTAAAATGTCCTCTTGTATGCGTCGCCCTCACGCCCGTGAAGCTACCGCAAAGCTGAGGATCGGCGTAAGGAGTCAGCTCTCCGTTGAGATACGGGTGGAACATAAGTCCGTCACAGCCTATAGCGACCTCGGCAGCGCCCGCATCAAGCTCGCGGTAATCTCCGCCGAAGGTATCTCTGTACCAACGGTAAGACGCCGCTGCCGCTTTTGTAGCAGTACCGGGATACCAAAGTCCATCTATAATATGCGAATAGTTTATCATGTGTCTGTCGGGATAAGGCTTGTCGGTGATAACGCATATTCTTCCCGCCGTGGCAAGCTTCACCGTTATATCACCCTTCTCTACCGCTCCCGAGGCAAAGACCTCCATGACCGTATCGGTCGTGCCGCAGATAACGGGAGTGCCAACGCAAAGTCCCGTCGCCGCAGATGCGTCCTCGGTAACGCTTCCGATAACGTCCATAGGCTTTCTGACGGGCGGAAGCATGGAAATATCCACGCCGCACATCGAGCAAAGCTCTGCGTCCCATTCAAGCGTTCTGCAATCAAAGAGCATACTGCCCTCTGCCTCAATATAATCGGTGCAGAACACGCCCGTAAGAAAATATCTTATATAATCCTTCTCAAAAAATATGTATTTTACCCTTGAAAACAACTCGGGCTCTGTCTCCCTGAGCCACAAAAGCTGAGGAAGCGTCCATATGGTATCGGGCTTGTGGAAGGTCTTTTCGAATATTTGTTCGCCGTATTTCTCGTAAAGCGCCTTAGCTTGAGCGCGGCTTCTGGTGTCCGTCCAGTGAATAGCGTTGCGCAAGGGCTTGAAATCTCCGTCGCAAACGAGTGAGGTATGCGTTGCGGAGTCTATTGCCACTGCTGCTATATCAGATGGTAAAACGCCGCTTTTTGAGAGTATTGCCCCGACGTTTTCGCAAAGCGCCGATATCCAATCCGTCGAGGACTGCTCACAAGCGCCTGCCTCAACGTAAAGAGTAGGATATTCAACGGTATTCTCCGCAACGATATTTCCGTCCTCACCAAGCAACGTTGCCTTGGACGCTCCGCCGCCGAAATCTATTCCGAGCAAATATTTCATACCTATCTCCTAAAAGTTCAATAGTTTATTTTGTAATTTTCTCCGTAAATTCCGCTAACTACTCCTCTTTCGATAAGTCCGCGGTTTTCCTCGTGAGCCATTATCCACTTGTTCTTGCGGAACAATAGCCTGTCGTCAACCTCGTAATCAAGTGGAACGTTAGTCCCCGTAGGAAGTCCGACGACACAGCCAAAGCCCTCCTTGCTAACCTCACAAGGACAGAAATGAAGTGTCGTAGCATATACCTCGATAACAGTACCCGCAGGAACGTAAAACGCCTTCATGTCGGCGGAATCAAGTCTGCCGTTCTTTATATCCGTACGCTTTCCGAGGATAAGAACCAGAGGCGTAATCGCTATATTAAGCTCAGAGGAATGATGCCATTCGGTCGCGCCCAGCATATTGCTGTGACCGTGGCAGTAGCCTATCTGAGTTGGAAGTGTTCCGAATATCTCGTCTTCTATTCTCTTGGCTATATCAAGGCACTCAAAGCTCTCAACAGACGGAACGTAAGCCGAGCCCTCAGCGGGATACGGAATATCTTGCGCCGCCGCCATAATTTCTTCAACCTCGTAGCCGTCAATTACTCTGCCGTACTCCGAAAATTCAGCGTCTCTGACGTCAAAAAACTTCACGGAGGGATTAAGTTTTCTTAATTTTTCAAGCATTTTTATCACCTATATCAATTATTAGTGAAAATTTCGATTTGTCGCACTATGTTCGCGCCGCATAGGATACAATCAAACCCGTCAAAAGTGCAGCAGCTTTTTGCGCGGTTTGTTCCTTAGAAAGCCGCTATCTTCATCTTACTCACAGCACTTTAATTTACTTATCTATAATTTAATTATTTTCGAGTTCTTTGGGGTATGGGGTCTTTCTCCGAAAGAAAGACCCCAAATCGCGTCTCCTCGCGTCCCATCACGTCCTCTTATCTCTTCTCTATCCAAGCGTGCTCGGGGTCACTGCTTCTGTTAAAGCCTTGATAGTCACCTGCCATGAGCCACAGGAAATAAGTCTTATAACCGGGTGTGGACACGGTGGTATGGTAGCCGTAGGGGAACTCAACAAGCTCGTCGTTCTTTACTCTGTAAGCCTCGTCAAGCTCACCGTCGGATGTGTAAAGACACTGTACCGCAAAGCCTTGCTTGGGATCAAAGAGGAAGTAGTATATCTCCTCAGCTATGCACTCGGTGGGCATATTGTTCTCGTCGTGCTTATGAGGCGGGAAGCCCGCCCAGTTTCCTTCGGTGCAGTAAGCCTCTCCGATAGTAAGAACCTTGGCGTTGGAATTGCCGTCTATTATAAAGCTTGTTTCCCTCTGGAAAGGAACTTCTCCGAGAAGCTTTAGAACAACGTGGTCCTCGCGAAGAACCTGAGGAGCAGTCTTTTCCTTAACGGGAGTTGCGCAAACGGCGATCTTTATGTGATCGATAGCCTCTATTCTGCACTCCTGCTCTATGGGCATATAGAAGCTCTCTGCCTTTCGGTTCTCAAAGACGTTGCTTCGGTTTCCGATATTTTCCCACTTTTCACCGTCAACGTAAACGTTGCAGTGACCTTCAAGCATAATAAACGCAGTTTCCTTATCCTCTGTATTATACTCCAAAGTCTCGCCCGCGTCAAGCTCTATAATTCCGAATTCAAGCTTTTTGAGCGAGCATTCGCCTATTTTACAAATGGGGGTGTAGCCCTTGGCGGACTTATAAGCCTTTTTAAAGTTCATAACCGTTCTCCTTCATGTATTTTTTGACCGTTTCAAAATCGGGAACGCTTTCTCTCGCGCCAACGCCCGTGCACTTTATAGCGGACACCGCGCTTGAAAAATGACAACACTTAAGGTAGTCAAAGCCCTTAAGAACGCCCGCGGCAAACGCGCCGTGGAATACGTCTCCCGAGCCGTTGGAGTCAACGACCTCGGCGGGATATATGGGATAGCTCGTAAGCGTTTTGCCGTCAAACAGCACACCGCCGCGCTTTCCCTGAGTCACTACGACCACCTTGGGCGAATACTTCTCATAAAGAGCTCTTGCCGCCTCCTCTGCCGTAGCCTTTCCCGTATGCCCCATGGCAAATTCCTCGGAGGGAATCATTATGTCGGTATGGGCGAGCAAACGCTCAACGCCTGCGTAAAGTCCTCCGCAGTCGTAAAGAACCTCCACTCCGTTCTCTCTTGCTATCTTCGCCGCCTCAACAGCCGCGTCCATTTCGTTTCCGTCAACCATAAGAAGCCTTGCTTGCTTGATAGCGTCTATCTGCTTGTCGCTAAGAGTAAGCGCGGGAAGATCTCCCTTGTCAAACACGCAAGTGCGCGTCGCGCTGTCAGCGCACAGCCAAAGCACAGACGCAAAGGAGCGGTATCCGCTCTTAACGTCAACGAGGTCGGTATCAACACCGTACTTTTCAAAGTCACCCTTAAGGAATACTCCACCGTTATCGTCGGAGAGCACTCCGATATACGCCGCGTCCTCGCCAAGCTTTTGCGCGGCAACGAGCCCCGTCGCAACGGGTCCGCCGCCTGCCGCCTTAGAGGACGTTGCGCGCATCTTTGTATCCTCCGTGGGATACGTAGGTACGTTATACAGCGTATCAAAAACGCACGCGCCAATTCCTACTATCTTTGCCATGTTACTGAGCCTTTCCGTCAGCTCCCGTAAGTCTTATCTTACTTACAGCAAGCTCCTTTACATACTGTATGGGCTTCTTCATAAAGAGGTCAACAGCAAGACTTCTCTGCGGGTCGTCAAGCGTTGCCTTTGTGCCGTCAGCAAACGCGCAGCAAACGTCCGTACCGATATTCATTTTGCGAATACCCGCCGCAATTGCCGCCTTTACCTGCTCGTCGGGAATGCCCGATCCGCCGTGAAGAACCAGAGGCGTTCCGCCCGTAGCTTCTCTTATCGCCTTAATGCGCTCGATATCAAGCTTGGGCGGCTTCTTATAGTGACCGTGCGCGTTTCCGACGAGAACGGCAAGACAGGTAACTCCCGTCTGCTTTACGAACTCAGCCGCCTCCTCGGGAGAGGTAAACTCGTCCATAGCTGCGTCGTTTACGCTTCCTACGTGACCTATTTCACCCTCAACTCCGATACCGACGGACTTGCAGGTGTCAACTATGTGCTTGGTCATCTCAACGTTCTTGTCGAAATCGTGTACAGAGCCGTCAAGCATTATACCCGTACAGCCCCAACGGAGAGCGCGGGTAACCTCCCACTCGGAAGGTCCGTGGTCAAGGTGGAAGCAAACGGGAACGCTTGCTCTCTGCGCCGCCGCAACTACTGCGGGGCAAAGGTAAAATCCAACCTCCTCGTTGAGAAGTCGGGGATAAACCTGAATGATAACGGGGGCTTTCTCCTGCTCAGCGGCGTCGATAACACCCATTACCGTCTCGGTGTTGTATACGTTGAATGCGGGGATACAGTAATTTCCCTTCTCCGCCATTCCAATTATGGTCTGCAAATTAACTAACATTACACACCCTCCTATCAGCCGAGAATGAGATCTTCAAGAGAAAGTATCTCAACGTCATTCTGCTCTACGTTCTTAAGGGATACGTACTCGGAAACGCTCGCCGTTACCATAGCGGTCTTGCCGATGCTCTTTGCGTTGAATATTCTTCTCTCGGCAACGAGCTTCATAACATCGGGAATATACTGAGCCATAAGAATATTTCCTGCCCATACGGTCTCGCCTCTGTTGAGAAGCATTTCGTCAAGGTCTGCGAATGCTTTAACTACTTCTCTTGCTTCCTCAGTTTCCTCAAGGTCGCGCGCGAGCTGACAGGGGTCTTGGAATACAACTGTCTTGCCGCTCTTCTCACCCTTAAGTGCTCCGCTCTTTACAAGCTCTGCAAGGTAAGCGGTATATGTAACCGCCTTGCACTCAAGCTCTATGCCGTATTCGCCGTAGGTCTGCTTTACGGTCTTTGCGTCAGCGGGGTCGTAAATAACAACGGTCTTATATCCGTTCATTACCTTTGCCGCAGCAGCCATCTGCTCCTTGGTCTCCTCAGCCGCACCTATAAGAAAGTCGAGCTGATTACCCGATGCCGCCTCGTCAGCAAGCACGGTGAACTTAACGCCTGCCTTTTCAAGCACCTTTATAGCCTTTACCGCCTGCTCGCAAGCCATATACCTTGCGTCAACGCCGAGGTAAAGAAGCGTATCGGTCTTATCCGCATGGGCAGCAATAGCCTCGGAAAGCTTATCGCAAAGAGCTGTCTTGCCGTATGCGTTTCCGCTCTCAAGACAGTTATCAACGAGCGTGTTTATGTAAGTGGGAAGCTTATCCTCAAGAGCCGCCTGAAGTCTTACTTCCTTAGTGAACATAACGGGATCCCAACCCGTAACGCAGTCGCGAACGCAAGCGCCACAGCCTGCACACTCATAAATGTTATCCATTATTTCTGAAAGGTCTATAGCACCTCTGTTGACCATGGAAATACCAAGCGCTCTTGCTCTGGGCGTGCTTCTCTCGTGTCCCGTTGCGTTTCCTATGGGACAAATATGGTGGCACATCCAGCAAAAACGACAAGAATCAACGTGCTGTTTTGATTTTTCGGACATTATCATAACTAATTACCTCCTTCAAAATTAAAGACCGAGCTTGAACGGATTCATTATTCCGTTGGGGTCGAGCTGCTTCTTGATTCCCTCAAATACCTGCATTGCAGGGCCATACTGCTCCTTCATGAGTCTGCCGAGCTTTATTCCTACGCCGTGGTGGTCGTTAACTACGCCGCCGTGAGCGAGAGCAGCGCGAACTCCGCAGGTCCAGATAGCCTGATGAAGTCTGAGAGCTTCAACGGGATCTTGGGGAACGTCCTTGCCTTCAACGATAAAGCGGTCGTAAACCATTGCGCCCCACTCATACCAGTGAGAGAAGTGCGCGATAAACTTAGCCTGCGGGAAGTTGGTCTCGATAGCTTCCTTCATCGCCCAATATATCTCCTCTATCTTACCGTAAGGCGCTATGGTATCCATAGTACCGAACATCTGAGGAATATCCATCATGTGACCCGGATAGAAGAAGGTTATCTTTTCCTTCCACCACTTCTCTCCGTACTCAGAGCCAAGGTCCTCAGCTCCGTACTTCTTGAAGGTATCAAGGAGTATCTTCTCCTCAACCGCAACCATCTCGCTACAACCCTCGATAGCGACGTTCATAAACGCGCCCTTGCGCTCAACTCCGACTATCTTCTTAATGAGGGACGCAGTCTCTGCCTCGTCGTAAAGACGCATAACGGAGGGCTTGAACTTTTGGAGAAGCTCGCGGGAAGCCTCAAACGCGCCGTGCATATCCTGGAACAAGAAGCCGCGGAAGCGTCTCTCTTCAGGCTGGTCGAAAATTCTTATCTGAGCCTTGGTTATGATACCAAGCGTTCCCTCAGAGCCGATAAATATCTGATTGAGGTCAGGACCTGCCGCATGCTTGGGAGCGGGAGAGGTATAAATGATATCTCCGTTAGGAAGAACAACCTCCATCTGGAGAACCATGTCGTCTATCTTACCGTACTTAGTGGAGCAAACACCGATACCTCTGTGAGCAAGGAAGCCGCCGACAGTGGAGCAAGTAAGAGAAGAAGGATAGTGCATAGTTGCCTTTCCTACCTCGTTTGCCGCCCACTCGATGTGCTTATAAATAGCGCCCGTGCCGCACTCTATGTACATTCCGTCGGTATTTACTTCGTATATCTTGTTCATTCTCTTGGTATCAAGGAGGATACCGCCGCATACGGGAATAGCGCCTCCCTGCGTTCCGCCGCCTGCGCCCCAGGTGGTTACGGGAAGCTTGTAGTAATTTGCGATCTTGACTACCTTGGATACCTCCGTTGCGTCCTTGGGGCAAACGATAAAGTCAGCCTCGGGCATACGGCAGCCTCTGTCCGCCCACATACGTGACAGCCAATAATAGTCAACGCTGTGTGTTACCTTGTCGATCTGTCTGACGGAGCAGTTTTCAACGCCAACAGCGTCTTCAAGCTCGGTCAGTATCATGGAAAACAAGAATTCGTTCATCTGAATTTGCATACAAAAAATCTCCTTTTAAATAATTTTTTTGGCTTGCATAAATAAACGTTGATGTGAATTATAGTGCAAATTATGATTTGTCGGGGAGATGCGGGGATGCGAGGGGACGCGATTTCCGCTTTTTTGAAAAAAAGCTTGGCAAAAAACTTCCTTGCTGGGTTGTAGCCCGCTTAAACATATATAATTCCAAGAATAGCTTAGTCGGGCTACAACCCGGCAAGAAAGCTTTTGCGGAGCTT
>JAFTXE010000081.1 GCA_017461745.1 Clostridia bacterium | reverse complement strand
GGTTACCCATCGAAGTTGGTTGTTGCCGCAAGCGGCAAAGATCCTTCGAATTGTACTTTTGGTTCTCCCAATAAAGTGCTTACGCTCAGGATGACACAGAGAGTGTGCGTACATAGCAAACAGTCCGATAAATCATAATTTGACTTAATATGCAAGGAAGTTTTTTGCCAAGCTTTTTTTCAAAAAAGCGGAAATCGCGTCCCTCTCGTCCCCCGCGTTCTTTACGTTACCTTTCGTCTTTCTTCTTCGCGTCTGAGCTGACCGCAGGAGGCGTTTATGTCAGCGCCGAGAGTACGGCGAACAGTCGCGCGAATACCTTTTCTTTCAAGGGTGGCGGCAAAATCCTCAACGGTTTTGCGCTCAGAGCTTGAAAAGGCGGTCTCGCTGACGGGATTGACGGGTATGAGATTGACGTGTATGGGCATAGTGTCCGTGTGAGAACGCAAGGCTTTATTAAGAATTTCCGCAAGGCGCAGAGCGCTATCGCGGTTGTCGTTCTTACCCGATATGAGCGTGTATTCAAAGGAAATACGTCTACCCGTAGTTGCGTAATACTCCTTGCAAGCGCCGAGTAGCTTGTCTATGCTCCATTTTTTATTTACGGGCATGATACTGCTGCGAGTTGCGTCGTCGGAGGCGTGCAGAGATATGGATAGCGTGATGGGGAAATTCTCCTTCGCAAGACGCTGTATTTTGTCAACAAGTCCGCAGGTGGACAGAGAAATATGTCGGTATCCAATATTAAGCCCTTCTTCGCAGTTAACGAGCTTCAAAAATTTAATCACGTTGTCGTAGTTGTCAAGCGGCTCGCCAATACCCATCATAACGACGTTTGAAATTCGCTCTCCAATGTCCTTTGCGGCAACTATTATCTGACCGAGCATCTCTGAGGGCTCAAGGTCGCGTATCTTTCCGCCAATCGTGGATGCGCAAAATGCGCAGCCCATGCGGCAGCCAACCTGAGTGGAAATGCAGATGGTATTGCCGTGCTTGTACTTCATAACCACGCTTTCAACTGAATTTCCGTCGGAAAGACCGTATAGGTATTTTACCGTGCCGTCAATGGCTGATACTAATTTTTTTCTTATAATGGGAAGTGAATAAACGCAGGTGTCGGCAAGCTTAGCTTTCAGCGCCTTGCCAACGTTTGATATCTGCTCGGGAGCCGTTCCCGAATGCATCGGGGCAAAAAGCTGCTTTGCCCTGTATTTAGGCTCTCCAAGTCCGACAACAAGCTCCTCAAGCTCCTCGGGGTGCAGAGAGAGAAGGTCGGTTTTGTTTATAATTTCGGTGTCAGAATTCATTTGTCGTTCCTCTTAGTAAGCTTGGCTATAAAAAATCCGTCAGTGCCGTGAGTGTCGGGCATAAGCGTTATATATCCGCTTGGTACGCTGAGCGTGCCGACTGAGAAGGGGGTAAGTACGAAGTCCTTATGCTTTTGAAGAAAACGTTGTACGTTTTGCTCGTTTTCCTCGGGAAAAACGGTGCAGGTAGAATAAACGAGAGAGCCTCCGTCACGCACGTAATTGCAGGCGTTCTCCAAGATACTCAGCTGTATGTCGGGAAGAGACGCCGAGTCGACGGGATTTTTATATCTCAGCTCGGGCTTCTTGGCAAGCACGCCAAAGCCTGAGCAGGGAACGTCGCACAACACTCTGTCGGCTTTGCCGAACAGCTCGTTTATGGGCGACCTTCCGTCTCGTGCCTCTACCTTTATTATATCAATTCCAAGCCGTCTCGCTCCTTCAAGGATAAGAGACAGCTTGTTTTCGTGCAGATCGTATGAGAGTATTTGACCGCGGTTTTCCATGCTTATTGCCGCGCCAAAGCTCTTTGAGCCGGGGCAGGAGCATATATCCATAACGGTCATGTCGGGACGGGCGTCAAGCGCCTCGACGCATATTTGTGACGCCTCGTCCTGTACGAAGAACAGACCGTCGTCAAATCCGTATATATTTCTTACCGCTCCGCAGACCTTTAGTCCGTGTGGTGAGATCGACGTCGAAGCTGGAGCCGTGATGCGCTCGGCAAGTTCGTCGCGCGTTATCTTCAGCGTGTTTACCCTGAGCGTCGTCGCAACGGGAACGGAGATAGCCTTGAAAATACTTTCCGTTCTTTCAAAGCCGAAGGTGTCCGTAAATTTTGCGCATAATTCGGGGCAGACGGAATACGCTGTTGAAAGGTATTCGATCGGCTCTTTTGTGGGGGCGGGGAAGGAAAGCATCGGGGAGCGCGTGTGTGAACGCAGAATTGCGTTTACAAAGCCCGAGCTTTTTCTTGATACCAAGGAAACCGACTCGTTTATTGCCGCGTGCGGCGGTATTTTTTCCATGAATATAAGCTGATAAAGTCCAAGCCGTATAGCGCAGGCTGTCTGAGCGTCAATGTCAGATAGCGGTCTTTGAGATAACTGTGATATTCGGTAGTCAAGCGTCAGCTTTTTTTCGATTATTCCGTAGAAAAGCGCAGAGGCAAGTCTGCGGTCTACGTCTGAAAGAGCAGACGCTTCAAGCGCCTTGTCAAGCGCTATATTTGAATATTGCTTAGCCTTCTCCGTCTTTATGAGAAGCTCGAAGGCAAGCCTTCGAGGCGTTTGTACGTTGTTTTGTGTCATGTTTTTAACGTCTGTTACTGCGTCCGCCCGCAAGCACTAAAAGACGCAGAAGTGTCAGAAGTGAGGTGAGCAATGCCGCAACGTAGGTCATAGCGGCGGCGCTGAGAACGCGTTTTGCTCCCGCAAGCTCGTCATTTGTGAGAATTTGCGCGCCGTCAATAGCCCTGAGCGCTCTTGCGGAGGCGTTGAACTCAACGGGCAAGGTCACAAGCTGGAACAGCGCGACTGCGGAATAAAGCACTATGCCGAAAAGCATAAATAAGTCGCTTGCAAGTATAAGACCGATGAAGAAAAGCGGAATGGCAAGCATTGAGCCAAAACGGGTGACGGGGATTATTGCCATGCGTAATTTTATCGGAGCGTAATCCTGAGCGTATTGCACCGCGTGTCCCGCCTCGTGAGCGGCAACTCCGACGGCAGCGGCACTGTCAGAGCCGTAAACGCTGTCGGAAAGTCTTATTACGTTGGCTCTCGGGTCGTAATGGTCGGTAAGATGTCCGCGCACGTGTTCTATTTTAACGTAGTGCAAGCCGTTGGCGTCGAGTATAGCTCTTGCCGCGGCGTAGCCCGTGACGTTGCGTTTTGTGCGAACTGAAGAATATTTGTGATAGGTGCTTGACACCTTTATTTGCGCCCAGATGGATATAAAAAGGGCGGGTAATACTATTAATATAGTCCAGTCAAAACGGAAAAGTCCGAACAACATATTATTTTCCTCCGAAGGAAAGAATTTTAATTTTTAAGCTATTGCGGTGGAGATAGCGTTTAATTATAAATTATGATTTGTCGGGGAGATGCGGGGACGCGGGGGACGCGTTGTCGCTTTTCGAGAAAAGCTCCGCAAAAGCTTTCTTGCCGGGTTGTAGCCCGACTAAGCTATTCTTGGAATTATATATGTTTAAGCGGGCTACAACCCAGCAAGGAAGTTTTTTGCCAAG
>JAFTXE010000080.1 GCA_017461745.1 Clostridia bacterium | reverse complement strand
TCGAGAAAAGCTCCGCAAAAGCTTTCTTGCAGGGTTGTAGCCCTTTATAACAATTATAAATCCAAGAATAGCTTTAAGGGCTACAACCCTGCAAGGAAGTTTTTTGCCAAGCTTTTTTTCAAAAAAGCGGAAATCGCGTCCTCGCGTCCCCTCGCGTCCCCCCGACAAATCATAATTTGTCTATAATTCTGCGATATCGGCGAGGTGAGTATTTTGGAAATAATCAAGGAAGACGCCTTTCGAAAGCTGATGAAGAAGGGTCTGTCGGGCGGATATTTGTTTTTTGGCGACGAGGACTATATGAAGGCGCACTCCGTTACGGCGGCAAGACAGGCTGTATGCTCGGACGAGACCTTCGCCCTTTTTAACGACATGAAAATCGAGGCGATAGACTACAGCGCGGGAGCTTTGCTTGACGCTCTTATGCCCATGTCCATGATGTGTGAGCAGAAGATAGTCACCGTCAACGGTCTGAATATAAATTCTCTACGCCCGAAGGAGCTTGACGACCTCTGCGACGTTCTTGCCGAGCTTTCCGAATATAACTATAACGTTCTTATAATCTCCGTTCCCGCTACTATGGTGGAGGAGGGAAATCTTCCAAAATATCCGTCGGCTCTGCTCAAGCGCCTCGGAGAATACCTGACGCTCGTTCATTTTGAGACTGTTTCGGGCGCGAGACTTATCTCGTGGGTAGGGAAGCACTTTGAGCATAACGGCGCGCAAGCCTCGCCCGAGGTTTGCTCTTTCCTTATAAATTATGCGGGAAAGTCCATGTATACGCTTTCAAATGAGACGGAGAAGCTCAGCTATTACGTTTTGCAGAACGGGCGCAACACGGTTACTAAGGAGGACGTTCTCAACGTTTCCATTGCCGAGATAACGACTGATGCATTTACGCTTGCGAACGCCATTCTCGACGGCAGAAGCGAGGACGCGATAAACGCGCTTGCCGTTATGAAGTTCAGACGTGTTGACCCGATAATACTTTTGTCCGAGGTATCGAGGGTTATCTGTGACCTTATTTCCGTCAAGGCGCTTGCCGACGAGGGCTGTCCCGTGTCGGAAATAGCGTCACTGCTTAAAATGAACGAATATAAAACCAAGCTTTATGCGCAAGGAGCGGCGGGAAAATCAATGCAAAAGCTTAAGGGAGCGCTTGAGCTTTGCTCCGAGGCAGACCTCGCCGTAAAGCTATCGCCGCAGGGCTACGTCGCAATCGAAAAGCTTATTTGCGCGCTTTAATTATACAAATATACAAAAAGCACTGCCCTTGGCGTACCTGCGATAAAGCAGGTTTACAAAATATATTCAACAAATGCGGAAAGAAATCAATTTCGGTTTCTTTTCGCATTTTTTCAACCATTGGTTTAATTGATTAGAAAATCATCGAAACACTATTGACAAAAAGTGATTAGATGGGTATAATATCAGTGTAGTCTACAACAACAGAAAGGTGGATATGTACTTATGAACAAGCAAGAAATATTCAACGGCTTATGGACGATCACAAAAGAAAAGCACAACGCTTGCAAAGCGGATGCAGCTTCAGTAGATAAAAGCCATCCTACGGAGCGAGGTGCTTTGCAATTAAAGTCCGGAATTTATAATGTTGCGATAGCGGCAGGACTTATATCCGGAACAGATCAGGCGATTGAATTGATGAGCAAAAGATTCAAGAATTTAATTAAGCATTTTCCCGATATTGCCAACTATTATTACACATTGCACGAAGATCAAAAAGAACTTATGGAGATTGCGCTCTACCCCGAAGTATTCATGAGGGTTAACTTTTATAACACCTATAATACCGATTTTGAGCAAGCAGAAAAGGACGGCAATCCGCAAATAATCTTCAAGGCAAAAATCAAAAAAGAAGTGTTGGACGATATTTTGAATATGTGGCGAGCTTACAGAATTGAAAAAGATTTATTTGTTTTTGCATTTGACGATAAGGAGGAAAAATAATGGCAACTTCAAACTTTTTTCAAATTGCACTTGATTTGATAAATACTGAAACAAAAAAATTAGAGATCTTCTGCGATACACTTGACAAAAAACCACTGGAGAAAAGGAATAGAATAGCCGAATATAAATGTGCAAAATACAGGTATGCCGGGGCAACAAATGTGTGGTGTCGTTTCTTTCATAGCCATCGTGTAGCCGCAAAAAATGCGAATAATCATTACCTTTTGCCTGACATTAACGAAGCATTCATCTCTATACCGGAATATGTTGCACTATATGAAAATGCCGCAGAGGGTGAAAAGCAGGATTTTGCATTGTATTATGGTCATATTGCATTTGCTGATTCCGAAATCGCAAAGCTTGAATCAAAATTGGAACATGCAACCGATTGGGAAAAAGTCGAGATTGAAGAACGCATCGGCGGCTTGAAATTTGCTAAAGAATGTCTTGATGAAGCTTGGCAAAGACGAAAGGAAGTGATAGAGTGAAAGAAAAACTTGAACTATTAAAGCTCCTTGCTGACGAAACACGTCTTGAAATACTCAATATTCTTTTGAAGGAAGATTCCTACGTAGAAAAAATCGCTTGCGAACTGTCCTTGACCCCCGCGACGATTTGCTACCACCTAAAAAAAATGGAATCAGCTGGCGTGGTCAACTGCTCTCGCTCGCAATTCTATATAATCTATTCTCTTAACCGCGATATTTTCGATAAACCGCTTTATGAGCTGATCAAAAAGGATGACGCGGTAGTTGATACCGAGGAAAAATATAAAAAAGAGGTCATTTCAAACTTTTTTAAGTACGGGAGGCTGACACAGATTCCCACACAACGTAAAAAGCGTGAGATTGTATTGCTTGAGATACTAAAGCAGTTTGAAACAGACCGAGAATATGGCGAAAAAGAGGTCAATGAGATCATTTTGCGATATCACGAGGATTTCTGTACGATTCGACGTGAAATGATTGCATTCGGTATGATGACCCGAGATCACGAGATATATAAGCGAGTAAAATGAAAAATAAAATCCGTATAGGCGAATGTATACTGAATTACCGCAAGCAGCACGGACTCACACAGAGCGAGTTTGGAGAACTCCTTGGGGTTAGTACTCAAGCCGTGTCCAAATGGGAACGAGAGCTTTGTTATCCCGATATCTTTTTACTTCCCGATATCTCTGATTTGATTGGTATTTCCATAGATGAACTTATGGGAAAGGAATGTAGCTTTTGTGCCCACAAAGGCAGTGCTTGTCAGGAAAAGCAGATGGACTTTCGAGGCACGTAAACCAAAGGCTCCCTCCGGGAGGGAGCTCCCGACGGAGTCGGGTGAGGGAGAGCGCGTTACAAGAAAGGTATTGCTTATTTCAAAGTGACGCGGGCTCCTTTCACCGCTATCGCGGTCCCCCTTCCTCCCGGAGGAAGGCTATTCTGCTGTCCGACAGTACACTAAAAGGTGTAACACACTAACCTAAACAGGCAAGGCGTGTAAAAAGGAGTACGAACAAATCGCTCGTGCTCCTTTTGCTTTTCGGCAGGTAAAACCTGCTTTATGGAAGGTGCCCCTTGAAGAACAGTGCTTTTTTATTTATCGAAATTATCTATTGAGTATAAGCTTTGTAAGCTCAACGGGCTCAACTATCTTGCCGTCCTTGTATACGCGCATATTGCCCGAAGCTATTTCGTCGATGAGAACTACCTCGCCGTTGTTGTAGCCGAATTCAAACTTGATGTCCCAAAGGTCAAGACCGATGGATTTGAGGTCGTCGGCAACTATTTTGGTGATCTTGAGCGTCTGATCCTTCATGCTTTCGAACATAGCGGGAGTCATAACGCCGAGAGCCGCAAGACCCTCACCTGTTACGAGCGGGTCACCCTTTGCATCGTTCTTGAAGGTGCACTCAACGTAGCCGCCCTCAAGAGGTGTTCCGTCCTTAATGTATTCGCCGTATCTGCGGATAAAGCTACCCGTAGCTACCAAACGGCAGATTACTTCAAGTCCGTTTCCGCCCTGAGCTTTACCAAAGCACTCAGCAGGGAGAACCTCCATGGTAGCATCCTCAATGTTAGCGCTTACGTAATGAGTTTTGATTCCCGCAGCCTTGAGAAGCTCAAAGTAATGAATAGAGGTCTGAAGATTTGCCTTTCCGATACCTTCGATGGTAAGACCTACGGCGTTCTCACCCGGGTCAAAAACTCCATCCTTACCCGTGCAGTCGTCCTTGAATTTCAAGAGAACGTTGCCGTTTTCGAGCTCGAAAACGTCTTTTGTTTTGCCTTCATAAAGCTTTTTCATACATTCTACTCCTTTTGTCGTATAAACGACATTAAAATTATATGTATATTTTATCACAATTTTTTGATTTTGTATATAGTTTTTCGCAAAAAAATATTTGTCATAATAGAAAATTTTTTTGGGGATAGAAAAATATTTTTTGTCGGTTAATTACTGTCCTTGTCGCGTTTTATGCTTTGGAGAGCATATCTCCGAGGTTTAATATGCGGACGCCGAGCCTTTTTGCGTGCTCAACGGTAAACGCCGTGCCACCTGAGGAATTCAGACGGTAGGCTATGCAATAATCGCAGCCCTCTATCATTTTTTTATTGCGGTCAAGCATACAATGGGGCGTGTATTCCTCGGAAATGTAACGAATGCTGTCAGCGTGGGTGAGAACGAACTCGTATACCGCCTTGCTGAAATCGTTCCATTTTTTTGACTGCTCCTTACAGGGCAGATACATTTCAAGACGGATATGCGGATACTTTTTCTTTTTTTCTATTACCTTGAGCGCCGCTAAGGTATCAAAGCCGACTGCTCCGCCGTTGCGGAAGACGGTTACACCGCGCTCTATCATTTTTTCAATGGCGTCGTCCGTCAGGCTTACAAGGCTTTCGGCGTGCGACTGCTCTATGGTTCTGTGCCCCGTAAAGCAGCATATGAGTCCGTTATCCATTTGCGCGAGCTTCTCCCTTTCCTTAGCGTTGCTTTAATTATACATCATAACCGTAAAAAAATAAAGAGCTTTTCGTTATTTTATAGAAAAAGATATGTAATATTTCGGCGTCGCGCGCTATAAAATATTGTGAGAGCAAAAAAGAATAAAGCATCAAAAGGAGGAAGCAATGAAAAAATCTAAGATAGCGCTTTGTTCCGTCGGGCTTGCGGCGGCAATGGTAACGTCCGTTATATCTCTGGGGATCACCGCACTCGCAAAGGACACGGAGTCCGCGCCCGTTTCACCTGCATTGGCGGTTATCGCTGAGGATAACGGCATGGCAATGGCGGGGCTCATAGGAAATACCGTTGAATTTGACGGTGAGGATTTTGCTCGCGCGCTGAATTTGTCTCGTGTGGGAGACATAACCATAACTCAAGCGCCTGCCGTGAGCGAGGGAGAGCTGAGAGTTGGCAACGTCGTAGTAAGCTCGGGGCAGACGGTAAGCGCCGCTAATTTGTCTTTGCTCAGCTATACGGCATCGAGTGAGCAATCGACGAGAGCGACGTTTCGCTTTTCTCACGGAGAAGGCGGATACGACGTGCCTTGCGAAATATATCTGCTTGACAAGGTAAATTATGCGCCGACGCTCAGTGACGTTCCGCAAAGCTATATTGACGTAAGCACGCATAGAAACATAACGCTCTACGGAACTTTGCCGTGCTATGACAGTGACGGAGACGAGACGATAATAGAGATAGTTTCCTATCCCGAAAAGGGATTGTTAGAGCTTACCGACAAGAGAGCGGGGGAGTATAAGTACACTCCAACGGCAAATTATTCGGGTAAGGACAGCTTCGTTTACGTGGCTCGTGATATTTACGGTAACTACAGCGCGTCACGGACGGTGTCCTTGACGGTTACCAAGCCGACGGTGTCGGTTCGCTACGACGATATGGAGAATTCACGTTACTATAACGCTGCTCTCACAATGGCAGAGGCGGGCATAATGAGTGGAACTCAGGTAGGCTCGGACGTGTATTTTTATCCTGACGGCGAGGTTAGCCGAGGAGAATTTCTGGTAATGGCGATGCACGCGGTAGGCTTTGACGAGGTGAATGAGGTCAGTACAACCGTATTTGCCGACGATGCGGATATTCCCGATTATATGAAGGATTACGTTGCCGCAGCATACGAGCTTGGATATATTAACGGAGTTAGAAACGAAAAGGGACTTTGCTTTGAGGCAGGAAGAAGTATAACGCGTGCGGAAGCGGCTGTCATGCTTGGAAATATGCTTGACGTTTCAACTCCGACGTCCATTCCTACGTTTAACGACGGTGCGGAAATTCCCGCATGGGCGTCTCCTGCGGTGTATTCGCTTAATTCAATAGGCGTTATGAGCGCCTCGGACGGTAATATTTCGCCGCTATCCTCACTTACTCGAGGCGATGCCGCACAAATGCTTGCTAACGTTATGAATTACATGGGGTAGCTTGGGTGGCGAAATACACTAAATTATGATTTGTCGGGGATGCGAGGGGACGCGGGGGATGCGTTGTCGCTTTTCGAGAAAAGCTCCGCAAAAGCTTTCTTGCTGGGCTATAGCCCGATTAAGCTATTCTTGGAATTATATATATCTAATCGGGCTATAGCCCAGCAAGGAAGTTTTTTGCCAAGCTTTTTTTCAAAAAAGCGGAAATCGCGTCCCCCCGCGTTCCTCACATTCCCCGATAAATCACAATTTAAAGCATTGTGCTTGCTCATTGCGAGCGAAGCGCGGTAATCTCAATGAGTAATAAAGTTACTTTTAATAAAGTGATTGCCACGGAAACTAATATACTGTCGAAAAACGTAATGAAGAAATTTTGATAAATTTCCCAAAAGGTATTTATTTTCCGAAGAAAATCTGTTATAATATATTGATAGAGATTTTTTTCGGAGGATTTATGACGTACAACGAGATATGCATGGCGCTTGCCGCCGCGAAAATTGAAAACAACAGGGGCGAGGCGTCCATGCTCATATGCCATTTTTGCGGTATAAACAAGGCGGAGCTTTTAGGTCGCAGAGACGAGGACTTTGACAATGCCGAGCTTTGCGAGGCGGTGAAGAAGCGTTGCGCCCATTATCCTCTTCAATATATTCTCGGCTTTTGGGATTTTTGCCACGAGACCTACCGTGTGACCGAGGACACGCTGATTCCGCGTCAGGATACGGAAAAGCTCGTTGAGCTTGCTATAAAGCTTATGCCCGAGGGGGCGAGGTTTATAGATCTTTGCACGGGAAGCGGCTGTGTCGCTATATCAACTCTTGCGTCGAGAAGCGACTGCATGGCTGTGGCGGTAGACCTTTTTGAAAATACGCTTGAAATAGCGCGCGAGAATGCGGAGAGAAACGGAGTGGGTGAGCGCCTTGGCTTGCTTGCTTGCGACGTGCTGAAGCCTGAATTTATGGAGGAGCTTGGCAAGTTTGACTGTATTCTTTCCAATCCCCCTTACATAGAGACGAAGGAAATAGAATTTCTTGCCGAGGAGCTTGCGTTTGAGCCTGAGGCGGCTCTTGACGGCGGCGACGACGGGCTTGATTTTTACAGAGTTATAATTGGCTCTTATGGAAAATATCTGTCTGACGGTGGCGTTATGCTTCTCGAAATAGGCTGTGATCAAGCTAAGGCTGTCACGGCAATATCGCATGCTAACGGCTATAAATGCGAGGTTTACAAGGACTTCGGCGGTAACGACCGAGTGGCGTATCTTTGCAAAGCCACAGTACAGTAAATTAATGATTTAAGGAGATAAGCTTTGAAAATAACCGTACTTATGGGCGGTCTTTCCTCGGAGCGCAACGTCTCGCTGTCCTCAGCGTCACTTATTGCGGCGGCGCTTGCGCAGCGTGGGCACGAGGTGCTGACCGTTGACGTTTACGAGGGAATAGAGAAGGACGTTGATATTAACACTCTTTTCACAAGGGAACAAAAGACGGAAGTAAGCGTTCCGCGTGGACTTCCCGACCTTGATGCCTTGAAGCTGGCGCACGGCGGACGTGAGGACGCCGTCGGACCTCGCGTTATTGAGGCTTGCCGCGCCGCAGATTGCGTATTTCTCGCGCTCCACGGCGGAGTTGGAGAAAACGGTCAGCTTCAGGCAATGCTTGATAGCTATAATATAAAATATACGGGCTCGGGCTATATTGGCAGTATGCTTGCAATGGACAAGGATATTGCTAAGAGAATGCTCAGAGCCGAGGGAATACTCACGCCCGATTGGGTGAGAGTAGACACTTCTGCGCCTTGTGAGTCTTATGAGATAGAAAAAATCGTATCGGCTACGGGACTTCCTGCGGTAGTAAAGCCCTGCTCGGGCGGCTCAAGCGTGGGAGTATATATAGTAAATAACGCGGCTGAGCTTGCGTCGGCAATAAGGTCGGCGTCAGAGCAGGAGAGATATATTCTCGTTGAAAGAAAGATAGATGGCAGGGAGCTGACCTGCGCGTATTTTGACGGCAGAGCATTGCCACCCGTTGAGATAATTCCCAAGTCGGGATTTTACGATTATCTCAATAAGTATCAAGCAAACGCAACCGAGGAAATATGCCCCGCGCCTATTGGTGACGCGGCTACTGCGACAGTGTACAGGACAACGGAAAAGGGCTTTGAAGCACTCAGACTTCGAGGCTACGCAAGATTTGATTATATACTTGACGGCGACGGAAATGCTTGGTGCCTTGAGGCAAACACGCTTCCCGGTATGACGCCCACAAGCCTTTTGCCGCAAGAAGCGGCGGCGGTCGGCATAGATTACGGCGAGCTGTGTGAAAAAATAGCGTTGATGGCGCTGGAAAGTTAGTTTGCGTTAGGATGCACGCCGACTTTGCGATTGTTACTTTTTAGAGATTGGTTCGCATAACTGTACTTTAAATTAAAACTGCACCTTTAAATAAAAAAGAAACCCGTAAGAACCGCAGCAGGTTCGTCGGGTTTCCACTTTAGAAAAATACCGTATTCCCAATTAAGCACAGCGCAAAATTCTAACAGCCATTATATTTATTTTCTTCAAGTTCTTTGAAGGTGTCGGAAACTTTCTCGAAAGAAAGTTTCTGACAATAAAACAAAATCGAAAATCAAAATAAGGAAGTATAAAAAATGAAGCTATCGTTTGAACAAATTCAGAAAATAACAAAGGGTGCGGCAAGGATAGAGCGAGACGAAGGAAAAATCAAATTTTACAGATTTACCGAGGAGCAGGAAAAGCTGTATTTTGAGGACAAGCTGTATTCTGAGCCCGACAAGGCTTTTTATAAAAAGACCTTTGCGACTGCGGGAATAAGACTTGAATTCAAGACGAATTCCAAGACACTTTCGCTTAAGGTTGACGTGTCGCCCGCAAGCTCGCGTACCTTCTTCAGCCACGACATCAGTGTAAACGGAGAGATGAAATACAGTCTTGCGTCCAATCTGGCAAGCACGCCCGACGGGCATATGACTATCGAAGGCTCTTACGCTCTCGGCGATGGAGAAAAGCTTATCTGCATTTATTTTCCTTGGTCAGTTGCATCCGAGCTTCTATCGCTTGACCTCGATAACGGCTCAACGATTATACCCGTAGAGCACAGCCGCAGAATGATAATGTTTGGAGATTCCATAACTCACGGCTATGACGCGGCTAAGCCAAGTGAGGCTTATAGCTCGCTCCTCACCGACGCTCTTGACGCCGAGGCGAGAAACAAGGGAATTGGCGGAGAGATATTCCAGCCTGAGCTTGCCGCAACCTCAGAGCGCTTTGTCCCCGACATAATTACCGTCGCTTACGGTACTAACGATTGGGGCAGGCTAACCTCTAAGGAAGAATTTGACGCAAGAGCGGAAGCGTTTTATAAAAATCTTGCCAAATGCTATCCGGAGTCAAAGATATTTGCCCTCGCTCCTATATGGAGAGGAAACGTAGGTATAACGACTAAGGTAGGCAAGTTTGAGTACATAGCCGAGAAGCTTAAGGATATATCCGAGGAGATACTCAACATGAGAGTTATAAACTGTATCGACTTCGTTCCTCACAATCCCGAGATGTTTTCACCCGACGTTCTTCACCCCAATTTTTTGGGATTTTCTCACTACGCTGACAATCTTATCAAGGAAATCAAAAAATATTTATAAAAAAACGAAAAAAATTGAAAAAAAGGTATTGACAAAAACGCTTTAATGTGGTAAAATTCTTTTAACGATTTAACACGCTAAAGGTGATGAAGAGAAAAAGTAGCGGAGCGTCCTCCCTTAAAGAGAGCTGTCGGTGGGTGTGAGACGGTAGGCGGCGCGTTGCGAATTACATTCTCAGAGCTTGAGTGTTATCAGGACATTTGATGCCCAATAAGGCTTCTGCCGCAAGGTAGGAGCGAAGCAGAGTGGTACCACGGCTTTGTCTGTCTCTGCGCTGAGAAAATTTCTCAGCGCAGTTTTTTTGATTTATTTTTGGTTTTTGCGGGACATATGCGCCCGTTGAAATAATATTTTTTTAGGAGATTTTCCATCATGAAAGCAAAGAAAATTTTATGTCTGGTTCTCGTCGCTATACTTGCGATCGGAACAATGTCCCTCACGTCCTGTAGCGGCGCTAAGTATAACGTTGGCGTTGTTCAGCTCGTTCAGCACGTCGCTCTTGACGCGGCTACCGAAGGCTTTAAGGACGCTCTTGTTGCTGAGTTCGGCGAAGACGTTAATATCGACGTTCAGAACGCGGCAGGCTCAAACGATACCGCAAATACCATCGTAGGTACGTTCGTTGACAAAAAGGTAGATCTTATCATGGCAAACGCTACGGGCGCTCTTCAGGCTGCCGCTAACGCAACCGAAGACATTCCGATCCTCGGTACTTCCATCACCGAGTACGGCGTGGCTCTTGAAATAGATGATTTCTCGGGTACGGTTGGCGGAAACGTTTCAGGTACGTCCGACCTCGCTCCTCTTGACAAACAGGCTGCAATGGTTACCGAGATAGTTCCCGACGCTAAGAAGGTTGCTATGCTTTACTGCTCCGCAGAGCCTAACTCCGACTATCAGGTTAAGGAAGTTACAAGACTTCTTGAAGAGGAAGGTCTTGAGTGCAAGAAATATCCCTTCATCGATAGCACTGACGTTATGCTTATTGCACAGAGTGCGGCTGATTGGGCGGACGTTATCTACATACCCACCGATAACACCGCGGCTTCCAACGCAGAAGCTATCTGGGGCGCTATCGCTGATAAGAAGGTTCCCGTAATCGCGGGTGAAGAGGGTATCTGCGCAGGAACAGGCGTTGCAACTCTCTCTATCGACTACTACGACCTTGGCTACAAGACTGGTGAAATGGCTGTAGAGATACTCAAGGCTGAGTCCGATATCTCCGAGATGGCTATTGCTTACACTCCCGAGGAAAAGCTTAAGAAGAAGTACAACAAGGACATCTGCGAGGCTGTTGGTATTGACACCGACGCTCTTGAAGCAGACGGATACGTTGCTATCGAAAAGTAATTTAATACTAATTTTATAACGGCAACGAATGTGCCGACGGTTACCGTCGGCACATTCGCTGTCGAATTTCGGTTTTTATAAAGATTTAGAAAGGAAATCCTTTTCCATGTTTATAAACTATTTGGACTCTCTCCCGGGCGCAGTGGCGCAGGGAATAATCTGGGGTATCATGGCAATAGGCGTGTATATCACCTATAAGATACTTGATATCGCAGACCTTACCGTTGACGGCTCTATTTGTACGGGCGCGGCTGTATGCGCGGTTATGACTGTAAACGGCTTGCCCATGTGGTTGGCTCTCATTTGCGCCGTAGTAGCAGGTATGCTTACGGGTCTGCTTACGGGATTATTCCACACCTTTATGGGTATCCCCGCAATTCTTTCGGGTATCCTTACCCAGCTTATTCTCTGGTCTGTCAATCTCAAAATCATGGGCGCGGCAAACCAACCTCTCCCAGCCGCAAAGTACGATTTGCTGATATACCGAATTGAAATTTACAGAACGCTGGTAATTCTTGCTCTGTTTGTATTCGTCTTGGTAGCGCTCTTGTATATGTTCTTCGGAACGGAGTTCGGTGCGTCGATAAGAGCTACGGGCGCAAACCTCAATATGAGCCGCGCGCAAGGTATCAACACCAATTTTACCAAAATAATAGGACTTATGCTTTCAAACGGTATCGTTGCTCTTGCGGGCGCATTGCTTGCTCAGTATCAGGGTAACTCCGATATCAATATGGGTAAGGGAGCTATAGTTACGGGACTTGCCGCGGTAATTATCGGCGAGGCGCTGTTTGGCTGGATGGCGCGCAATAACTTTGCGATCAAGCTCTTTACCGTTGTATTCGGCGGTATAGTTTACTACATAGTTTATGCGACGGTTATCTTTATCGGACTTGACGCGGACTTGCTCAGAATGATATCCGCCGTACTCGTCGCTCTCTTCCTTGCGTTCCCTTATTGGCAAAAGAGGTATTTCTCGGGCGCGGCTAAAGCTGAAAAGCGTGCCGCCAAGCAGCAGCTTAAGGAAGCGAAGAAGGCTGAGAAAAAGGAAAAGAAGGAGGTAGCTTAAAATGTTAGAGCTTATAGACGTTCGTAAGACATTCAATCCAGGAACGGTAAACGCGAAAAAGGCTTTGCAGGGAGTTGACCTTCATCTTAACGCGGGCGATTTCGTTACCATAATAGGTGGAAACGGCGCGGGAAAATCCACGACGCTTAACGCTATTTCGGGTGCGTGGCATATAGACAGCGGAAGCATTAAGATAGAGGGGCAGAACATAGCAAGTCTCCCCGAGCATAAAAGATCCAAGTATATCGGAAGAGTATTTCAGGACCCGATGATGGGAACTGCCGCTACTATGGAGATACAGGAAAACCTCGCAATAGCGGCAAGAAGAGGACAGCACCGAACGCTTAAATGGGGTATATCCTCAAAGGAAAAAGCGTATTTCAGAGAGCTGCTCTCCATTCTTGACCTTGGACTTGAGGATAGAATGACAGCGAAGGTAGGTCTTCTTTCGGGTGGACAGAGACAGGCGCTGACCTTGCTCATGGCGACGATAAAACAGCCGAAGCTTTTGCTTCTTGACGAGCATACGGCGGCTCTCGACCCTAAGACTGCGGCAAAGGTGCTTGAAATATCCGATAAGCTTATAGCTGATAATCACCTTACGGCTATGATGGTTACTCATAATATGCGTGACGCAATAGCTCACGGTAACAGACTTATCATGATGCACGAGGGTCGTATTATATTTGACGTCTCGGGTGAGGAAAAGAAAAAGCTTACTGTAGAAGCGCTTATTGAGAAATTCTCTCAGACGAGCGGTGAGGAGTTCTCCAACGACCGCGCTTTGCTTAGCAAATAACGCATTTTTGGGTGTTTGGGGAAGTTAGTTTGTGAATGGTTTTTTTGTCAGAAACTTTCTTGAGAGAAAGTTTCCGACACCTTCAAAGAACTTGAAACAAATAAATATTAAAGTTGTTGGAATATAATGCTGTGCTTAATTTTAAGTGCAGCATTTTTTCTAAGGTGGAAACCACGTCAAACGCTGCTGCACATTTGACGGGTTTCTTTTTTTATTTAAAGGTGCGGTGCGAACAACTTCAAAGGCTCTCCTTGTAAGAGAGCTGCCAGCGTCAGCTGACTGATGAGGGTAGCTGACGAAGGCAGCGTGCTCTTTGCGATAGTGTCACCTTAAAACGCACGTAAGTATATTTTTAGCGCTATGTTTGAACTCTTTCCGTGTCATTCTGAGCATATAAAACTTAAGTGGGTGAACCAAATAAACGATGCGACAACGTTTGCTTGCGCAAACTTTGTCGAATTGTACTTTAGGTTCTCCCAATAAAGTGCGTACGCTCAGGATGACACATAGAGTGTGCGAACATGGTGCGTATATCTGTAAAACTCTCAGTCAGCTCTCCTATAAGGAGAGCCTTTGCGGTGGAACGCACTAACTTTTTCAAAAAAGAAACCCGTCAAACGTGCAGCAGCGTTTGACGTGGTTTCCACCTCAGAAAGTACCGTACTTCCACGTAAGCACAGCATTATATTCCAACAACTTTAATATTATTTGTTTCAAGTTCTTTGAAGGTGTCGGAAACTTTCTTTCAAGAAAATTTCTGACAAAAAATCCTCTCCACAAACTAACTTCATTCTTCATTCAATAAAAATCTAACAAAACGATTGAAAAAAGTCGTGAAATGTGGTATCATATAATATAACGGTATAAAATTTGGAAAAGGAGGGGGAGTTGTGTTATTTACCGCGCCTGCGTTTGTGTTTTTGTTTTTACCGCTTGCGACGATATTCTGCGCGCTTTTCGGTAAAAACAGAAAAAAGCTGTGCCTTATATGCGTATGCGGAGTATTTCACATAATGCTTAATCTGCATTCTCTTTGGAATCTCGTATGGCTTCCGCTTCTTGTTTTATATGCTTACTTTGCCGCTCGGATAGCGGTAGGCGTTAAGCGTCGGGTGTTAGGCGTCGCAATGGGTGCGTTGCCTGTGGTGTGGCTTATACTCGTACGTCAGCTTGCGTATTTTTCAGACTTCGGATACGTCTATCCGACAGGGATAACGCTTCCCGCGCTTTGCGCCGCGGCTTATATCTGGGACGTGACGTACGGTGATACTGCCGAGGAGGACTTCAGAGAGCTTTGGCTGTACATTACCTTTTTTCCGATAATGCTCGTAGGTCCGTTTGTTGACTACCAAAGCTTCAAAAAGCTCACCGAGGACGATGCTATCGATATGTCACTTCCGCGCTTTTCTGACGGAATACGTCTGTTTATAATAGGCTTTATTAAGAGAATAGCGGTAGGAGCGGTACTCATTGACGGATATGATAAAATATTCGCTTATTCATGGGATTCTCCCAATCTCGCAATTATATTGCTATTGCTTATGCTGATATACTTTGGAGTATTTTTCTCTCTTTCGGGATATTACGATATGGCAGTTGGCATATCAAGAATGTTCGGCATAAACGTTCCCGAGGTCGATGCGCATCCGTTCAAGACCGCTACTGTCAACGAGTATTCCAAGGCGCTGTTTGGGAGCGTCAGAACGTGGACTGCTAAATATATTGTTCGTCCGCTTGGAGAAGCAACGGGCAGACAAGGCTCAACACTCTTTAAGATAACGGTATTTTGCGTATGCACCGTTGTTTTCGTCAGAACTGAGCTATCGGCGCTCCTCGTATGTATTCCGCTTATTGCATTTTCCATGGCGTCGGCAACGCTTAAGCTTGACAAAGCGCATAAGGATGGCAGAGCTGGCTTGAGAACTGTTTTCGGAATGCTTACCGTGCTGGTTATCGGCGTTTTCTGGATGTTTATGACCATAAGCGGCAGTAATCCGTCTGTGCTTGACTACATCGCTGATATAAGCTTTGATAATGCTGAATATCAGACCGATATGGTACTTATATCCTTCTCGGGAAGAAAGTATCTTTTCGTATCGCTCATTGGCGCTGTAACGCTTATACCGAGAACCAAATGGGTGGAGAGCATAAGAGCGCGACTTAGCGTCAGAGCGGCGGCTGCGGTTGATTACTTGGGGCTTGCGGCGCTCCTTGTTATGTTCGTGTGTTGCGCAATATTCTTTTTGCCGCAATTCGAAATGTACAATTATTCGCCGTTCAGATATATAATAATATGAGGAGGTAAGCTGTGAAAAGAAGAAAGGCTATAGATTTTCTTACCGTAACGCTTTTTGCGGGTATTCTGCTTACCTTTATGGTGTATATCGGAATAACTACCGTGTTCGCCGCTGACAGAGGCGATGCTGAAAGCGAGCGGAAATCCTTTAACGATATATTTTACGGCGATAGTGTAATATCCGACGTAGTAAAATTTGTGAATTATAGGATTTTCGGTCATATAGACGGAGAAAATATAATAATAGGCGATGACGAGTGGCTATTTGAGGCTGTGGACTCAAAGAACGGATATGAAAGGCTTCTTGACTATATCGGCGGCTGTGAATATTCCGAGGAGGAGCTACAGCGAATTGCCATAAACGTGGCGAGAAGGGAAGCGGAATATAATGCCAAGGGTATGGAATATATGCTTGTCGTCATTCCGGACTCCATTACGGTTGGAGAGGAATACGTGCCGTGGTATCTCGGTAAGCAGAGTGAGCGGACAAGACTATCTCAGGTAACTGAATATCTTTCGTCACGGGGAGTGTTGGCGTTTATAAATCCTACCGAAGCAATGCTTGCCGAGGAGGGCGCGCCGATAAGCGTTAATAACACTGAGAACTCTATAAACGCTTACGGAGCATACTGCATCTACGCTAAGATAGTGTCAAGATTTCTTGCGGAGACAGGCAGAGAGGTCGATAGAATACACCGAGATGATATCGACTTTTATACCCGAATTACTGACGGGAAGGGAATTGCGGTCAGCGCGGGACTTGAGCAGACGGTTAAAAACAGAACGGTCTCGCTCTCGGATACCTTCGGCGACTCCTACGAGACGGTCTATAACGAAAAGGGTTACGTTCTTACGCAACGCTTGGACGGAGCTGAAGATGGTGGAGAATGCGTAGTAATTGAGTGCGCGGATGATTGGGACAGAATTCAGCTCATGCCGTACTTCTCGAACACCTTTGACAGAGTTTACTATAAGAACACACTAATGTCCGAGCCCGATACGTCCGAGCAATACGGAGCGACGCTTGTGGTACAGATAGTCCACGAAAGCGAGCTTGACCTCATACTTGATATGAGATAAAAAACATCACAATTTTATTTCTCATATGTATTTAAATCCAAGGAAATTATAAGATATAAATATAAAAAATCATCACAAAAATAAAGCGAAATAAAAGATAAAAAATCAAAATGTAATATTCCTCTTGAAATTTTGTCGAAAATAGAGTATAATATTGTGGTAGCTTTTATTTAAGGAGAAATTATGTTAGAATTCAAAAACGTTTCATACGGTGTCGGCGATAAGCAGATACTGAAAAATATAAATCTTAATATATCCGACAGATTTGTCGCTATAACGGGACCTAACGGAAGCGGAAAGTCCACGCTTGCGAAGCTCGTCGCAGGTATCATAACTCCCACCGAGGGAAGAATATATATGAACGGTGAGGATATTACCGATATGTCCGTTACCGACAGAGCAAAATCGGGTATAAGCTTTGCATTTCAGCAGCCCGTGCGCTTCAAGGGCTTGACGGTTCAGTACCTCATTTCTCTTGCCGCGGGCAAAAAGACGAGTGTGTCTGAGGCTTGCGCGTATCTTTCTGAGGTTGGTTTGTGCGCCAAGGACTACATTAACCGAGAGGTTAATGCCTCACTGTCGGGCGGTGAGCTTAAGCGAATAGAAATCGCTATGATAAACGCAAGAAGCACGGCACTATCAGTCTTTGACGAGCCTGAGGCGGGAATTGACTTGTGGAGCTTCAACAATCTTATCAAGGTATTTGAGAAGATGCACGAGCGCACTCACGGTACGATAATGATAATATCTCATCAGGAGAGGATACTCAACATTGCGGACAAGATAGTCGTGCTTGCGGGTGGAGAGGTCGTTGAATACGGCGACAGAGAAAAGGTATTTCCTAAGCTTATGAACGTTCAGACGGGCTGTAAGTTTACGGAGAATTTTTGAGAGGAGGAACAGGCTTTATGGATAAAATACAACAGGATCTGCTCAGAGAGGTTGCAGGTATTCACGAAGTGCCCGAGGGCGCATATTCGCTTAGAATTAACGGAAAGCTTCACGGCAAGAACTCCTCGGAGAATATCGCTATAGTAACCAAGGAGGACAAGCCTGGTATTGACATATATATAAAGGCGGGAACTAAGAACGAGAGCGTGCATATCCCCGTCATACTTTCGCAGACGGGGCTCAAGGAGCTTGTTTACAATGATTTTCACATCGGCGAGGATGCGGATGTCACTATAGTGGCTGGCTGCGGCATTCACAACGGTGGAGCAGAGACCTCTGAGCACAGCGGAATACATTCGTTTTATCTGGCGAAAAATGCAAAATGCAAATATATAGAAAAGCATTACGGTGAGGGTGATGGCAATGGAAAAAATATAATGAATCCTCACACACACGTTGAATTACAAGAAGGTTCGCGCATGGAAATGGAAACGGCGCAGATAAAAGGCGTTGATTCTACGATAAGAAAGACCACGGGAGTTGTGATGAAAAATGCAACACTCATAGTGCATGAGAAGATAATGACTCACGGCTCTCAGTACGCTGAAACGGAGTTTGACGTAGAGCTTGCTGAGGACGGAGCGGGCACTCACGTTATATCCCGCTCAGTCGCTAAGGGTTCTTCGCATCAAAAATTTATATCGAGGATAAGGGGTAACGCCAAGTGTTCGGGACACACCGAGTGCGATGCTATTATAATGGACGACGCGACGGTTGCGGCTATTCCTGAGATACTTGCTCAGAATCCCGAAGCGTCGCTGATACACGAGGCGGCTATCGGAAAAATAGCGGGTGAGCAGCTTGTTAAGCTCATGACTCTCGGACTTACCGAAAAGGAAGCTGAAGAGGAGATAATCAACGGATTTTTACGCTGATTTGAAGTTAGTTTTTTGAATGGTTTTTTGTCAGAAACTTTCTTGAAAGAAAGTTTCCGACACCTTCAAAGAACTTGAAAAAATAAATGTTAAGGCTGTTGGAATATTGTGCTGTGCTTAATTGGGAGTATGGTATTTTCTAAGGTGGAAACCACGTCAAACGCTGCTGCACGTTTGACGGGTTTCTTTTTTTTATTTAAAGGTGCGGTTTGGATACCTCTCAAAACGGTAGGGGGCGACCATCGGTCGTCCGCTAAAAAATGAATACTTTTTGTTGAGTTTTTGTCGTACATTCTGTCGAATGTGCGCGGGCGACGCAGTGATCGCCTCTGCCGAGATGGTTGTTGACATACGCGCTCACTTTATCATTTCAACTGCGGCAATCTCTAAAAAATAACGCTACCGCAAAAAGTACGCCGACTTCGTCGGCTACGCTCATCTACTGCGAACGACCTTTTTTCTCAAGGGAAGGCTAAAGAATATTTGCCGCATCTGTGGAAGTGTGGCTGTGACTGCGATGTATATTTTGTTTGGAATTGCGCTTTATATTAGGCTTTTTTTGTAATAAAAACGGGCAAAGGACTTGAAATTACTGCAAATGATAAAAAAGTAAAAAAATGTAAGATATACACCTTGAGAGATGAAAAATGCATTAAAAACTCGTTAAAAACGATAATTTGGTAGTAAAAAACGCAAAATTGTGTGATTTTTCAAGATGTAGAAAATTTGAGCTCAAATTTGTTTAAAATTCACAAAAAAATATGTGGTTTTTGCTATGGTTGAATTACCGCGGCGACTTGGCAGTGGTAAAAATAATTTACTGCAAAATTACGAGCAATTTAAGACTCGCAAAACATTGTTCAAAAGCAACAAAAACGCTAATAAAACACAAGAATATCAGACAAAAGTGGGTAATTATAAATTACCTTTGTTTATGATACCGAAAAATAACTGTAAAAACGACGATTTTTCAAAAAAGCAAAAAAATTCAACGACCTTTCTCGCCTCGCTTTGCGCCTCAATGCGCGAAAGCTTTTACTTGACTTTTTTCTTATTATATGTTAAGATATCATCGTGGATATTGGACATCCCTGCCCGCAGTGCCCGTGGTGCTGCGGGCTTGGGGTGTCTTTAGCAACGCGATTTACCGGTGCGTTGCCTTTGGAGTATATTATAGGTGTTGCCTTGACGGGAGCGCATATGCCGATTTGCGCGCCTTTCCGAGTAATGCTTGAAAGTGTGGCCGGTGCGCAGACGTTCGTTCTGTGTCGGCGTCCGCGCGCCTCACTGTACTGACAAAGAAATTCGGTGAATACTGGTGGCAACATCAGACCTTAAGGATGGCGCGTTTCACGGCGCTTTCCCAAACAATAATCAGGAGGAATTTTGAATGAAAACGACGAAATTTCAAAGAGTTACAGCTCTGATGCTGGCTTTGGTATTTCTGTTGTGCGGCAGTGTAATATCCGTTGGCGCTTCGGACGCAACGGGCGGCGCACAGTCGGGCGGCAATATCATAAGCGGCGGCAGAGACTTTAACACAATTTCGTACAACGAGTACATTGCTCAGTTTGACAATGTGCCCGTAGCTGAAGATGATTACGTCATCAAGGCGACCGAGGGTTATACCTTCGTGACGTCGGCGGGCGTTGTTTACACTCCCTCGACGGATATTGAAAAAATCGAAGACAAATCAAGTATTGCGTACGTAGGCGAATTTGGCGGAAAGAAAGGTCTTTATACTCCTTCTTCGGGCGTTGTGACCTGGGAGATCCCCGAAATCACCGAAGCAACGAAATACAGCATGGTCATCGAATACTATCCTATTGAAAATAAATCGGCATCAATAGAGAGAATGTTCTTGATCAACGGTTCGGCTCCTTTCTCGGAGGCGCGTTCGCTGACCATTCCTAAGATATGGAAGAATACATATGAGGACGGTCGTTTTGAAGTTCCCGAGGACGAAAGCGCGCAGAGCTATCTCGACGCGGCTGAGGACATCGGAATTGAAGCGGAGCTTCTTGAGGAAGACGGCAAGAGTTACATTGTATATACGATGCCTGAATATTGGACGGAGGATCTTGCGTCTGTAGTCAATGACCAGACCATTCGTTTCTTTATTTCGGATATTGATAAAAATGAAATACGCTCCAGCCTCGTTCAGAGCCCTTCATGGTCCGAATATGCGTTCAAGGACGCTAACGGATTTATGCAGGAGAGCTTCCAGTTCGTGCTCGCTCCCGATGAGGACACGGGCAAGCTTACGGTATCGCTTGAATCCGTAAACGAGCCTATGGTCATCTCGGAGATAAGATTTGTTCCTTGCGAGGACGAAGGCTCAACTCTTACATACGAGGAGTATCTTGAGAAATATTCCGACGCTCCCGACGGAGAGGACAAGATAAAGATAGAAGCTGAGTATTATTCCGCAGCTTCCTCTCAGACCATCTATCCTATCTCCGATAACACGAGTGCGGTAACCTCTCCCGCCGCTACCGACAGAACGATTCTTAACACCGTTGGCGGTGACAAGTGGCAGACGGCAGGACAGTGGATAGAGTATTCCTTCAAGGTAGAGTCCAGCGGTATGTATAATATCGCAACTCGCTTCAAGCAGGCGTTGCTCGACGGTATGTATACGTCAAGAATCCTCTACATCTACAGCGATTCTTCCGTTGCGATGGGTGAGGACGGATACTACAACGGAATTCCTTTTGAGGAAGCGGGCAAGCTTCAGTTCAACTACTCTTCCGACTGGCAGTCGGGTAAGCTGACTGACGGAACTCAGATCAAGGTCGGCGAGGATGAGTACGAGGACAGAACCTTCAATATATATTTTAAGGAAGGCGTTGTTTATACTCTTCGCTTTGAGGTATCTCTCGGAAGCATGGGTGATATCGTAAGACGAGTTCAGGAGTCCCTTGACTCTATCAACAACGACTACCTCAATATTCTTAAGCTGACGGGCTCTAAGCCTGACGAATACCGTGACTACGGATTCGCAAGAGTAATGCCCGATACCATGATCGACATGATTATTCAGTCCAGAGAGCTTTATGACGTAGCTGAGGAGCTCGTTAAGTTCGCGGGAGAGAAGAGCTCGAACACCGCAACTCTTGAAAAGGTTGCCAGAGTTCTTAACCTCATGGGTACTAACGAGGACGAGGTTGCAAAGAACCTTGAGCAGCTCAAGACTTACATCGGTTCTCTCGGTACTTGGCTCAGCGACGCAAAGACTCAGCCTCTTACCTTTGACTATATAGTAGTTCAGAGCGCGGCTGATGACGAGCTTCCCGTTGCCAAGGCAGGCTTCTTCAAGTCTCTCATTCACGAGATAAAGAGCTTTATCCAGAGCTTCTTCCGTAACTACAACCGTATGGGTGCTATGGTAGAGACCGAGGACACCGACGCGGTTGAGGTATGGCTTGCATACGGACGCGATCAGTCGCAGGTTATCAGAGGTCTTATCAATAACGACTTCACTCCCGAGACGGGCGTCACCATTGACCTTAAGCTCGTTGCGGGCGCAACGCTTCTGCCTTCTATCCTTTCAGGAATGGGACCTGACGTATATATAGGTCTTGACCAGAATAACGTTATCAACTACGCTATCCGCGGAGCTTTGGTTCAGATAGAGGACATGGACGGCTTTGACGAGGCAGTGGCGGACTTCAATGAATCCGCAATGCTCGTTCTTCAGATAGAAAACGCAGAGGGCGACGTTCACTTCTACGGACTTCCCGAGACTCAGAACTTTACGATGATGTTCGTTCGTAACGATATCTTCGATCAGCTCGATATCGCAGTTCCTCAGACTTGGGACGACGTTAAGGAAATAATCCCGATACTCCAGACAAACAACATGGAGATCGGTATGACCAAGGACGAGAACATCTTCTTGTATCAGCTTGGCGGTGAGCTGTTCGCTGATAACGGAATGAGAATCAACCTCGACTCCAACGTAGCTCTTGACGCTTTTAATACCATGTGTGAAATGTTCACCATGTATTCATTCCCCTACAAGTACGATTTCGCAAACCGTTTCAGAACGGGTGAAATGCCTATCGGATTTGCAACCTACACGGCTACTTACAACCAGCTCAAGGTATTCGCAACCGAGATTGAAGGCTTGTGGAGCTTCTATCCGCTTCCCGGTTACATGGACGAAACGGGCGACATAAACAACGCGTCGGTTTCCACCATTACGGCAATCTCCATGATAGTTGGATGTGAGGATGAGGAAGGCGCTTGGGAATTCATGAAGTGGCACGCTGACGACCAGTGTCAGATAGACTACGCAAATGAAATGGTTGCAATACTCGGTCCTTCCGCAAAGCACGCGACTGCAAATATTTCCGCACTTCGCAGCTTGCCTTGGACTGACGCAGAGCTTGAGCAGCTTGAGCTTCAGTTTGCTGAGCTTGCGGCAATACCCAACTATCCCGGACGTTACATCGTTGAGCGTTACACTCAGTTCGCGTTCCTCGATGCGTTCAACAATAAGGCAGACCCTGTAACTGAGATGCAGAGTTACATAAAGACTATAAACACCGAGATCACACGTAAGCGTCAGGAATTCGGACTTGAAACTCTTGCTGACGGACAGACGCTGGCACAGAAGCGTATGGAAGAGGCAGAGACCAAGCTTCTTGAGATAACGACTTACGAGGACAACGACGTTTATAAGAACACCTTAGCGCTTATTAAGGATTATGAAACCGAGGACTATGCTTCGCTTAGAGCTATGGCAGAAGACCTTGAAGAGCTTGACAGCAGTCTCTTCGCAAAGGCGGCTTCCGATCTGAGAAGCGCGGCAGACGCTCTTGAATCCTACGAAGCATATAAATAATGTAAGAAAAATCTAAGTTAAGGAGATAGAAGTACATGTCAAAAACGGCAGAGAAAAAAGCTGTATCGCGCAGTGAAATGACAAAAGCGCAGTGGACATGGAAAGAGATCAAGCGCAATAAAGTAGCTTACCTCATGGTAGCGCCCTATATGCTTGTCTTTACCTTGTTTACCGTATTGCCCGTTGTGCTTTCCATTGTAATCAGCTTTACAGACTTTAACATGCTTCAGATGCCGAATATTGTCTGGCTCGACAACTACGTAAGGTTGTTCCTCGATGACGACATATTCCTTATCGCAGCAAAGAACACATTCATATTTGCCGCCATTGTCGGACCCGCTTCCTATATCATGTCACTGATGGTAGCGTGGTTCATCAATGAGCTTTCTCCGAAGATAAGAGCAATAGTAACCCTTATCTTCTACGCCCCCTCCATTGCGGGTCAGGTTTACCTCGTTTGGGGTACGCTTTTCTCGGGAGACGCGTACGGTTGGGCTAACGCAGTCCTTCTCGAGCTTGGAATTATAACTGAGGAAATTCAGTTCTTCCAGGACGCAGACTGGGTAATGCCCCTGTGTATCGTGGTCGCGATCTGGACCTCGCTCGGTACGTCCTTCCTTTCCTTCATTGCAGGTTTGCAGGGAATTGATAAGGCGCAGTTCGAGGCAGGTGCGGTTGACGGTATCAGAAACAGATGGCAGGAGCTTTGGTATATCACCCTTCCCAACATGAAGCCTCAGCTTATGTTCGGTGCGGTCATGTCCATCACCAACTCCTTCGGATTTGGAGCTGTTGTTACGGCGCTCTGCGGATTCCCGTCAGTTGACTACGCAGCGCATACCATAGTCCATCACCTTGAGGACTACGGCTCACAGCGTTTCGAGATCGGTTATTCGTCAACCATAGCAGTCGTACTGTTCGTAGTTATGGTAGGCGCGAATGCGTTGATCAAGAAGCTACTTTCTAAGGTAGGAGGATCGTGATATGGCACAGAAACTGAGAACAAGAAAACATAAAGTCGTACTTGCACGATCCCGTGGAGGTGACGCAGGAATTACGTTTATTCTCGTAATCCTCGGCATATTCATGTTTATCCCTATGTACTACGTAATCATCCAGTCTCTCAAGCCTCTTGACGAGCTTTGGATGTTCCCCCCAAGATTTTACGTATCCAAGCCCACGTTTAAGAACTTCAAGGATTTGTTCACTCTCATGAGCGGAAACCTCGTTCCTTTCTCAAGATACATATTCAACACCGTGTTTACCTCGGTTGCGGGTACTGTAGGACACCTGTTCTTCGCTTCACTTGCGGCATACGCAATGGCAAAGATCAAGTTCCCCGGAAGAAAGGGAATGTTCAAGCTCGTACAGACCTCCCTTATGTTCCATAAGACGGTTACCGCTATTACCTGCTTCATTCTTATGAGTGCAATGCAGATAATCGATACATATTGGGCAATCATAATCCCCGCTTGGGGCTCAACCCTCGGACTTTACCTCATGAAGCAGTTCATGGAGTCCAGCGTTACCGACGCAGTGCTTGAAAGCTCGCGTCTTGACGGAGCGAGCGAGCTCAGAACCTTCTGGACGATAGCGATGCCCATGGTTAAGCCCGCTTGGCTGACACTTATTATCTATTCGTTCCAAGACCTTTGGAACGCGGGAGCATCTATCTACATTCACTCCGAGCAGCTCAAATCTCTGAACTACGCTATTCAGCAGATAACGGCAGGAGGAATCAAGCGTGCGGGCGCAAGTGCCGCTGCTACGGTCGTAATGATGCTCGTACCGATTTCGGTATTCGTAATTTCTCAGTCGAACATCATCGAAACGATGGGTTCGAGTGGTATGAAGGACTAATTACAGGAGGAGACTATGAAAAAAATAACAGCAGTTATTTGCGTAATATTTGCGTTTATCATGATGATGGCTCTTCCTGTAAGCGCAAGCGCTCCTTATCAGACCTATACGTACTCCATAAACGGAACGGCGCTTCACTCACCTGACGCATATAACCCCGCTAAGTCTGTTGACTCGGCGTATATGGGACTTGATGACGAAGTGTTACTCAAGAAGTACTATTCGGGTCTTAAGGACGACGCTCTTGCGGCAAAGAAGACCATATCCAACCCCTCAGACCTTGAGGTTGACGATGAGATGAACGTATATATCGCAGATACGGACAACAACAGAATCGTCGTTCTCGACAGATACTATAAGGTAAAATTCATTATTGAAAGCTTTATAAACGAGCAGGGCGTTCCCGATAAGCTTTCCGCTCCTCAGGGCGTGTTCATCACTCCCGATAAGAGAGTCGGAGCAGAGGAGATCCCAGGTAGAATATTCGTTTGTGATACCAACAATAACAGAATTATCACCTTTGACCGTGACGGAAACTTCCTTTCCGTTATCCCTCAGCCTGAGTCTGAGCTTTTCGACGAAGGCGCGGTATATAAGCCCGTTGCAGTTGCGGTTGACCAGTACGACAGACTTTACGTCGTATCCTCAACCACCTATCAGGGTATTATCGTTATGACCGACGAGGGTCAGTTTACAGGATTCGTCGGAGCTCAGAAGGTCGTTATCTCCGCTTGGGACTCCATCTGGAGAAGATTCCAGACCGAAGAGCAGAGAGCACTCTCTCAGTCCTACGTTTCAACTGAGTTTAACAACATAGCGTTGTTTGACGACTTTATCTACGTTACCACGTCCTCTATCGACGAGAATAACGTACAGTCCGCTATTACGGGCAAATCCACCTCGGGTGACTACGCTCCCGTTAAGATGCTTAACGCTGCGGGAACTGAGATCATGAGAAGAAACGGATTCTATCCTCCCTCGGGTGAGGTTGATATGAAGAAGGTAAACGTTTCTGACGAGATCTTCGGTGTTTCAACTATCGTTGACGTTGCGACAGGACCTGAGAAGACTTGGTCTATTATCGACCAGAAGAGAAGTAAGGTATTCACTTACGACTACGACGGAAACCTGCTGTTCGCCTTCGGTGACACGGGTCGTCAGCTCGGTAACATCTCCTCTAAGGGACTTGCCGCTGTCGTATATCAGGGCGACAATATGCTCCTGCTTGACAGAACCGCAAAATCCTTTACAGTTTATGAGAGAACCGAGTACGGTGATATCCTTATAAACGCTCTCCATAACCAGAACCAGCGTAGCTACGACAGAGCTATCGACGACTGGATGGAGATACTCAAGAGAAACTCCAACTTCGACGCTGCGTATATCGGAATCGGTAACGCTCTGTACAGAAGCAACGACCTTGAGGAAGCACTCGAGTACTATAAGGCAGCATACGATACGGAAAACTATTCCGTAGCGTATAAGGACCTTAGAAAAGAGTGGCTGTCAAATTACATTATTCTTATTCCTATTGTAGTTATCGCGGTAGCAATAGCTTGGTCCAAGCTCTTGAAGCACGCTAAGAAGGTCAACAAGAGAGTTGCGACCTCGGGCGAAAAGAAGACCTACGGACAGGAGATCATATACGTGTTCCACGTAATATTCCACCCGTTCGACGGCTTCTGGGACCTCAAGCACGAGAAGAGAGGCTCGCTCAGAGCGGCTATTACCATTCTCGCTGCCGTTATCGTAGCATTCTACTATCAGGCGATCGGTCAGGGCTACCTGCTTAATCCGCAGGAAAATTACTCCACCATAATCGCTGTTATCCTCAGCGTAGGCGCGCCCTTCGCTCTCTGGACGATAGCTAACTGGTGTCTGACCACACTGTTCGACGGTGAAGGAAGCTATAAGGACATATTCATAGCAACCTGCTATGCGCTTGCTCCTATGGTTATCATTCTTATACCCACAACTCTCGTGTCTAACGTTCTCGTAGCTGAAGAGCTTGATATCCTCTCGGTTATAAACGCATTTGCGTTTATTTGGGCGGGAATACTCATATTCTTCGGTATGATGGTAACGCACGATTATCCGATGGGCAAGAACTTCCTTACCACACTTGGAACCATACTCGGTATGGTAGTAATCATGTTTATAGCAATTCTGTTCTCGACACTGCTCGGAAAGCTTGTAAGCTTTGTGACAAATATTGTAACAGAAATTCAGTTCAGAGTATAGGAATAAGGAGGAAGATAAACAATGAAATTTAAAAGAATAATATCGACTCTCTTGGCTGTACTCATGCTGGCAAGCTGCTTTACAATAGTTATGTCGGCGGAAGAGACGGGACCCGTTTATACGTACAACACCTCAAACGCAAAGCCCACGATGAATTACTTCACGGGTGAAGCTATGAAGGCGCAGACGGATGAGGAAGGTAACGTTACTTATAAGGTAGATACAGGCAACAGAATAGTTTACAGCGCCGAGGATAAGCTCGCGACGATGGACCTCCGTTTTGAAAAGGACGGATATCAGCTCTACGTTGACGAGTACAGCGGCGAGGTTGCGACCAAATGCATCGCAACGGGAGAAATACTTTTCTCCAACCCCTACAATATCGCAGACTCCACCGCTCAGGATAGTATTAAGACTGAGATAATGTCTCAGATAATCGTAGAGTATACCGATATCGCTTCTGGCGACAGCAACGTATACACCAGCTACGAGTGGGCGGCTTCAAGAGGTCAGATAATTGTAAGAAATATCAAGAACGGTATCCGTGTTGAGTATACTATCGGACGTGAAGAGGCGAGAATGCTCGTTCCCCGTCAGATAGAGAAGAGCTCATTTGAAAAGAAGATCAAGAACATCATGGAGACCGCCGTTCAGGGTGATAAGCATGCGGAGTTCCTTTTCAAGAAGCTCATGGCTTACTACACGCTTCAGGATCCCAGCGCAGTAGCAAGTACCACCCTTAAGACAGAGATGGAGAAGGCATTCCCCATCACGAAGAAAATGGCAGTTTACGTGCTCGACTCCTCCACCTCTCAGACGGAGATGGCAAACATCGAGCAGCTCATTAAGACGTATTGTCCCGACTACACCTACGAGGAGCTGGACGAGGACCATATGCTTACTGAGTACGAGAGTGAAGACAAGAATCCCCCTCTGTTCAAGATGGCTCTTGAGTACTCTCTCGACGAGCTTGGTATGACAGTAAGACTTCCCGCAAACGGTATCCGTTTCAACGAGTCTCTCTACCAGCTTGAAAGCATTCAGATACTTCCTTACATGGGCGCAGGCGCGTTTGACTTAGACTCGGCAACCAGCGTGTTTGGAATGAACTCGGGTTATACCTTCTTCCCCGACGGTTCGGGTGCGCTCTTCGATTTCGAGGAGATTGAAAATCTCGGACAGGTCGCTACCATTACGGGTAAGGTATACGGTCAGGACTACGCTTACCATGAAATCTCGGGAACACATCAGGAGATCCTCCGCTATCCCGTATTCGGTATAGTAAACAACGAGGACACCTCACTTATGTATCTCCAGCTCATCACTAAGGCTGAGGAAGACCTCGAGGAGCTTATGGAGGGCGCTGATCCCGATCCCGATAAGGTTGCAAAGCTCCAAGCTACCATAGACGGCTACTCGGAGATGATTTTGTCAGGAGCAACCAAGAACTCTCACGGCTTCGTTGCGATAGTAGAAGAGGGTGACGCTCTTATGGAGCTTTCCTCCTACCATGCAGTAAGAACGAGTGAGTACAACACCGTTAAGATGACGGTTTACCCCAGACCTAAGGACACCTACAACGTTGCTGACTCTATCTCCGTCGGTCAGAACGATACCTGGACGGTCGTTTCCTCCAGAAAGTATACGGGTAACTACAAGGTAAGATACGTAATGCTTACTGAGGAAAAGGACGCTGAGGCGGCAGAGCTTTCCGAATACTACGATTGCTCTTACGTAGGTATGGCAAAGGCTTACCGTGAATACCTCGAAAGTCAGGAAATTCTTACTCGAATTGAGAAGGAAGACGTAAACGAGAATATCCCGATTTATATCGAAGCATTCGGTGCTCTTGAGACCACCGAAAGATATCTCTCGATTCCCGTTGACGTAATGACTCCTCTTACCACCTTTGACGACATCAAGACGATGTACGACGAGCTGTCAGAGGAGGGAGTTGAAAACATCAACTTTATTCTCAACGGATTTACAAAGGGAGGAATTTCTTCTCCTCAAGTACCCTACAATCTTAAGTGGGAAAACGCGGTTGAGGACGACATGGACTTTGAAGACCTTCTTGCATACGCAAGAGAAGAGGGCTTCGGAGTATATCCCGACTTCGACTTCGTTTACGCTCAGACAAACGGTTGGTTTGACGGACTTTCTCTTAAGAATCATGCAGTAAAGACCATCGATAACCGTTACACCAGCAGACGTGAGTACAGCGCTACGAAGCAGACCTACATCAGCTACTTTGACCTTGCGCTTTCTCCCGCATACTTCAGCCACTTCTACGAGAAGCTGACTGATAACTTCCTTGAGTTCGATCCCATGGGTATCTCGGTATCCACGCTCGGCGCTGAGCTCAACTCCGACTTCGACGAGGATGAGCCTTACAACCGCGAGGACTCCAAGAACTTTACCGTAAAGGCGTTCGAGTATCTCGACGAGAATTACGATAAGGTAATGACCTCGGGCGGTAACGCTTACACATGGAAGTACGTTGACTATATCACTGATATAGCTCTCGACTCCAGCCGCTTCTCTCAGGCTTCCGCTTCCGTACCTTTCCTTGGAATGGTACTCCACGGATACGTTGAGATAGCAGGTACGCCTATCAATATGGAGGGTAACATCGACTACGCTATCCTCAAGGCAATTGAAAACGGAGCATCTCTGAAGTTTATTCTCTCCTACCGTAACACCAATAACCTTAAGAACTACGTTGACCTCAGCCAGTATTACTCCGTAAGATACGATATCTGGTTTGACGACGTTGTAGATATCTACGACGAGGTTAACAGCGCTCTTAGCGGTGTTCAGTCCAGCACCATCGTCAGCCATAAGTTTATAGAGGAAAGCGTTCGTGTTCCCGATGACGACGAGCTTATTGCCAACGCTCAGGCGGCAATAGACGCGGCTATCGACAATGAGAACGGTTATAAGGACTCTATTACTCAGGCAGACAAGGATGCTAACAGAAACGCAAGACTTGAAATAGAGGCTATCGTTAAAGAGCTTGAAGAAGCTACGGCTACCGACGGCACTCTTGATGCAGCTCTTGCAAAGATTACCGCTGAGTACAATGCCATCTATAACGATATGCAAGGCGCTATAGCTGATAAGGTTAACTTTATAAAGGGACTTGATACAAACCTTGCTGATTATGCGGCACAGTACAGCGTTGCTGTTGCGGATCTTTACGATACGGTTAGCGGTTATGTAAATAATCTTGAACAGAGATACTATATAGCTGTTAAGGAATATCTTGACCTGGCATTCGACCTTATCGACAAGTACACACTCGCAACGGGTGAGTATATGAATACCGTAAAGGCTGATGATTCCTTGACCGACGCTCAGAAGGCTAACATCAAGGCTTCCATTGACGCTTACGCAAGCGCAATCACCAACATTGAGACAAAGCTCGTTGAAATCGTTGGAACTAAGTCTGTAAACGACATAATGGAAGGCAAGATCAATGGTTCAGCCGTTGTTCTTCGCAACTTCGTAGTAGCGCAGACAAAGGCTCTCGAGGATCCCAATTGGGCTCCCGACGTAACAGAGGACGCTAATAAGAGCGATGATCTGTATTTCTGCAATGGTAAATTCTCAGTTTCAGATTTTGAATACGAGCCTGTAGTAAAGGAAGAGGTTGAGCCCATCGTTCGTGAGGACGAGGTTGAGACTCCCGACTACGCTTCCGATAAGAACAAGGTAGTCTTCGAGGTATACGAGAATGGAACCGCGTTCCTCCTCAACTTCAACAACTACAGAGTTGACGTTAAGGTTGAGATAAATGGTGAAATTCGTGAATTTACGATCGGAGCATACGGCTATATCATGCTCACGGGCGTTAACGCTTAATGAAAGGGAGGTATAAAAATGACAACTGATATTAAGGTTAAAGCACCTAAAAGAAAAAAATCTGCCTCTCTTGATAAGCGCAAGGCGCGCGGAGGCTGGCTGTTCGTATTGCCCTTTGTAATCGGATTTATTCTTATCTATCTTCCGATAGTAATTGACTCTATCCGTTACAGCTTTTATACGATAAAGGTACTTGCGGGCGGAGGATTTGAACTCATTCCCGCAGGCTGGAACAACTACAATGAAGCGCTGTTCGTCAATCCCGACTTTGTGGAAACACTGATTCAGGGTCTCGGCGACATGGTCTTCGACATACCCATGATCCTGATATTCTCGCTCTTTATGGCGGTTCTTCTCAATCAGAAGATGGCAGGACGTGCGGTATTCCGTGCAATATTCTTCATTCCCGTTATTATCTCTACGGGTATCGTGGGCACTATCGAGGCTCAGAATACCGCAGGAGATTACATGGAAAGCGCAGAGGGTATTGACGACGGTTCGGGTACGAGTACCGCATCCGAGATAGTTTCGGCGATGGACGTCGAAGCAATGTTCTCGGGAATGGCGGTAGGTCAGGGACTCGTTGAATACGTTACAACGGCTATCAACAACATTTACGACATAGTAAACCGCTCGGGTGTACAGATGCTTATCTTCCTTGCGGGACTTCAGTCAATCTCTCCCGCAATTTACGAGTCCGTTCAGATAGACGGAGCAACCTCTTGGGAAACCTTCTGGAAGATAACCTTCCCGATGATAAGCCCGATGATACTCGTAAACGCGGTGTATACGATAATCGACTCGTTTACGGCAGAGTCCAACGTGGTCATGTCGTTCATCTCGGGAATTTATCAGCAGGCTAACGGTAACGTCGTAAGCTCTGCGATGTCCTGGATGTACTTCCTGATAGTCATTGCGATAATCGCTATCGTTGCGGCGGTATTCTCCGCATTCGTATTCTACCAGAGAAGAGACTAAGAAAGGAGGAGTTGATTTATGAACGCACAAAATGTTAATAACGCACCTAAGGTTCGTAAAGAGTCGAAGAATAAAATTCGCGTAGACTTTGAAAGAACTCCTCTGAAAGAACGCTTGAAGGCTAAGTTCCTCTCAATGTTCTTCGTCAAAAAGGTACTTTGGTACATCATAAGACTTGTTCTTCTCATAGGTATTTCCTACATCGTACTTTTCCCCTTCTTTACGTGGATCGCAGGTTCTTTCATGGCACCTGAGGATTTCGTTGACGTAACGGTAAGACTTATACCTAAGAACTTTTCACTCGATATCTACAAGGCGATATGGACAGAGCAGCATTATATGCAAGCCTTCGGTAACACCTTGTTGCTGTCGGCAAGTACGGCAATATTGCAGACGTTCATTTGTACGTTCGTTGCATACGGACTTGCAAAGTTCAAGTTTAAGGGTAACAAGTTCGTCTTTATGGCGGTAATATTCTCGCTGGTAGTACCTCACCAGACGTTGCAGCTGTCGCTCTTCATGAGCTTCCGTTACTTCGATATTCTGGGAATATTCAGCTTCCTTAACGGCGGCGGAATCACCATTCCTTTCACGGATATAACCTTCCTTGAGGGCGTGGTCGATATAATCCCCGAGACATGGGAAAAGTTCACGGCAGACGGAATTACGCTTACCAATACTTATTGGCCTTTGCTTATCATGTCTGTTTGCGGACTCGCATTTAAGAACGGACTTTACATCTTCATGCTTCGTCAGTTCTTCAGAGGCGTGCCCGATGAGCTTGAGGAATCGGCATACATTGACGGTTCGGGTATCATGCGTACCTTCTTCACCATCATTCTGCCCCTTTCCGTGCCTATGATGATTACGGTATTCCTGTTCGCGTTCTCTTGGCAGTGGACGGACGAATTCTACACGGGACTGTTCTTCACAACTACAAAAACAGTGCTCATGCCGAAGATCGTTGGTATCCCCACTTCGCTTACTACGGACTACGCAGGACAGAACCTCTACTATTCTGCTATAAGAAACACCTGCGGAATTATGATAATTGCGCCTTTGGTCGTAATGTATCTCTTCTGCCAGAAGTATCTTGTTCAGGGTATCGAGCGTTCCGGACTTACCGCAGACTAATATCAAAAGCTTCAGGGCTGAGTCGTATGACTCAGCCCTGATTGGTTTTGTCGGCGGCGAAGGGAGAATTTGAAGCAAGCTTCTTGATTCCAATAAAGCTTGCGCTTGAGTTTTCTCGCATTTGCCAAAGATGAGCTTCCTTGTAGGAGTACAGAAGCTTGCGTGCTTGCTTGTCGGAAAGGGAAGCGTATATAGTTATCGTCAGAGAGCCGTCGTTTTCCGCGGCTTTGTATCGCAGGCGGTAAAGATACGTTCCCGTACTGTCGGTTGAGAGACGCAAGCATTTCTTTAATAGCTCTTTTTGACAGAAGGCGACGCAATTATTGCAAATTTTGTCGTAGAAGCGATTGAAGCGTTTATCGTTCGGCAACTGCGGAAGCTCAATTGAACAGCTGAGCAACGGCGTATCGGAATCGTGCGGTAATATTACTTTGCGTGACAATGCTTGCGAAGCCATTTGCAAACTCATGTGATTTCTCCTTTTTTGCTTACTTATTTGAATAATACTTGCCGACTTCAAAAAATATTACAAAATATTTTTTGAATTTTTTTATTATCCATCTTGCAAAAACAAAAATTATATGGTATAATAAAAGGTAATTACGCCATGATTATATATATTGTGATAATTTTTACATAAAACTGTCACGTCCATTGCTTTTACGGGAGGTATTTAGTTTTGGAAAACATAAATAATAAAGTTGAAAAAAATCACGAGCAAATATTTGCTAATTGCGTTGAGGAAGCTAAAAGAGCGAATTATATTCCGCAAGGCGCTTTTGAAAACTACAGAGTAAAAAGAGGACTGCGCGAGAATGACGGTACGGGCGTTACTGCGGGCGTTACCAATATAGGAAACGCGCACGGATACGTCGTATACGAGGGCGAGAAGATAGCGGACGACGGAAAGCTTGAGTACAGAGGTATGAATATCGTATCTCTTATCGACGGCTTCAGCTCCGAAGGAAGATACGGCTTTGAGGAATGCGTTTATCTTTTGCTGTTCGGAAAGCTGCCCACCGCATCCGAGCTTGATGATTTCTGCGCTCTGCTTGCGGAAAAGCGTCATTTGCCTTTGGGCTTTAATGAAAATATACTTATGAAAGCGCCGTCGCCGTCCATTATGAATAAAATGGCGATGTCGGTGTTGGCTCTTTACGCATACGATAAGAACCCTGACGACACGAGCCTTGAAAATATGCTTCGTCAGAGTATAGAGATAATTGCGCGTCTGCCCGTTATCGCGGCGGTATCGTACAGAGTTTACCGCACGTATTTCCACGGCAAGAGTCTTAATATACATATGCCCAAGGACGAGCTGACCACGGCGCAGAACTTCCTGAGAGTTTCGCGCTCAAGCAAAACCTTTACCGAGGAAGAGGCGCGCTTGCTTGACTTGTGCATGGTCATTCAGGCGGAGCACGGCGGCGGAAATAACTCTACCTTCTCTTGCCGAGTTCTTTCATCGTCGGGCACGGACACTTATTCGGCTATCGCGGCAGCAATCGGCTCTCTTAAGGGTCCTCTCCACGGCGGCGCTAATATAAAGGTTCAGGAGATGTTCGACTGTATCAGACCCTTGGTTACCGACGTAAACGACGATGAGCAGGTAAAATACGTTATAAACTCTCTGTTGCGCCGTGAGATAGGTGACAAGCAGGGAAAGGTATACGGTATGGGTCACGCGATATATACAAAGTCCGACCCCAGAGCAATAATGCTTAAGAAGTACGCTGAGGATCTTGCGATAAAGAAGGGCTACGGAGACGATTTCAAGCTGCTTGAGGCTATTGAGAGGCTCACCCCTCAGCTCTTTAACGAGTTCAAGGGAATTGATAAGCCAATGTGCGCTAACGTCGATCTATATTCGGGACTTGTTTACCGCATGCTCGGTATACCGCCCGAAATGTACACTCCTTTGTTTGCTATCGCGCGTGTGTCGGGCTGGTGCGCTCACAGAATTGAAGAGGCTCAAACCGCTAACAAGATAATCCGCCCGGGCTACAAGTGTATATCCAAGCCTATGGAATACGTTTCGCTTGATAGTAGAAAGTAAAAGCTCGCTTGCTTCACTAAAAAACGCAGGCGAATAATATAATAAATGCTATAAAGAAGTGCTGTTCTTAATTTTAGAACGGCACTTCTTTGGTATAGTGCATTAATAGATCGCCGCGGTCGCAAAAGCTATCTCTCAATGACAAAATGGGTGCAAAGATAGGTAAACGAATTATAATTTATCGGGGATATGGGGACGCGGGGGACGCGTTGTCGCTTTTCGAGAAAAACTTCGCTACGCTTCGTAACAAAAGCTTTCTTGCCGGGTTGTAGCCCGACTAAGCTATTCTTGGAATTATATATGTTTAAGCGGGCTAC
>JAFTXE010000004.1 GCA_017461745.1 Clostridia bacterium | reverse complement strand
CCCCCGCGTCCCCCGCGTCCCCCATACTCCCAATCAAGCACAGTACTAAATTTTAACAACCCTAACATTTATTTTTTACAAGTTCTTTGAAGGTGTCGGAAACTTTCTCGAAAGAAAGTTTCTGACAAAAACAACTCATAACAAACTAACTTCTACGGAGGCATGAATGGAAAAATACACGAGGACGGTAAAAATCGAGAGCTCGGAGATAACGGCGAGGCTGTTCGGCAGTTTTGACATCAACGTGAGAATGCTTGAGCGCAGCTTTGACGTCAAAATTCATAACAGGGCTGGTGAGGACTCAGACGCCGTGATAATCAGCGGAGACGACTCGGACAGTGTCAATATGGCGGCAGATGCCGTTAAGTACCTTAAGGACATGGCTAAGTATAACGAGACGCTCACCGAGCAACAGGTCGGATACGTTATGGAGATGCTTAAGGACGGCAACCGCGAGGAGCTTTCCAATCTTGAGGGCGGCTGTATCTGCATTACCACGCGAGGTAAGCCAATAAAGGCAAAGACCGTGGGTCAGAAGCGATACGTCGAGGCAATAGAGAAAAACACCGTCGTGTTCGGCATAGGTCCTGCGGGAACGGGTAAGACCTTTCTTGCGGTGGCAATGGCTGTCAAGGCGCTAAGAGAAAAGCAGGTGTCGAGAATTATACTCACGCGCCCCGCAATTGAGGCGGGCGAGAAGCTCGGCTTTCTGCCCGGTGACCTGCAAAGTAAGATAGACCCTTATCTGCGCCCCCTCTACGACGCAATGTACGAAATGATGGGAGCTGAGAATTATCAGCGCCACTTGGAGAAGGGAACTATTGAGATAGCGCCGCTTGCATATATGCGCGGAAGAACGCTTGACGATTGCTTTATCATACTTGACGAGGCGCAGAACGCAACGCCCGAGCAGATGAAGATGTTCCTGACGCGTCTTGGCTTTAATTCCAAGGCGGTAGTTACGGGTGACCTTACGCAGACCGATCTTCCCTCGGGGCAGAAGAGCGGACTTGCCGTGGCTGTAAAGATACTTGGGGAGGTTGAGGACATTTATATACACGCCTTCTCAGATAAGGACGTCGTCAGACACAAGCTCGTACAACAGATAATCAGAGCGTATGAAAAATACGAAAAGTCAATTGCCGAAAAGAAAACGACGGGTAAAAACAATTCAAGACAAGGAGCGACGAAATGAAAGAAAGAACTATGATCTATTTTATGAACGATACGGATATCCCCGTGGAGTACGCCTTGAAGCTGCTTGTGCGCAGAGCGATAATATCCTCTCTCGATTATGAGGGCTTTGAAAATAAGGCTGAGGTGTCTGTGACCTTTACGGACAACGAGGGAATAAAGGCTCTTAATAAGGACTACAGAAGCATTGATAAGGAGACGGACGTGCTGTCGTTCCCCCTTGTGGATTTTGATGGCGGAGAAGAGCCGCCGATAAACGAGGAGACGGTAGGACTTGGTGACATAGTCATATCCTTGGAGAAGGCACAGGCGCAAGCAGAGGAGTACGGACATTCCTTTGAGCGCGAGGTGGCGTTTTTGACCGTTCACTCAATGCTCCACCTGCTTGGCTACGATCACGTAAACAGCGACGAAGAGGACGCGGAAATGCGACAGAGACAGAGCGAGATACTTATCAAAATGGGATTGGGAGTAAAATAAGATAATGAAAAAAACAGGATTTATAGCTATAGTAGGCAGACCAAACGTGGGCAAATCCACGCTTATGAACTCAATTCTCGGTGAGAAGGTGGCGATAGTTTCCTCAAAGCCGCAGACGACGAGAAACAGAATTACGGGAATACACACAAAAGGTGAAAATCAGTTTGTATTCCTTGACACCCCAGGTATGCACAATCCCAAGAACAGCCTTGGCGAATTTATGGTCAAGGCGGCGGACAGCACTATGAAGGACGCAGACGCCGTGGTGCTTGTGGTTGATACGGGCAAGGAGATAAGCACGGTTGAGGAAAATGTTATCGCATATCTAAAAAAGAGCGGCATTCCCTCGGTGCTTGCGCTTAATAAGATAGATATGTACAACAGAGAGCAGATAGCCGAGACTATCGCAAAATACGCGGACAAGCATAGCTTCAGCGCGTTTGTGCCGATAAGCGCGAGAAGCGGCAAGAACGTGGACGAGCTTCTTGACGAGTGTTCAAAATTCCTTGAGGAGTCAGAGTGGTTTTTCCCCGAGGATATGGTTACCGACCAGCCCGAGAGACAGATTGCCGCGGAGATAATCCGTGAGAAGATACTGCGTACCTTGAATAAGGAAATACCTCACGGTACTGCGGTTGTTATCGAGGAATTCAAGGACGAGGGCAGTCTCGTCAGCATAAGAGCGGAGATATTCTGCGAGAAGGCGTCTCACAAAGGAATTATCGTTGGAAAGAACGGCGCGGCGCTTAAGCTTATAGGAACTTACGCGCGTGAGGACCTTGAAAAGCTGTTTGGAGCAAAGGTCTACCTTAACCTATGGGTAAAGGTCAAGGAGAATTGGAGAGAAAGCGCGAGGACCGTGGGTAACTTCGGATATAGGGACGAGGATTAACTAATTTTTTCTTTATAAAGAAAAAATTAGTTAATGAATTGCAACGTTGTTGCATGAATTGACACTGCGTGTCATGAATTGCGTAAACGCATGAATTGCCCTTTGGGCATTAGGAGGTTGCAATTCAATTCATGATGCGAAGCATCAATTCATAAAAACGACTATGAAAGGACGAGTATATGAAAGAAAGCTTTGACGGTCTTGTAATACGGGAGAGCTCATACGGCGACAGTGACGTATTGCTGACTGTGCTTACTTCCGAGCACGGTAAGATAACGCTTACCGCTAAGGGAGCGCGTTCCCAAAAGAGCAAGCTTTCCTCTCTGCGCAGGCTTTTTACATACGCCAATTTCGAATGCTATGAGAAATACGGCAAGCGGTGGATATCGGGCGGCTCTGTAAACGAAAGCTTTTTCGGTCTTGGTTCAGATATCGTCGGCTTTGCGCTTGCGTCCTATATAATCCAGCTTGCCTCAGAGCTGTCGGGCGAGGAAGTAAGAGCTGAAAGCGTCCTGCGAGTAACGCTCAACACCCTCTACGCTATAGAAAAAAAGCTGAAGCCGCACGCGCTTATCAAATGCGCGTATGAGATATTTGCCGCCGAGGAATCGGGTATCACGCCCGACACGTCAGCTTGCGCATATTGCGGCTGCACCGAGAACGGCAAGGGCTTCTGGCTTGACGTTATGAACGGCAGAGTGGTGTGCGCCGAGTGTCACACAAAAAACGGCGCGGGCGCGGCTATTGCTCCGACTGATAGCTTTATGACGCAGAATATTCTCGTACCGATAGACGAGGGCTGTATGGCGGCATGGCAGTACGTAAGTCGCGCCGACCCCAAGCGCATTTTCGCCTTTTCACTCACCTCCTCGGAGAGCATGGCTATGCTTGCCAGAGCTACCGAGACTTATATTGTAAACCATCTTGAAAAAAGTTTTGAAGCACTTGAATTTTATAACGGTGTAAAGGAGTAAGATGATTACCGAAAAAACACTTACGACACTTGAATTTGATAAAATAAGACTAATGCTTGCGGATTCCTGCGCAACGGCGGGAGCGGCGGAGCTTGCGATGCTTTTGAGTCCGTGTGACCATATTGAGCTCGCGAAAAAACGGCAGAAGCGAACGACGGACGCAAAAAAACTGTCGGACGCTAAGGGAATGCCTTCCTTTGGTAGCGTCACCGATATAACCGATACCTGTGAGCGCGCTCTTAAGGGGGCGGTGCTTACGCCAAAGGAGCTTCTTGATACTGCGGCGATACTTCGTTCGTCTCGACAGCTTCTTGACTACGTAAGGACTAACAGAACCTTTCCTACCGTGCTTGACGAGGTGTTCGAGAGACTTATTCCCAACCGTCCGCTTGAGGACAGAATATCGCGCTCCATTATTTCAGAGGATATGATAGCCGATGAGGCAAGCTCTGCGCTTGCCGATATCAGACGCAAGATAAGAGTTGCAAATCTGAGAGTGAGGGAGTCGCTTTCAAAATACACGGGTGGAAGCTATTCAAAATATCTTCAGGAAAATATAGTAACTCAGCGAAACGGACGCTACGTTATTCCCGTAAAGGCGGAATATCGCAATGAGGTCAAGGGTCTGATACACGACTCGTCGTCCTCGGGTGCTACCGTTTTCATTGAGCCCATGGCGGTCGTTGAGGCGAACAACGAGCTGGCGCTCCTTGAATCAAAGGAAGCTCACGAGATAGAAAAGATACTCACGGAGCTATCAACTCAGGTAGCGTCAATAGCGCCGTCGCTTAATCTCAATTACAGAAATATAACCGAGCTCGCTTTTGTTTTCGGGTGCGCCGAGCTTTCTCGCCGCATGGACGCCTGCGAGCCTGATATGACTGAGAAAAGGCAATGCTCTCTCATAAGAGCAAGACACCCGCTTATAGACAAAAAGACGGTCGTTCCCATCACACTTGCAATAGGACGGGATTACGACACGCTTATAATCACAGGACCTAATACGGGCGGTAAGACGGTAACGCTTAAAACACTCGGACTTTTCGCTATTATGGCTCAATCGGGACTTCATCTGCCGTGTGACGAGGGAAGCGAGATATGCGTGTTTGAGAAGATACTCGTTGACCTTGGAGACGAGCAGAGCATTGAGCAGTCGCTGTCCACCTTCTCGTCTCATATGGTAAATATCGTGTCGGTGGTCAATGAGAGAAACGCAAGCTCCTTGGTGCTGTTCGACGAGCTTGGCGCGGGTACTGACCCCGTTGAGGGCGCGGCGCTTGCCATTGCCGTCATTGAGGACGTAAGAGCGGCGGGCGCTATGTGCATAGCGACGACGCATTACACGGAGCTTAAAACGTATGCGCTTGATACCGAGGGGGTTTGCAACGCGTCTTGTGAATTTGACGTTGAGACGCTACGTCCGACGTATAAGCTGATAATCGGAACTCCCGGTAAGTCAAACGCCTTTGCGATATCCGAAAAGCTTGGGCTTCCCAAGAGAATAGTCGAAAGAGCGGGCGAGCTCGTAGGTACGGAAAATAAAAAATTCGAGCATATGCTCGGAGAGCTTGAAGCGCTTCGCTTTGAGACCGAAAAACAGCTATCGGAGGCGGCAAAGGCGCGCGAGGAATACGAGAGCTACCGCAGGTCTGCCGAGGCTGAAATAGCCAAGAGGGAAGCGGAGTCGGAGAAAATTCTCAATAACGCAAGACAAAAGGCGCAGAGCATGGTAGACAGCGCCAAGATATCCAGCGAGTTCATTATGGAGCAGATGGAAAAGCTCAAAAAGCAGAAGGACTCCGAAAGACTTGGCGAGGAGCTTGCCGAGGCGCGCAGAGAGATAAGAGAGCATTTGCGCAATAACAGCGAAAGCTTTGACCCCGTGGTGCGTAAGAAGCCCGAAAATTACGTTTTGCCAAGGGCGCTAAGACGTGGCGACGAGGTATACGTAGTTAGTCTTGACAAAAACGGTTATCTGCTTGAGGACCCCGACCGCTCGGGCAAGGTTATGGCGCAGATTGGAATAATCAAGACTAAGGTCAAGGTCTCCGACCTACAGCTTATTGAGAACGAGACTAAGGTAAGCTTGGGCGGCAAGGAAAGACGGCTGTCTGATATAAAGGTCAGCGTAAGTCGAGATTTCAGAGGCGAGGTAGACCTCAGAGGAATGACGGGAGACGAGGCTTGGAGCGTGGTTGACAAATACTTTGACGATGCTGCCATATCGGGCTTCCATTCCGTAAGGCTTATTCACGGCAAGGGCACGGGCGCACTGAAAAACGCTCTTTGGGCGTATCTCAGACGCGACAAACGAGTTGCAAGCTTCAGAATAGGACAGTTCGGAGAGGGCGACGGCGGCGTTACCGTAGTCGAACTTAAATAAAATAAGGGGCTGTCCTTGAAAATCGGATAGCCCACATATAAAATTTTGCGTATACGCACGGATACATAGACTCATTAAAATGGTGTCAATTATGTTGCTTTTACAGGAGATGTATTTATGAGCGTTATCGCAAGAATACAAAATAAATATCCTTGGTTTGCGTATGTGTTTGTCAGCCTTATCGCAGTGGTGGACGCTTTGTTTTCGATTGTTTTCGTATATCCGAACAACTTCGCCCCCGCGGGAATACACGGGCTTGCGACTATGCTACAGCGTCTTTGGGGAATAAGCGCGGGGCTTACCTTTTTAGCGGTAAACGTCCCCATGCTTGCCGTGGCTTTCTTTGCGCTCAACCGAAGATACTCTATAAAAAATCTTTGCTACGTCACCTTTTTTTCGGTGATGACGCTCGTGTTCCAAAAGATAATATCCCGTTTTGACCTTGGTTTTCTTGAATATCGAGCGGAGAATACCGAGAGCGCGGTGATTCTCGCCATAGGCGTTGGACTTTTTTCGGGAATCGCGTATACTTTGACAGTGACACTTGGCGGCTCAACGGGTGGGACGGATATTATGGCGGCGCTTATAAATCATTACAGACCTACGTTTAATACGGTTTGGGTGCTGTTTACGATAAACGTCAGCGTATCGGTATTGTCTTATTTCGTTTACGGAAGAGTTACACTCCCCGTCGTTATCAGCGTGCTGTGCTCGTTCGTCAGCGGAGCTATAAGCGACCGATTTCTTAAGGGAGCAAGCTCGGCTTTGAAATTTGAGATAGTTACCGCGTCACCGCAGGAGCTTGCGGAGGATATAATGACCGAGCTTGAGCACGGCTGTACTCAGGTCTCCTCAAGGGGAATGTATTCAAAAAAGGACGGCGCCATGCTCATATGCGTGATAAATACGCGTCAGCGTATTGATTTTGAGAGGATAATCGCAAGGTATCCCGATACCTTCGCTTTCTGTACGCCCGTAAAATATACCTATGGAAATTTTGATAAGATAAAATGATAAAAAATATTAATGGACGGTGAAAAAATGAAATTTCAGATGAATATTAAAAAGCTGCGCTCTGACGCTATTATTCCAACCTACGGTTCTGCCTGCTCGGCGGGAGCTGACCTTTACGCTTGTGAGGATAATGCGGTCAGCATAGGCGTAGGGCAGACGGTTCTTCTTCATACGGGTATAGCAATGGCTATTCCCGAGGGCTACGTCGGTCTTGTTTACGCAAGAAGCGGACTTGCTACCAAAAAGGGACTTGCGCCCGCAAATAAGGTAGGTGTCATCGACAGCGATTACAGAGGAGAGATAATGGTCGCTCTGCATAATCACGGAAGCGCACCGCAGACGGTCGACAGCGGAGAGAGAATAGCGCAGATAGTGTTTACGCCTTATGCCGCCGCAGAATTTCTTGCGGTTGATGAGCTTGACGTCACGGAGCGCGGCGAGGGCGGCTTTGGCTCTACGGGACGCAAATAATGCGTTCTTGGCGAGGGTAGCTACATTTTTTGAGAAGGTATTGTATAGTTTATGATGAGATTATGGGGCCTTTCTTTCGGAGAAAGACCCCATACCCCAAAGAACTCGTGAGAAATAAAAATCAAGGCTGTTGGAATTTTGTGCGGTGCGTGATTTAGAGTATGCATTTTTCTGAGGTAGAAACCCGACGAACCTGCTGGTTCTTACGGGTTTCGTTTTTATTGAAAAGGGGTAGTGCAAACGATGGCAAACAAGTGTTATAATTGAAAGCTTTGAAGCAACAATTACCAGCAAATTCCTTGACAAAATACGAATTTTGTTGTATAATAAAGACGGTCCATTGTAGTATGACGAAAACGAGTATAACCCTTAATATTTTAATGTTGCATTGCGTTTTCGGTCAGTTTCCATAAGCGAAAAATTCTCTTTATCCTGTCGAAAAAGATGCGTAACGCTTGATTGACGACTGAAAGGAAAGTATAAAAGTATGAAAAAAAGTGTTTTCAGAAAAGAAGGTTCTTGGAAAAAGAATCTTTCTGTTCTCGCCTTGGTGGCGGTTATTGTCGTATCCGCTGTGGGTTTGGTGCTGGGCAACGATACCACGGGAGCTGACAGACCTGCGGATTCCTCAGGCGAGGGCGACCGTACCAATCCCTATCTGATCGAAACGGTGGAGGATTTTCTCGACCTGCAAAAAAGCTCCGCTGAGGGAGAGGATTTTGAAGGAGATTACTTTCTACAGACCGCCGATTTGGACTTTTCCGACGTAGAGGATTTCCAGCCCGTTTCTGAGTTTGCCGGTGTTTACAACGGTGGCGGACATAAGATCACAGGTATCAGAAGTAATTCTCATGAGTTGATGGAATATGCGTCGCTCTTTCGTGAGATGAACGGTATTCTGATGAATCTCGGCGTGGAGGATTGCTATTTTTCCGCTACTTTTGCGGCAGGGCTCGTCTGCATGTCCGATGACGAGGACGCAGGCATATACAACTGTTACAGCACCGCCGACGTCTCAGGTCACTTTACCGGTGGAATTGCGGTGACCTTTTCAGGAAAGATCGTCTCATCATTTGTAAAGGACGCTCCTCAAATGAAAAAGATAGGCGATGTCGGAATAACTATTGAAGATGAAATAATTGATGAAAACGATGTGGCTCAGTCGGTAACCGAAACTTTGACCGATGCAACGAGCGGAGGTATTTGCGGTATTCTTTCAGGCTCGGTGATCGAATGTATTTCACCGACCGTACCGAGCGGATACTATACTATCAATGCCAAAATCACGGGAACGGACTTCGATGAAAACATGAGCGAGAGCACATTGAGCGATTTGCGTGACCGCTTCTGTGAGCTTACGCAGGAATATGTCACTCCGTCAACCATGCTGTATACCCTGTTTTTCTCAGAGGAGGGAACAAAAAAAGATCCTTATCAAATCAATAACGTGGAAGATTTTTGTCGAATGAGGGATCTTGTCAACGCAGGTATTTCCTTTGACGCTCATTGGTTCCGTCAGACAGCAGACCTTGACCTTTCGGAAATTGATAATTTCATTCCTATCGGTAGCGACCAAGGAGAACATTATTTCTGGGGACACTACGATGGCGATGGGCACACGATTTCCAACCTTATGATTTTAGCTCCTGATATGGATACTGGGTTGTTTAACCGATTAGCAGGAAGCGTAATGAACCTTGGCATTGAAAGCGGGCTGATCCAAGGAAATTGTATCGGCTCCTTTACCGGCGATACAGGCTCTGATACCGCCTTGATACTGAACTGTTACAGCAAAGCGAAACTATGCGCAACTGATCGTGCCGGTGGCATTGCCGATCGTATGTTCTCGGCGTCCATTGCAAACTGTTGCTTTACAGGTACTATAGAATCGGAGGGCGCCGCTTACGGAATTTCTACTTATCAGACGTCGGGCAGAGTAATCAATTGTCGTTCGACAATATACGAGCCGATTGGTAGCGGCGATGACTCCAACTACGGTACGCGCCGAGTGGATACGGCAGAGAAAGCCTTTGACGACGTAAGCGCAAGCATTTACGACAGTGCCGCTCGCCTTTCCGCGCACGATATTCAATTTTATCGGATGGACTCCGAAGAGGGCTTTACCAATGTCTACCCCATGAAGCTTGCGCTTCTGTGGCGGGAAGCGCTGACGCTTATTTTGATTCTTGTAGCTGTATTTGCAGTGCTTCTCGTATGGGTAAAGTATTCAAGACCTGCAAATAGCATCGCTTCTGACGGCTTTCTGCGTGAGGGAATTTCAGGACGTTGGACGCAGCTGACCGATACCCGCGTACATAAAATGAAAACCGCATTTTATCTCACGTTTGGTTTCTGTGCATTGATGTTTTTTGTCGGCGTACTGTGCGGTGACAAGCTGATTCTCAATGCCGCTGTTTACTCATACGGAGAAGACGTCTTTATGGATTTCTACAATCCTATGCACACGGCACTTACCCGTAACGTAAAGGAAATCGGATACTTTTCGGTTGTAGGTGAAACCTATCCTCCGCTTGCGCAGGGAATACTTTGGCTTTTGGGTCAATTCATGCCCGCGGAAACCGCTGTATCCGATGCGCTTGAAGTTCGAGAGACTGCTTATGGTCTGATGTTGTTTTTCTGTGTTCTTGCGATTGGAATGTTTATTCTGTACGCTATATTCCAGCATACTGAAAAAAACAGCAAGAGCCGAATAAGGTATTTTCTACCTTTCCTCTTTCTCCTCTGTCCTCCAATTGTGTTTATGGTAGAGCGAGGAAATATCCTGATTCTTGCCTTTGTGGCATCCGCACTTTTTGTGGCGGGCTACCGCTCCGAAAGCCCTCTGATACGAAATCTGTCTTACGCATGTCTTGGCTTTGCGGCAGCAATCAAGATATATCCGGCAGTTCTCGGACTTCTGGTTCTTCGGGAAAAGAATACCAAGCATACTCTGCAATGTCTGAGTTGGGGAATAGGATTTATGCTGATTCCATTTGCTTTCTGCGGTGGAATGACTTCGCTTACCCTTTATTTGAGGAATATTGGCGTTGCCTTCCAAAAACACTCCCTCGGACACGACAGATGGCTTTTGAATTACAGCAACACCTTGTATTGCTTCACGGGAAGCAGTGATGCGGGCATTGCTTTGGCAGATTCTATCTCCAAATGGACGCTTTATCCATTTATGGCGCTGATTCTTATTGCGGGTTTGGTTTGTCGGAAGCGTTGGAAAATCATGCTTGCCGCCATACTGGTTCTGTTGCTCTATCCCGGATTCAGTCTGTATTATATGGGAGCGTTTCTGCTGTTACCTCTCTTTGCGTTTTTCTGCGAAGAGCAGCACAGTCGCATCGACTGGATCTATCTCATTTTGCTTTCACTGCCGATTCTGCCTTTGCAGTTCCTGTGCGGCATTTACGGGGTAAACAAATATGCACTTCCCATAGTCGCCAGCTTGTCTATTCTTGTTCTCGCTCTGTTTTTTATTGTCGAAACCGCAGTTTCGTTCATTCGGTGGCACAGGGAGAAAAAAGAACAATCTCTTCTCTGATTTCCCTTACGGGCTGTCACGCATTGCGTGACAGCCCGTAATTTGTTTTTAAGCTGTGTGAAAAGTGAATTTTATCCCTATATTATTTCAAAAATAATGCAAATGCTTGCAAAAACGTTTGAATTGTGATATAATATGCGTGGGGGGATAACTTGTTGCTTTGAAAGGAGCTATTATGAAAACTACACTTTTGATTATGGCGGCGGGACTTGGTTCACGCTACGGAGGGGACAAGCAGATAGACGGTATCGGACCTCACGGCGAGATGCTGATGCAGTATTCTATATACGATGCCATAAAAGCAGGCTTTAATAAGCTTGTATTCGTAATTAAGCCGCAATATAAAGAGATAATCGAAAAGCTTTGCGGAGATTTTGAGGGCATAGAAAAGCAGTACGTTTATCAGGATTTTTCAAGCATTCCCTCATTCTATAAAATTCCTGAGGAGAGAACCAAGCCGTTTGGTACGGTTCACGCGGTGCTTTGCGCGGGTGCGGTTATAAACGAGCCGTTTGCGGTAATCAACGCAGACGATTTTTACGGCGCGGACGCATTTAAGAAAATGCACGACCGCTTGGTAAATCTCAAGGGTGGAGAGGCTACTATGGTAGCTTACAAGCTAAAAAACACGGTCAGCCTTAACGGAGCTGTAACACGCGGAATATGTCAATTGACTGACGGAAAGCTAAGCGGTGTCAAGGAGACGTATAAAATAACCGTAGACAAGCTCGGCAATATAAGTGACAGCGACAGCGGCGCACTTGACGGCGAGGCGCTCGTTTCTATGAATATGTGGGGCTTCCGCGGAGAGATATTTGAGAATATGAGCAAGTCGTTTGACGCATTTCTTAAAGCCATTCCCGACGGTGAGATAAAGGCGGAATATGCGCTTCCCACCATGGTGGACGAGATGATAAAGAGCGGAGAGCTTGGCGTTGACGTTCTCAGCACCGACGCCGTTTGGTTTGGCGTTACTTACAGAGAGGACAGAGCGTACGTTGCGGGAGAGCTCGCAAAAATGCACGAAGCAGGCGTATATCCCGAAAAGCTGGCTTGATTTATTCTGAAGCTCATTAATAAATATAAGAGGCTGAGTCGTTGCTGATTCAGCCTCTTAGGTCTTTAAATAATTACGCTTTGTTCTTACCGACTATCTGCTTTATACTGTCGGGAAGCTCTACGTCAGACACTATTTCGTCGATATCGGCGACGTTTCCCATGTTATAAAAATAAGTTTTTCCGAATTTACTGCTGTCGCACAGCAATATTTTTCTTGCGCTTTGCTTGAACATAGCCTTCCTCAGATTTGCCTCTTCGATGGCGTTGTCGGTCATTCTTCCCATTTCGTCAAGACCGTGGCAGGAGAAAAACAGAATATCGGCGTTTATGTTCCTTATGAAATCCTCGGCTTGCTCTCCGACGTAGGAATAAGAATGGATTATCATTTGTCCGCCCGTGCAGAAGGTGCGTATATTTGCCTCGGCAAGCGCTACGGCGGTCTTTGCGCCGCTCGTTATTACCGTCAGATTATTAAGACGGGCAAGATACGGGACCATGTGATACGCGCTTGTAGAGCCGTCGAGCATGACCACCGCGCCATCCCAAACGAGCCTTGACGCTTTATTTCCCATTTCGCTTTTGGTTGTGCTTTTTTCGTTTTCACGCAGAAAAAACGGTATTTCGCGATAAGCCGCTACCGTGTTGAGAATTGCTCCGCCGTATATTTTGGTTATAATACCCTTGTTGTGGAGCTCGGTGAGATCTCGTCTTATGGTCGGTTCGCTTACGTAAAGCTTTCCCGATAGCTCTTTGACGCTGATCTTGGGGTCGTTCTTTAATTCTTCAACTATTCTTCTGTGACGCTCGCTTATTATCATAATAATTCTCCGTTTTAATGAATAATAATGATTATTTGTGATTATTTATACCACAAAAAGTGATTAGTTATTTGTTTTTGCGGCGTACGTTGACTTTTTGATAAAATTATGATTTAATTATAATACAAAAACGTACGTTTGTCAACATCGATTTATTATTATGAAAGGAAATTCAGGTAATGAAAACAAAAGCAGTCAGACTTTACGGAGCAATGGATATGCGTCTTGAGGAATTTGAATTGCCCAAGACGGGTAGAGACGAGGTTCTTATAAGAGTAGTAACGGACTCACTTTGCGCGTCAACCTATAAGGCTGTAAAGCAGGGAAGCGCTCATAAGAGAGTTCCTCCCGATATTGCGGAGAAGCCCATTATTATCGGACACGAGCTTTGCGGAGAGATTCTTGAGGTAGGCGAGGATATCAAGGATAAGTGGAAGGTTGGACAGAAGATAGTTATCCAGCCCGCGCTTAAGCTTGAGAGCGGTTACGACCCCGGATATTCATATCAGTACGTAGGTGGAAGCGCGACTTACGCCTTAGTTCCTTCAATAGTTATGGAGCGCGGCTGTCTTATTCCTTATGAGGGAGATAGCTTTTTCGCAGGCTCACTCGTTGAGTCACTCGGTTGCGTTCTCCGTGGCTTTAAGGGATTTTATCATACCGATTATTCTAATTACGTTCGCACCGACGGAGCAAAGAAGGGCGGCAAGCTCGCTATTCTCGGTGGAGCAGGTCCTATGGGAATAGGCGCTGTAGAGCTTGCTATAGGTTATGCGGGTGTATCGCAGGTGGTTGTAACAGACCTGTCAAATGAAAGACTTGCTTGGGCGGCGTCCAAATGCACTCCCGAATTTGCCGCAGAGCACGGCTGTGAGCTTACATATATGAATACCTCTGACGTAGAGGACGCAGTAAAAGCTCTCAGAGATATATCGGACGGTGGCTTTGATGACGTGTTCGTTATGGTTCCCGTTCCCGCGCTGTTCACGATGGCAGAGGAGATATGCCGTGAGGACGGATGCGTTAATTTCTTCGCAGGTCCTGCCGTGCATAATATGCAAGGCTCACTCAACCTTTACCGCGTGCATTACGATGGAATACACGTCGTAGGTACTGCGGGCAGTATTCCTGAGGATACGGTCGATACTATTCATCTCATTGAAAAGGGCAAGGTTGCTACGGGCGCTATAGTTTCGCACATTCTCGGTCTTGGAGCCGTTGCCGATAGCATACTCGCAATGGAGAAGCCGAGCGGAGCAAAGAAGGTCTGCTACACGGGAATTGATATTCCTCTCGTTGCTATAGACGACCTTGAAAAGCTTGGAGAGACTGACGAGCTTTACCGCGAGCTCGCTGAAATAGTTAAGAGAAACGGCGGACTTTGGTGCGCCGAGGCGGAAAAATATCTCCTCGAAAACGGACCTAAGATATAAATTATGATTTATCGGGGATACGGGGACGCGGGGGACGCGTTGTCGCTTTTCGAGAAAAGCTCCGCAAAAGCTTTCTTGCTGGGCTGTAGCCCGATTAGATATATATAATTCCAAGAATAGCTTAATCGGGCTACAGCCCAGCAAGAAAGTTTTTTGCCAAGCTTTTTTTCAAAAAAGCGGAAATCGCGCCCTCGCGTCCCCCGCATCCCCCTACAAATCACAATTTGAATAACTTCGTACCTTTAGATTTTTATTAAAAAGGAGTTCAATATGAAAATTATTACCGTTACCCTCAATCCCGCGTTTGATATGCACTGCTTTGCTGAAAATTTTCAGCCCTTTCATGAAAATCTTGCAAGGATCACCGCTTGCGAGGCGGGAGGAAAGGGAGTAAATATTTCCCGTGCGCTGACCGCTTGCGGAGTTGATAACACTGCCCTTGTCGTAGTCGGAGAGGAAAACGGCGATTCCTTTTTGAAAAATCTTGCCGCTGACGGCATGAGCGTATGCTCTATCGCATGGACGGGACGTATCCGCGAAAATATAACTCTGCATACCGATAACGCGCCTGAGACAAGAATAAGCTTTTCGGGCTTTAACGCTGACGATAGCCTTCTTGAAAGAGTGGAAGCGGAGCTTGAAAAAATAGCGGAAAGCGGAGATATACTTACCTTTACGGGAAGAAACCCCGAGGGAGTCAGCCTCTCTGCAACAAAAGCAATGCTTGGAAGACTTAAGGCAAGAGGCGTCAGAATAGTAATAGATTCCCGCTCCTTTGGAAAGGAAGACCTTATCGAAGCTCGTCCTTGGCTGATAAAGCCCAACGAGGAAGAGATATCCATGTACACGGATATAGCGGTCACCGACTTTGAGAGCGCTAAGACGGCGGCACGCGCTTTGAGAGAAAAGGGGATAGAAAACGTAATGATAAGCCTTGGGGCAAGAGGGGCTATGCTCGATAGCGCAGAGGGCTGCTTCGTTGCTCACGCTCCAAAGATAAACGCGCTTTCCACCATTGGCGCAGGCGATAGCTCCATCGGAGGCTTTTGCGCTGCGGCAAAGCTCGGATTGCCGTTTGCTGAAATGCTGAGATACGCGGTAAGCTACGGTAGCGCCGCTTGCATGACCGAGGGCACGCGTCCACCAAAGGCGGAAGCGGTACGAGAGCTTCTCGGACGTATAAAGGTTGAAAAAATATAAATAAGCGGTATTCGTTAAAATTAAATAGGTTTTTGAGAAAAAAGCTCTGAGTTGTAAATGCTCAGAGCTTTTTTTGAAATATTTTTTATAATATAAGCGAGCGTCTTTTAAATACTCCTGGGGATACTCCAACATGTTTTTCAAAGAACCTGATAAAGTATCCCGCGTTTTCAAATCCGCATTTTGCTGCCACCTCGGAAACCGAATAGTAGCCGCTGATTAGATATTCTTTTGCATAAGACAACCTTATTTCGTCTCGGTATTGCATGGGCGTAGTATGGTATAGCTTCTGCCATTCGCGTCTGAAATTGGTTACACTCATATTGCACATTTTAGCAAGCTGATCGAGTGACATACGCAAGTTGAAATTTTTTTCTATATATTCCTTCGCGGGCTGTAAGCGCTCCCAAAACTCAGAAGCTATGAACAGATTTTTATATTCAAAATAGAATAGAGATATCAACGCGTATAATTGTGAGATCGACAGCATTTCATATTCGTTATTCTTTTGCGCCCAGACTTTAGTCAGCTTGCTGAAATGTCTGAGAAACTGCTCTGAGTTTACGTTGCGTAACAGGCAGTACGGCTTGTTTATGATATCAAGATTGGAGCTATCATAGTGTATATTGAAATTTATCGTATAGTGCTTGAATTCCTTTTGTGTAAATATTTTGTAAGCTGTATACGGCGAGAGAAGAAGCGTATCACCGTCTGTAACGACGAGCGTTTCTCCCGAGTTAAAGCGGAATTCAGCCTTACCTGAAATGCAGTATACCATTCCGTACCAGCCCCTGCCCTGTGGATATTCACATTTGTTGATTTTATCAAGCACATATTCATGCGCCAGAATAACTCTTGAAATATCCATAAAGAATTTTTCTTCGGAAAACATCGTAAAAATCCCCGTATATATTTTTCTATATTATACCATAAACGTAATTAATATGTCAAGTAAAAATGGACAGATTGTTATATTTGTGGTCGTATTATTTATTGAAGTGAATATTGGCGTATGATATAATTAATACGTAAACAAGTTATAGAAACGGAGATATATGCTATGAAAAAGGCTAAAATCGCAATAGTTAATTTAGGACATCATATTTACTTCGAGCAATTTGAGGGCTTGAAGGAAGAATTGGAAGTTAAAAGTAAGGAGTTTCGGAATTACTTTGATGAAGAAAAGCAGGACATAATAGACGTTGGTTATATTGATCGTGTAGACGAGGCGTTTGAGGCGGTAAAAAGATTAAAGAAGGAAGATGCTGACATTTTGTTTATAATTCTTTCCACGTACGTTCCATCCGCCGTATGCGCGCAGTTTGCCCGAAATATAGATATTCCCCAGGTATTAGTGGCAATTCAACCGCTTGCTCATCTTGATTATCTGCATACCACTACGTATATGCAGCTGTTGAACGATGACGTTTGCGCAATGCCCGAAATTGCGGGAGTATATGAACGTATGGGAAAGAAAATTCCGCCGTGCATAGTTGCTTCCTCTGCGCAGCATGAAAAAATAAAAAGCGAGGTTGACGGTTGGATAGCGGCAGCTTCCGCTATGGCAGGCTTCAAATATGAGACGATAGGATATTTGGGTCATACTTATGAGGGAATGTATGATATGCATACCGACCCCACCGCATTTACCGCCGCATTTGGCTGTCACGTTAAAATGATAGAAATGTGTGAGCTTTATAAGCTTTCAGAGAATGCAACGGATAAAGAAATAGCATGTAAGGTCGAGGAAATAAAAAGCATCTTTGAAATCTGCGACCCTTCTATCGACCCTTTGACAGATTACGTGGAAAAAGAAGATCTGGAGTATTCGGCAAGACAATCGGTTGCGTTGGATAATCTCGTGAATAACAATAAATTGGCGGCGCTGGCTTATTACTATAAAAGTGAGCGCGATAATCCCTATGAGCAGCTTGCCGCAAATCTCATAATAGGAAATACTCTGTTAACGTCATCGGGTATTCCTCTTGCGGGCGAGGCTGACTTGAAAACGGCTGCGGCAATGCTTATAATGAAGAACATCGGCGGTGGCGGTTCTTTTGCCGAAATACATCCGTTCGATATAGATGATGACGTCGTTCTGATTGGTCACGACGGACCTCACAACATACAGATAGCGCAAGGTAAGCCGCGCTTACGTAAGCTTAAAAAATATCACGGAAAATCAGGTAGTGGATTGGGCGTTGAGTTTTCGTTAAAGGCAGGTCCTATGACGCTTTTGAGCATTAACGTGGACAGAAACGGCAAATTCCGAATGATTGCGGCAGAGGGAGTCTCTCTTGAGGGAGATATTCCTCAGACGGGAAATACCAATACTCGTGTAAGCTTTGGCTGCTCGGTTTGCGATTTCCTTGCCCGTTGGTGTGAGGCAGGACCTACGCATCATTTGGCACTTGGAGTAGGACATCATATGGAAACACTCAGAAAATTTTCAAGGATAAGCGGTATAGAATTGATAGAAGTAAGATAAAGCAAATAAGGAGAATGCTATGTTTAACGATATTACTTTGGAGATGAGCTTAAAACCGTTTAAAAAGACAGACGAAGCATATATACGAAAAGTATGCGCAAGCGTTTTTGAACAATGGCGTCCGTTACTCAAAAACAGAAAAACCGTTTCAATTATGCTGTGGGTAGGCGACGGAAGCGAGCTTCTTGATTATGCGGGCGACCTTAAGGATAGCTTTGAATGGGCGCGTTTCGTCGGAACGGCAAACTTACCTTATCTTGAGAATGGCGCTCCGCTTGAAACGTCGCTGCACGAGCGAAAGCAGGACTATATTCCCGACGCGCCTGTTATGACGTACGAAATTCTGAAGAAAATAATTGAGTGCTTTAAATCCGAAGGAAAAAAAGCTTTTCCCGAAGCAACGGTACGAGTTGGAGAAACCTTTGACATAGGTCCCGAATTCGCTATTTCTGATTTCAGATATAACCGTCATAAAGAATGTATCAGCTCATCCTCAGGCTGTGACGGATACGGATTTGTGGACGTATGGTCGGTTTTACACGGCGATACGCGACGCTATGCCGCATATCCCAACGGAATTCCCGAGGGTACTCCGTTTGCAACGTTTTTCGGAAAACAGTCGTCATTTTTCCTGCGTGATATGGGCTTTGATTATCTGTGGCTGTCTAACGGTCTTGGATTTAGCGCTGACCCGTGGAAAAAGACGGGAAAAATATTCGACGGAGAAAAATATTATACCGATAAGCTTTCGGCAACCAAAAATAAGGTGTTTGAATTTTGGAAGCTATTTCGTGACGCTTGCCCCGATATACCTATCGAGACGCGGGGAACGAATAATTCCGTGGGAATAGATTACGCAAGCGACGGAGTGCCGTTATACGATATATATAATGCCGATCTTAACATAGTAGCGCCTCCTAACTCGCCTTGGGCGGCTATAAACGATAACTTCGGACTTGAAATAATGGGACACATGACTCGCGTTTGTGAGTTACCCAATGAAAAATTTCCTTTCAGATATTATTTGCACGACCCGTGGTGGTTAAATTCGCCGTGGTACGATAGATACGACGGAGCGGCGAGCGATATATACTTGCCTATGTCAATATCGCGTATTGATGAAAAGGGAAGAATACAAGGCGCGAATACCTTTAACATCCTTTCCATCGACAATTCATACGGCGGCTTACCCGATATCTGCGTCAATGAGTCCTTGCCGCATTTACTGAAGGCTGAGAAGGATATGCCCGATGACGTAGCTCCGCTCGTTTGGATTTATCCTATGAGGGAATATACCTCGGTTGAAGAATCGGAAATGCTTGAGGAAATGAATTTGGGCGATCATTTTATATGTGACGCTATAAATGACGGCTTCCCACTTTGCTGTGTGGCATCAACGGATAATTTCTTATTGCACGACGGCGGTATCTATAACGGACGTATTATTATAACTCCCGTTCCGCACAGAGAAGAGGTTCTTGAAAAGCTCTTGGATTTAAAGAAGCAAGGAGTAAACGTAATTGTATACGGAACTGCCGAGGGACTGAATAAAATCAAGAATATTGAGGGCTTTGATAGAGTAGACGTCCGAGGAGGCGTTAAAGCTTTGCGAGAAGCGATAAAGAAATACGGATACCTCATAGAATTTTGCAGGAAAAACGAAAAATCCAAACCGCCGACGCTTTCCGTATCAAGACACGATAATGCCTGGATGTTCTCAGCGTATAATGCGGATACCACTACAGCCGCGAAGCTTAGATTTCCGCTTGGAGCGCCTATATTATGCGGTACTGAGGCGGAGATCAGTGACGGTTGCTCAGTTTACCGCTTCAGTCGTGGCGAGCATAGAGAATGCAGAGTATTCGTCGAGCAAGAGGAAGGAGTCGTTTCGTGCAGAGAATGGCCTCCCAAAAGCACGAGATACAGACGCGCTATCCGTATTTCGGGTTTGAAAAATGCGACGGTAAGACTGTTTAGCGAAAAGACCTGCGAATGTGCTGTGTCTACCGTTAAAACTACTTATACGCCCATATACGATACCCGTTTTTCTCCCGATTGCGACGTAATAGAAGGAAGCTATTTAAAAGGCGAAAACGTAAGTGGAGAAATATACTTCCTTATAGGATATGAAAACACGGCTGAATTTTAAAATTGGTATTATATTGGTTGTACAAAATGCATAATTAATTTGAAATATTTGGGTTTAAACTGTTGAATAACTGTACCCTGCGTTAATTAAACAAAGAAATTAGCGCATAAATGTTAATACGTTTAAGGAAAAAAGCATTAAAAGGTGCTATAATAATCGTGAATGGTAAACTTGTCTCGGAACATCTGAAAAATAGATGTTTGACGGATAAAGGGAAGCCGTTCAAGATAATTGTTGGAGGAGAAAAATGATTAATTTTAATTCGGGTAAAGCGGAAAATATAAAAATTGCGTACGTAGGCGGAGGCTCACGCGGCTGGGCGTGGGGTCTCATGAGTGATCTTGTTTCGGCTGATGATATCAGCGGAGACGTATATCTTTACGATATAGATTATCAGGCAGCGCTCAATAACGAAATCATAGGAAACAAATATATCGGTATTGAAGGCGCAAAGAGCGAATGGAAATATCATGCGACGAAAACGCTTGAGGAAGCGCTTACGGGAGCTGATTTCGTAGTTATATCCATATTGCCCGGTACTTTTGATGAAATGCATTCCGATGTTCACGCTCCTGAGAAGTATGGAATATATCAATCCGTTGGAGATACCTCGGGCCCCGGCGGTATCGTAAGAGCTTTACGTACTATTCCTATGTTTGAAGTCATAGGAAACGCGATAAAGGAATGCTGCCCTGACGCGTGGGTTATAAACTACACCAATCCGATGACGGTATGCGTTCGCACCTTGTATCGTGTATTCCCGAAGAGTTGCACACTTGATTTTTAAGTGATTTTTGCGACTTTTCGGTGCTTTTTAGTCCGAAAGCGGTGCTTTCCGATGCTCTCGTTCGCACTGTTTCCACACAGTCCAAGACTGTAGATGGTCAAAGGTGTGGTCAAGCCGAATTCTCCAACCGATATACCGATCCGATATATGCAAAACTCATACCGTCAGGTGACTAAAAGGTTCACCCCGTGTCGAGTTTTTTCTTCTGCCGTTAGTATACCATACTTCAGAAAAACTGTCAACCCCTAACTTTCAACACGCAAAAAATGATGTGCAGTAGTCAAAGAAAAGACCCGTGAAAAAAGCCCGGATTTATTTTCGAAAAAGTGCTGGACTTCCTCTCTCTTCTGTGGTATGTTATTGTGCTAACAGGAGGTGCAACCTATGAAAAGTATGATAAAAGAGCTATGGCACGGAAATATCATTCCGCAAGAGGACAGCAGAAACAACTCCTCGGAAATGAAAGAACTTATGGAATACATGGCAAGGCATCACGAGGACTTGGAAAAGACCTTCACCGACGAGCAGAAAGAAATTTTCGAAAAGTTCCACGACTGCTGGGATGAGTACGTAAGCCTTGCCGAAGCAGCTATCTTCGAATATGCGTTCAAACTTGGTATGCAAATTGCCATTGAAACATTAACAGAATAACACAAAATCGCTACCCCTACGTGGTAGCGATATTTTTATAATTCGCAAGAATTTGCGAAAGTATGCTATAAATATTTCCAAGTCTATTGAAAAAGTGAGAAATATATGCTATACTATAATTATAAGATTATAAATGCGAGGTTATTATGGCAAAGCAAATTCGTTACAACAAACTCTGGAAGCTCCTTGTTGACAAAAAAATGAGTAAATGTGATTTGAGAAAAGCAATTGGCGTAGCTCCAAACACGTTAACCAAGTTGCGCCGCGATGAAGAAGTATCGATGACAATACTCATTCGCATATGTGAACATCTTGATTGCGATATCGGGGATATTGTATCATTGGAGAATGTGGATGAGCTGGCAACAGGAACAAAATAATAAACTTCATCTATCGGACCGTTGAACTCTTCGAAAGGAAATGCAGCAATGAGTAAATCAAAAAAGCTTCGTACCTTAATCAAACAAGCGAAAATGGGCAAGCCCTACGCTATGTATCAGCTCGGCATCTGCTATCAGCTTGGTCGTGGGCGTACACAAGATTTGAATGAAGCGGCTAATTGGATCTCTTGTTCTGCCGAAGCGGGATATGCTCCGGCAATCGAATGGATGAAGGATTACTACTTTGACGATGACGCCTGTGTGCAGGCTGAAATATAAATGGGGGTAAATCGCAATGGCTGACAAGAAATACAGCTTTATTTTAGAAAAGGTTGGCAACCAACCCTTAATGACAACAAAAATATTATGTGAAACGTTGGGGCTTGGGCTTGCCAAGGCAAAAGGCATGGTTGACAAAGCACCGACAACGATAGCTACGGATATTGACGGAACAAAAGCACTTGAACTCAAGAAACAGCTTGAGGCCATTGGCAACACCGTGTCTGTTCCCGGATTGCAGATTGATGACGATCCTGCAATTTCCGTAACGGTACACTCCTCAAGTAATGATACAATGTCTGTGGACGAGGCGTTTGATGCGATATTCGGTAACGGGGCAGCACAAATGGCGACACCCCCGGTTGCCGCAAAAGTCGCTAAAAAAGCTAAATCTAATGAAATTGCACCCACAGCAACAGAAAAGAAAATCGATGTTGCCGCGGCGAATGATGCTTTCGATGCATTGTTCGGCAAATAAGAGAGACGAAAAGGAGCAACTATGAACGGTGAAGTGATATTATCTATATGCGCGATACTGACGCTGCTGATCTTTGCAGTGGGCGTTGCGCTCGTCATACTGAACAGAAGGGATATCAAGCGCGTAGTACGTGTGCTCGGTGTGTGCGTCTTTTTGATGCTGATGTCGGGAATCTATCCCTACTAT
>JAFTXE010000079.1 GCA_017461745.1 Clostridia bacterium | reverse complement strand
CTTAAAGCTATTCTTGGATTTATAATTGTTATAAAGGGCTACAACCCTGCAAGAAAGCTTTTGCGGAGCTTTTCTCGAAAAGCGACAACGCGTCCCCTCGCGTCCTTGCGTCCCTTGCATCTCCCCGATAAATCATAATTTGTTTAGCTATGGTTGCTATCATACGGTTATTGCGACTGAAAAATGCAAAACAGCACAATAGAAAATTAAATCGGGTCATCGAAAAACGGAAAACGATGACCCGATGGACAAGAAGGCTGAATACCTTCTTTATTTTGCTGAATTTTAAGCCTCGGCTTTGCAAAAGAGAACGGGGTTAGCATATGCTAACTGTAAATATTATACTCTATAAAAAACGGTTTGTCAAGAGTTTTCTGAAAAAAACTGAATATTTTCTGATTTGCTCTTGACAAAAATAATACTTCGTGATATGATGTATTATGTAACAGGAGGTATCTTATGGATATTCAATTAAAACGGGGCTTGCTGGATATTTGCGTGCTGGCGGCTATAAAGGACGAAGAGTCCTACGGTTATAAAATAATAAAGGATATGAAGCCGTATATCGAAATGTCTGAGTCCACGCTCTATACTATTCTGAAGCGCCTTGAAAGCGCTGAGCTGCTGACGGTGCGGAGTGCTGAGCATTGCGGCAGATTGAGAAAATACTACAAAATCACCCAAGCGGGCTTAAGCAGAATAGAGGATTTCAAAAAGGATTGGAAGGAAATAATCGCAATTTACAGGTTCGTAACCAAGGAGGACGGAGAAAATGAATAAAAAGGAATTTCTTGAACGGTTGAGAGAAGCCCTGCGCGGATTACCGCAGAGCGACGTGGACGAGCGAGTGAGCTTCTATTCGGAAATGATAGACGATAGAATTGAAGAAGGCTTTACCGAGGAAGAGGCGGTGAGTGGAATAGGAGACGTAAACGACATATCTGCTCAGATAATTTCCGAAACTCCGCTTGGTAAAATAGTTAAGGAAAAAGCGCGCTCGGGACGAAGTCTCAGAGCATGGGAAATAGTGCTTCTCGTCCTTGGCTCTCCAATATGGCTTTCACTGCTGATAGCTGCTGCGGCGGTCGTGCTGTCGGCGTATATAGTGCTATGCTCACTGATAATTGCACTTTGGGCTGTTGAAGTAGCTTTTGTCGCGTGCGCGCTTGGCGGAATAGTGCTCGGCGTTTGTATCGCCGTCTTTAATAAACATGGCTTTGCGGGTGTCGCACTTGTCGGAATGGGTATAATATGCGCGGGTCTTTCGATATTTATGTTCTTCGGCTGTATGGCGGCAACCAAGGGAATATTTTGGATCATCAAAAAAACAGTTCTTGGTGTTAAAAATTTGGTTGTAAGAAAGGTGGGATAAGAATGAAAATATGGATTTTAGTAGCGTCTTTGCTTGTTGTCGTCGGCATTGTTCTTCTCTTGGGCGTTGCCTTTGCTGCCGATTGGGATATAAATAAGCTGAACACCGCAAAATATCAAACGGAGGAATACGATATAGACGAGGATTTTAACAGTATTTCTGTTAATACCGATACAGCTGACCTCACGCTCATACGCTCTGACGACGGCACGTGCCGAGTGACTTGCTACGAGGAAACAAGGGCGGCTCATACCGTCACCGTAATTGACGGAGTGCTTACCGTGGATATTGAGGATACGAGAAATTGGTTTGACCGTATATCTTTGTTTTCATTTGAAAATTCTTCTATAACTATATACTTGCCCGAGAATGAATACGACTTGCTGACGGTAGATACAAGCACGGGAGACGTTGAATTGCGGAAGGAGCTTAAATTCGCAAATATCGACGTGGACACAAGCACGGGCGACGTGAAATGCTATTCATCAGCTTCGGAGAATATAAAAATAGAGTTGAGCACGGGAGACGTAACGCTTGAGGGAATAAGCGCGCAAGCCGTTGGAATATCACTTACTACGGGTGACGTAACGCTTGAGCACTTGGAGTGTGCCGAGGAGATAAATATAAGCGTTACTACGGGTAGAACGAGGCTTTGCGACGTTGAATGTAAAAGCTTTGTGTCGGACGGTGATACGGGAAACGTGGTGTTATATAACGTGATTGCCGCTGAAACGCTTTTAATTGAAAGAAGCACGGGAGATATAATCTTTGATAGCTGTGACGCAAAGGAGATACAAATAGAGACCTCGACGGGCGACGTTGAGGGAGCGCTGCTCACGGGAAAGAGATTTGACGTAAGAACCGACACGGGTGATACGGAAATCCCGGAAAGCACAGACGGTGGCTTGTGTAAAATTACGACGGATACGGGCGATATCAGAATATATATCAAATAGAGTAAAATAAAGTGATAGCAAGCTTCAGAGTCGAAACAGAGAAGTCGGACTGCTGACAAAGTGTGTTTTTGAACTATCTATCAGCAAAATAAACAAAGAGAACAAATCAAAAGCCTCCGATAGAAAAAATCCCTGTCGGAGGCTATCTTTGCTAAATCTATATACAATGAAACAGTAGCCGCAGGGGATATTATTTCAATATCGGGACGGCAGTATTTATATTCATATGCGCCATTATAGTATTCTTTCTTTGACATCTATAACAATTGAGATACCGATTTATCGGAGCGCACACTTTATTTTCTGAAATGAACTATTCGGAAATTACACCGTATATTAAGGAGCTTGCGACTTTTTCGTATTCTCGTTATATATTTACGATAGTTTTTGTGATAACTTCTATAAAAATGTATTGACAGAAATAAAACAATGTGATATAATTATAAAAATGAATAATTAAAAAGGAACCAGCTGACTGTAGAGAACGTTGGTTCCTCTATGCTTTTTGGAGGAAAATCTTATGGTTAGGGAAAAATTTCACACTCTTAACCACGCGGATCATATCGCTCTGCTTCCTTGTGACCATTCTTGCGGGAAGCGTGCAGTTGACATTATTTGAACGATTATATTTATAACATAAAGCGTAAAGGAGAAAGCATAATGGAAATACAACTGAAAGAACTTATTGACCAAATCAAAAAAGATGGAGTGGAAGCCGCAGAAACAGAGGCGCAAGCTATACTAAAAGCTGCAAACGACGAGGCTGAAAAAATCATTTTGAGAGCTAGGGCAGAAGCGGAAAGAATTCTTCAAGAAGCTAAAAAAGAAAATGAGCGAATGACGAAGTCAAGTGAGGATGCTATCCGTCAAGCAGGACGCAATTTGTTGATTTCATTCAGAGAAAGTGTAACGAGAGAGCTTAAGGCTATCGTTGGCGAAAATGTTACCGCCGTATATTCATCAGATGCATTCGCAAGGCTGATTATCAGCATTGTTGAAAGCTGGGCAAATAGGCCTGACGCGGAAGATATCGCGGTGATTTTAAACACTCAAGACCTTAACAAGTTGGAAGAAACCTTGCTGGCAGCTCTTAAAGAAAAAATGTTAACGGGTATTACTTTGAAGGCGAATGATAATTTTGACGGTGGATTCCGCATTGCTGTGAATAACGGTAGCGCATATTACGACTATTCGGCAGAAGCGGTTGTGGATATGCTTTCGAACTATCTTAGTCCTAAAGTTACCGAGTTTTTGAAAGAGGCGAAGTAATAACTATGGCTGAATATTATTTAATATCGCAGTTGCCGTCTTTGGATGGGATAAGTGAAAACACTCCGCTTCCGATTACAGAAGAACGGTTTACGGAGCTTTGCAACAGCTTTTTAGGGAAAAGGTCGCAGGAGGCTATAAAAAAGCTTACTTTAGCACCTCCCAAAAACAGTGATAGTTCGGGTTCTGCTTTGATTGATGCTTGGAACGAAAGTGAGAGAAATCTTCGATTTGCACTTGGTAAAGTTCGGGCGGAGAAAATGAAGAAGCCATTTGATACGGAGAACAGAATTTTTCCCGTGGAGTATATCAAAGCGGCAAGTGCGGCAATAGAAATCGAAAATCCAATGGAAGCGGAAAAATATCTAAATGGATATCGTTTGGAAATCTTAGAAACGCTAAGACCTATGGATAGTTTTTCTGAGGATTATGTTTTCTATTACGGGCTCAAATTAAAGTTGCTTCTTCGCATGAGGCAGTTTGATACAAAACTTGGAGAAAAAGCATATAAAAATATTTATAACTCCATATTGAATGGAGATAGGTTGGAGGCGAAACAATGACCGAAAATAAAGGGAAGGTAGTAAGTATAAACGGAAACTTGGTGTCGGTGGAATTTGACGGCAACGTTTCTATGAACGAAATATGCTATGTTTTTGTGGGTGATACCGCTCTTAAAAGCGAGGTTATCCGTATAAAAGGCAATATAGCTCAGGTGCAGGTTTATGAAATGACCGACGGCATCAAATGCGGTGATAAGGTGGATTTTACGGGAGATATGCTCTCGGCAGAACTCGGTCCCGGATTGCTTGGTCAGATATATGACGGATTGCAAAACCCGCTTCCCGTTTTAGCAGAGCAGGCAGGTTGGTTTTTGGAAAGAGGAATTTACGCAGACGGACTTAATACGGAAAAGAAATGGGAGTTCACACCGACTGCGAAGGCGGGCGACATTGTTCGTGCGGGCGAATATATTGGAACGGTTCCCGAAGGTCCGTTTACACATAAAATTTTTATTCCATTTTATCTGCTTGGAAACTATACGGTAAAATCCATTGCAAATAAAGGCGAATATACCGTTAAAGAAACGATTGCTGTGTTAACTGATGAGCGAGGCCGTGAGATGCCTATATCTATGTCGTTTAAGTGGCCTGTCAAACGCGCGGTAAAATGTTATAGCGAGAGGTTAGCACCTATTGAAACGATGGAAACGAAGGTTAGACTTATCGACTCCTTCTTCCCCGTAGCAAAGGGCGGAACCTATTGTACTCCCGGACCGTTTGGCGCAGGGAAAACGGTACTACAGCATACCACGTCAAAATATGCGGACGTAGATATTGTTATTATCGCCGCTTGTGGTGAGCGAGCAGGCGAGGTCGTTGAAACACTGACGGAGTTCCCCGAACTGATCGACCCCAAAACAGGCCGTTCGCTTATGGAACGAACCATTATTATATGTAACACTTCTTCTATGCCCGTTGCTTCCCGTGAGGCTTCGGTTTATACTGCGGTAACACTTGCTGAGTACTATCGCCAAATGGGACTTGATGTTCTTATGTTGGCAGACTCGACCTCGCGCTGGGCTCAGGCGATGCGTGAGATGTCGGGAAGACTTGAGGAAATTCCCGGTGAAGAAGCCTTTCCCGCATACCTTGAATCCTATATTGCCGCATTCTATGAAAGGGCAGGCTACGTCCGCTTGCCTGACGGCAGTACGGGTTCCGTTACTATTGGCGGTACCGTATCCCCTGCGGGCGGCAACTTTGAAGAGCCCGTAACGCAGGCAACCTTAAAGGTTGTAGGCGCTTTCCACGGACTTTCCCGTGAACGCTCGGATGCAAGAAAGTATCCAGCCATTGATCCGCTTATCTCGTGGTCAAAATATACCAGCGTTATTGACGGCGAAAAATTGGATTTTTGTAAAAATATTCTTCATTACGGCTATGAGATTGGTTCTATGATGAAGGTTATCGGTGAAGAAGGTACGACTCTTTTGGATTACATTACATACTTAAAGTCTGAAATGCTCGATGCCGTTTATCTTCAGCAGAACTCCTTCGACTTGATTGAGGCAAACTGCGGCAGACAGCGTCAGCGTTATGTTACGGATAAATTAGTATATATTCTGGGCAGCAGTTACGCTGTCAGAAGCAAAGACGATGCACGTAGCTTCTTCAATCGTATGCGTCAAAAATTTATTGACTGGAATTATACCGAGTTTGAAAGCGAGGCTTTTAAAAAAGCAGAATCCGAGATCGATGCATTGTATCGTCAGTGTGACGGTAAATTATCCGCTCCTGCCGAAAAACTGTTAAAGGACGGTGAATAAGAGTGAACAAAGTATATAATCGAATAGAATCTATTATCGGTAACGTTATTACTGTCCGAGCAAATGATGTTAAGTATAAGGAATTGGCACAGATCAACACACGCTTCGGCAAGTCCTTGGCTCAGGTTAATAAGATTGAGGGAGATATCGTTTCTTTGCAGGTGTTTGCAGGTGGTCAGGGCGTTTCTACAGGAGATGAAGTTCGTTTCCTCGGTCACGAAATGCGAGTATCTTTCAGCGAAGATCTATTAGGCCGTATATTCAACGGCTCAGGAGAGCCGAGAGATAAAGGCCCCGCACTTGCGGATAATATGAAATCCATCGGCGGCCCTTCCGTTAATCCCACTAAACGTATTCTCGCCAACCGAATGATGAGAACCAACATTCCTATGATCGATATGTTCAACACCTTGGTTGTTTCTCAGAAACTGCCCATTTTCTCTATTTCAGGTGAGCCGTACAACCAACTTCTTGCCCGAATTGCAATGCAGGCAGAAGCCGATGTGATCGTTCTTGGCGGTATGGGCCTTAAATATGATGATTTTCTGTATTTTAAGGATGCGCTTTCCAAAGGCGGAGCGCTCAGCAAAACCGTTATGTTTATTCATACTGCTTCTGACCCTACCGTTGAATGTATGATGATTCCCGATATGGTGTTGGCGGTAGCGGAGCAATTTGCGCTTCAGAATAAAGACGTATTGGTGCTTCTTACTGATATGACCAACTTTGCCGATGCTATGAAGGAAATTGCTATTACGCAGGAACAGGTTCCTTCTAACCGTGGATATCCCGGTGATCTGTATTCTCAGCTTGCCTCCCGTTACGAAAAGGCGGTTGACTTTGCTGATTCAGGTTCGGTTACCGTTTTAGCCGTTACTACAATGCCCGGTGATGACGTTACTCATCCCGTCCCCGACAATACGGGATATATTACCGAGGGTCAGTACTATCTTAAAGGCGGCCGTATAGAGCCGTTCGGTTCTCTTTCCAGACTTAAGCAAAACGTAAACGGCAAAACTCGAAAAGACCATCGGGCACTTATGGATGCGATGATTCGCCTTTATTCTTCTTACAAGGAAACGCTTGAAAAGAAAAACATGGGCTTTTCTATGAGCCGTTGGGATGAAAAATTGCTGAAATACGGCGAACTTTTTGAAAGCAAGCTAATGTCGCTTTCCGTTAATCTTCCGCTTGAGGATGCACTTGATTTGGGATGGGAAATTTTAGCGGACTGTTTCGAAAAGGACGAAACGGGAATCAAATCAGACCTTACTGATGAATTTTGGACTAAAGGGTAAGGAGGTCTGTAGTTTTGGCAAAAATCAAACTGACTAAAAACGAGTTGAAGGTACAAAAGGATGCACTTAAAATGTACCGCAGATATTTGCCTACTCTGACACTGAAAAAGCAACAACTCCAATCGGAGATCCGCACAATTGAAGCCAACGCGAAAGCCGTGAGAAAAGAAAGAGCAGACCTTGAATTCGGCTTTCGTGAATGGATAGCTGTTTTTAGTGAAATGGATGCCTTTCCAAAAGGAATTATAACCGTCAGCAATATTCGTAAAGGAAAAGGAAATATTGCAGGCGTTGACATTCCTACGTTTGAAGGCGCGGATTTCTCACGAGGAGATTATGATCTTTACGAAACACCCCTTTGGGTGGATATCGCCGCAAACCATATGGAAAAGGCAATGTCCCTTGATTTAGAGGCGGAAGTGTTAGATGAACAGGTCAGATTATTAGAGATTGAACTGCTTGCAACTTCTCAAAGAGTCAATCTGTTTGAGAAGGTTAAAATCCCCGAAACCGAGGAAAATATCAAAAAAATATCGATTTATATGGCAGACCTACAGGTTAGTGCCGTAGTGCGTTCAAAAATATCAAAACGTAAGATAGCCCTTCGTAATGCTGTGGCTTCCGAAAAGGAGGT